>JALFBL010000024.1 GCA_022773395.1 Prevotella sp.
TATCATTGAAACCGTGAATGACGAGCTGAAGAACATTGCACAGGTAGAGCATTCCAGACACCGATGCTTTGACAATTTCATCGTCAACTTGCTGGATGCCATTGCGGCATATTGCCTATTTCCAAAGAAGCCGTGTATCAATGTACAAAGGACTTTAGATACACAGCTTACTTTATTCTAAATTTACCGAACTCACGTTATTTACATCCTCGAACGGAGATTGTCAGACTTCATGTTGGTGAACCGATAGCGGAAGCAGATTGGGTAAGCCAAACATGCTGCCACTGTGACCCTGAATTTATTCGATTCACCGGCAGATTCTCAATGGTTGCAACAGGAGAGACCGGGCATGGGCATGAGCAGAAGAGAAGGGCATACAAAATAGATGGGTTACTGTTGTGTGGAGAGGTGTTTTTTTTGCGTAAACCGGATATTTTGTGTAAGTTTGCAGACAGTTAAATGACAATCGTGTTTTCATGGCTCAATCGAATATCATTACGGGGCAGTATGTACAGATCAGCCAAACGCCGGCAAGCGTGGGCGACCGCATTGTGGCACAAGCCATCGACTGGCTGGCACAGGGTATTTATCTTTACTCCCTGCTTTATCTCTTCACCAACTATGTGGAAGGGACTTACGAGTCGCAGCTGTCCTCCATCATTGTTTATGTAGTGATTCTTCTTCCTGCACTCTTGTATTCGCTGTTGTGCGAGATTTTCAACCACGGACAGAGCATCGGCAAAAAACTGATGAAGACAAGGGTGGTGAAAACCGACGGCTCTACACCGGGCATCGGTACCTGTCTACTGCGCTGGATACTGTTCATTGCCGATGGCCCGGCACTTAGTTTCATCGGCATTCTGGTGATGCTCATCAACCGCAACAACCAACGTTTGGGCGACATTGCCGCCGGAACGATGGTCATCAAACTGAACAGTTACAGCCGTATCCAGGTAAGCCTCGACGAGTTCGCCCATTTGAGCCGCAGTTATCGCCCCGTTTATCCGCAGGCCTCCGATTTGTCGTTGGAACAAGTCAACCTCATCAGCAAGACGCTGGAACTGGACGAGCACGACCCACGCGTTCACGCCTTGGCGCAAAAGGTGCAAGAAACGCTGCAAATAAAAACGCCACGGGAACGCTCGGACGAAACGTTCCTATGGCGCATGGTACGCGATTACCAGTACTGTGCTTTGGAAGAAATTTAACACCCCTGCCACCGTCAGCCCAGAATTATTTCTTGTTGACAGTGGAAGTTTTCCCGTCACTTCATAAGGCGGCGCAAGCCTCTTCCAACCAAGCCTGCTCCTCCTCGTCAAGATGGGGCGCAAGCATTTCATATACCCGTCGGTGATAATCGTTCAGCCAAGCCACTTCCTCTGCTGTCATCATGTTCCGGTCTATCGGTTCTTTGTCGATAGGACAGAGCGTGAGTGGGTCAAACTGCAGAAATTCGCCGAAAGCAGTCTGCTTGTAGGGCATCATCAGGAGCGTATTCTCAATGCGCACGCCGAATTTCCCCTCAAGGTAGATACCCGGCTCGTTGGTAACGGTCATGCCTGCGGCCAATGGCATGGGCTTGTATTCCATACGAATCTGGTGCGGCCCCTCATGCACATTGAGGAATGCCCCCACACCGTGACCCGTCCCATGCAGATAGTTCAGTCCCTCTCGCCACATATCCTTGCGAGCCATGACATCCAGTTGCGTACCGCTTGCCCCAGCAGGAAACTTGAGCATGCTCAGCTGGATGTGGCCTTTCAGCACCAACGTGTAGATGTGGCGTTGCTCGTCTGTGAGACGACCCAAGGCGATGGTGCGGGTAATGTCGGTGGTTCCGTCCTGGTATTGCGCGCCCGAATCGAGCAACAGGAAGCCCTCTGGTTTCAGCGGTGCATCGGTGGCGGGAGTTGCCTCATAGTGCACGATGGCACCATGAGCCTGATAGCCGGCAATGGTATCGAACGAGGTGCCCCTGAACAACGGCTGCTGGGCACGGAGACTTTCCAATTTGTCCGTTACGGTGATTTCCGTCTGTCCACCTTTCTCAACGGCCGGTTTCAGCCATTTTAGGAACTTTGCCATGGCGATGCCGTCTTTCAGCATGGCCTGCCTGAAGCCTTTGATTTCCGACTCGTTTTTTACAGCTTTCATACGTTTTACGGGAGATTCACCCGACACGACTTCTCGGCCGATGGTCTTGAACAACGTATAGTTTACCTCGTTGGCATCTAAAAGAATATTATATTCAAAATAGTCTTTCAACCCTTTTTCCACCATGCCATAGTGGTCGGTCTCAACCCCCTCGACCCGGAGATAGGCGCGTAGGTCGTCGGTCAGTTTGTCCGGATCGATAAACAGGGTGGCTTTGGTGGTGGAAATGAGCAGGTAAGCAACAAACACAGGATTGCAATGCACATCGCTGCCTCGCATGTTGAGAGTCCATGCGATGTCGTCGAGCGAAGTCACCAACATACCGTCAGCGTGCTGCTTGCGCAATTGCTGACGGATACGGCCCAACTTTTCGCGGCACGACTCTCCTGCCAGCCCTAGCGGCTGAAGGAACACTTTGTCCTTGGAAATGACAGGACGGTTATTCCATATTGTTGTCAAAGGGTCGAAGTTGGTTCGCAGAGTGATGCCTCCTTCATGGCGCAATTCCGCCATCAATGCCTGAACATCGGCAGCGGAGCTTACCATGCCGTCGATGCCCACTTCGGGAGATTTCACTTCGCGCAGCACCTTTCCCAACCATTCCGAAATGGTTGGCGTTCCGGGCACGCGCTCTTTCATCAGTTCAAAACCTGTACCTGCCAATTGTTCTATGGCTGCAATAAAATAGCGTGAGTCCGTCCACAGAGCGGCCTTGTCAAGGGTCACCACGGCTGTGCCTGCCGAGCCGTTGAATCCGGAAATCCATTCCCTACTTTTCCAGTGGTCGGGTACGTATTCGCCATGGTGCGGGTCTGTACTGGGAAAAATAAACGCACTGAGTTTTTCGCGGCGCATCACCTGGCGCAACGCCTCCAAACGTTCCTTGATATTGTTCATGCCTATCTGTCTTTTTACAAATATTTTACGATTGTTGTCGCGAAGATAGAAAAAAGTTTTGAAACAGACAAACGAAACGAACCTCTTCTACGAAAAAAACAATCCCTGCAAACGATTTGTTCATTTGCAGGGATTGTCCTATATATAAATATAGGTGAAGAATCACCATTTCCATTTCCCCACTCTCGCAGAGCGGGAAACAGGGATTATTCTTTATTTTCGCCCTTGCGGCTCATGGTTAGATAAGCCACAGGCGATGCAATGAAGATGGAAGACAGTGTACCAAAGACAACACCGAGCGTCATGGCAAATGCAAAACTGCGGATGCTCTCACCTCCAAGAAAGAGGATACAGAGAAGCACGATGAGCGTTGACATAGAAGTGTTGATGGTACGCGTAAGCGTCTGGTTGATACTTTCATTGAACAACGAACGCTTGTCTTGTTTCGGATGGAGTTGGAAGTTCTCACGGATGCGGTCGAACACAACCACCTTGTCGTTGATGGAATAACCAATCACAGTAAGGATTGCACCGATAAATGTCTGGTCGATTTCGAGTGAGAACGGCATCCATCCCCAACAGAGTGAATAAATGCCCAATACTATCAGTGTATCGACGGCCAGTGCCACCACAGAACCTACAGAGAAAGCCACGTTGCGGAAACGGAGCAGGATGTAGAGGAAGATGGCAACCAAGGCGATGAGGACGCTAATGATAGCACCATAAGTGATATCCTTAGCCACAGACGGCCCCACCTTTGTACTGCTGATGATAGAACCACCCTGGCGAATGTCCGGATTCTTGAAATCGTCCACACTCTCCTGAGAAACCAGGTTGGCCTTTTTCAAGGCATTGTAAAGAATGGTTTCTGCTTCGTCATCGGCCGTGGGGCTGTTGCTCTCAATCTTATAGTTAGTAGAGATACGGATGGTCTTGTGGTCGGTTCCCAATGCCAAGGCACCTGTGTTTGTACCGGGGAATGCGTTGGCCACGATGCCACGAATCTGTTCAGGCTCAACAGCCTTTTCGAATGTAACCACATAATTGCGTCCACCTGTGAAATCAATACTCTTGCTCAAGCCGCGAACCAAGAAACTGATACAGAAGACAACCACAGCCACCGCAACCACCACGAATGTCTTCTTGTAGAATGTCATGAACGGAACTTTCATGTTCTGCATAAGGTTGCGAGAAAAACGGGTTGTGAAATTTTGTTTCAGCCATTTGTCCTTGCCCAAACGGTTCTCATACACAAGACGGGTAAGGAATACGGCTGTAAAGAATGAACAGAAGATACCGATAATCCATGTGGTGGCGAAACCGCGGATAGGACCTGTTCCGAATACAAGCAGGATGACACCTGTGATTACGGAGGTCAAGTTGGAGTCGAAGATAGCCGAGAACGCATTGCGGTAGCCCTCTGCAAGTGCCTGCTTCAGGGCTTTTCCTCCTTTCAGTTCTTCCTTGATGCGCTCATAGATAAGCACGTTGGCATCCACCGCCGTACCAAGCGAGAGTACCATACCGGCAAGACCCGACATGGTGAGAGCCGCCTGGAACGATGTGAGAATACCGAGAGTGAAGAACAGGTTGACAATCAATGCCAAGTTGGCCATCATACCCGGAATGACATCATACATCACCAGCATGTAAATCATCAGCAGGACGAAAGCGATGACAAATGAAACGATTCCCTGCTGGATAGACTGTGCACCGAGCGTAGGACCAACCACTTCTTCCTGTACGATACGTGCAGGTGCAGGCATACGTCCAGACTTCAATGTATTTGCCAAGTCCTTGGTGGATTCAACGGTGAAGTTACCGGAGATTTCGGAATTGCCTCCAGAGATTTCACCGTTAACGGCAGGAGCGGAATAAACCACACCGTCGAGAACGATGGCGATGGCCTTTCCCACATTGGCCTTGGTGAGGGTCGCCCAACGGCGGGCACCGTCAGAATTCATCTGCATACTGACTATCGGACGGCCGGTTACCTGGTGGAACTCGTCTTTGGCATCGGTAATCACATCGCCTTCCAATGGAGCACGGCCATTTGTGCCTGTTGTTTTCAGCGCATACAACTCGAACACGTTCTTGGCACCGATTCCATCGGCGGGCATTGCACCCCAACAGAGCTTCAGGTCGGAAGGAAGAACTTGCTTGGCCATTTCAGAACAAATGGCCTTGTTGACTGCTGCTGTATCGCGCACGTTGGCGTAACCCACGATGCTGAGAGAACCTTGTGGCGCCAACTGCAAAACGGCCAGCAACGGATGCTGTTTCTTGGCAGCCTCCAGTTTTGTTTGACCACTGGTTGCCGCTGCCATTCCTGCGCCTTTCGCATCCTTTTTCTTGATTTCAAATTTAGGCTTTGCTTCTGTTTTCTGTCCGGCTGGCTCGGTCTTTGCCTGGGTAGCCGTATCGCTCACGGTTTCTTCGGTAGAATTTCCTGCAAGCCGCTGATCCAACTGAGTGAGATAGGGAGTAATTTCCTGACTGTTGTAGGTTTCCCAGAACTCAAGATTGGCAGAGCCCTGAAGCAATTTACGAATACGCTCCGGTTCGCGGATGCCTGGCATTTCAACCATGATGCGGCCTTCCTGCCCCTCTAACTTCTGAATGTTGGGCTGAACGACACCGAACTTGTCGATACGGCTGCGAACCACATTGAACGAGTTGTCGATGGCCGACTGCACCTCTTCACGGATTGCAGATTCAACCTCCTTGTCGCTGCTCTGGGTGCTTACCTTGCCCTTGAGTTGCTGTGTGGCAAAGATTTCTGCAAGGCGGTGTCCCGGTGCATTCTTGTGATAAGCATTGATGAACAATGAGATGAAATCACTTTGACTTGTCTCCTCTTCTTTTCTGGCCTGCTCCATTGATTTTCTGAAAGCTTCATCGGTTTTGTGGTCGGCCAAAACTTCCACAACATCGGGCACGCTGATTTCGAGGATGACATTCATACCACCCTTCAAGTCAAGACCCAAACCAATCTGAGTTTCCAAGCACTTCTGATAAGAATAGATTCCCAGATATTTCACAGAGTCTTTGTACTCCTGCTGTGCAATAGGGTCTTTCAGCTTTGCAGCCTGACTGTCGTAATAGCTTGTGGCTACCGAAAAGCTCAGGTAAAAGAGGCTTGCCAACGTCAGGAGGATGGCAGTAGAAATTACGATACCTTTGTTTTGCATTTTATTATGTTTTTAATTTATGATTTCTCTTTTTTTATTCAAGGGATTGATTTCACGCCCATAGAAACAACCCTTATGATATGCAGTATATTAGCGTGCAAAGATACATATTTTTCCACATTTCAAGAAATTTAACGGCTGTTTTTATTTGTTTTTTCACGATTTCTACTTCTTTTTCAACCAACAGTAGATGGGGTAATGGTCGCTGGCATCTATTTTGCTATCTACTTTGCAGTTATACGGCGTAAAGTTGTCCGAACACATGATATGGTCTATCCTCACGTGCATGGAATTGTGATGATAAGAAAAACCGGGTCCGCAGCCTGTCTCCACGAAACAATCGGTCAAGGTACCGGCAATGGTTGAATAGGCGTAGGATATGGGACTGTCGTTGAAATCGCCGCACAGGATAATGCCGTATTGTCGGTGGTTGCGAACATAATTGGCCACGGCTTCCGCTTGGGATGCCCGCCTTCCGGCAGCCGCACCGATTTGTCCTATCAGCAGCTGCGAAGTACGCTTTCTCTGCACCCCGTTTTCCCTTCCTCTCACCATCTCGTCGAATCCCTCTTTCACCTCGGAAGACAAACCGACTGACTCCAAATGGTTGTTGATGACTATGACCGTATCGCCGTTCACTTTCAGGTAATGGGCCACGCTGTGGTTGTTTTCCGAAACGTACTTGATTTGTTCTTTTTTAAGAATGGGGTATCTGCTATACAGAGCCAGGCAATCGCTGCCTTTTTTGGACAAGGAAGTGTCGCTGTAGGCATAATGCGACATGGCTTCTTTCACTTTCCGATAGTCTATCTCGTTCATTTCCGCCTCTTGCAAACAGATAATGTCGGCATCGCTTGCCCGCAAATATTCCAGAATAGGCCCCCGCTCCCCATCATGAACATCCCATCCGGCAAACAGCCAGACATTGTAGGAAAGCACTTTGATGGCATCCCTTGGCGGCTCTACAGAAGGGTTGAGCGGGCAATATCTGCGCACGGGAACGAAGCACACAAGAAAGCCGATGAATGAGATGAGCGCATATTTCCAGCGGAAAACGACCCAGAAAAGAAGAAAGCCCATGTTCAACAAGATGAAGAACGGGAAAGCCAGTCCCACAGAGGACAGGATGAGATGGTGCGCAGGGTTGATGTGTCCGGAATAACCCACCAGAAACATCATGATGGCGGTAGCAATGTTGGCACCGGCTATCATATTGACAGTAAAGGTCTTTAGTCGTTTAATCAGCATATTGGCAATTCCTTGTCAGGACATCTTCACCGACTACGGTTTGTCAAACAACTTTTTCTTTTCAGCATCCGTCAGACTGTCATAACCACTTTTGCGAATCTTGTCCAAGATCCGGTCAATTTCTTCCTGTTCCGCTTTCTTCCGGGCGTTGTATTCCCAATCCGTCTCTCTCGATTCCATGCCGGAAAGGTTGTCGTTTCCACCGTGCGTATGACGGTCAAAGCGTGACGAGTCCGCTTTCCGGTTCGACCTTTTTTCCCAATTGTTGCGCAGATTTTCAAAAAACTGCCGTCCGTTGGAATGCCCATAACCTCCGTGGGCGGGCGCATTTCTCCAGTAGCGGATCATCAAGAAACCGAACAGCATACCTCCGAGATGGGCGAAATGTGCCACGCTGTCGTTGGTGGTAGAAAGGGCAGAAAACAATTCTATGACAATGTAGAAGCCCACAAACCATTTCGCCTTGATGGGGACAGGAAGCGGAAATATGAAAATCCGCTCGTTCGGGAAAATCATTCCGAAAGCCAAAAGGACGGCATAAATGGCACCGGAAGCACCCACCGTAGTCCAAAGATTCAACACAGCAGCCGAATTGGCGGCAATCACGCCGAGATCGGAAAAAGTGGCCTCAGGTATCTGAGTAGTAGCAATCATGTAAAAAGAACCCAACTGTGCAATTTCCTGAATGATGCCCGCACCAATTCCGCAGGACAAATAATAGAACAAAAATTTCTTTGGTCCCCATACATTTTCAACCACACAGCCAAACATCCACAAAGCGAACATGTTGAAAAAAATATGCTCAATACTGGCATGCAGAAACATGTAGGTGAGCAACTGATAAATCTGAAAATCGGGAGCAAGAAAAAAGTGTAGACCCAACAAATCGTTAAGGTCAAGACCAACTCGCTGAAACACAAAAGTGGCAACAAATACCAATACGTTTATAATCAGCAAGTTCTTTGTTATCGTGGGTATATTACGCATATTCCAAAATCAAGTAAAACTGTTGATAATCGGTGCAAAAATACGAAAAATATCTGTTATTGGCCATGAAATTAGCACCAATGCGAGTTTTTTTTCACTCATTTCCACATTTTTTTCTTGTTTTTGTTTGATTTATGATTTGTTTAGGTTATATTTGCGAAGAAATTCATTTAATACACAATAAATTAATCATTTAAACAGAAGGATTATGAACAAAACAGAACTGATCGACAGGATCGCAGCTGGTGCAGAATTGACAAAAACTGATGCCAAGAAAGCGCTTGATGCAACCATTGCAGCCATCAAGGAAGCACTTGTAGAGGGAGATAAGGTCCAGCTTATTGGATTCGGTACATTCAGCGTTAATGAACGTCCGGCTCGCGAGGGAATCAACCCTTCAAACAAACAGAAGATCAAGATTGCTGCGAAGAAAGTTGCCAAATTCAAGGCTGGTGCAGAATTGACAGATTCTTTAAACTAAAATATTTAAGAGAATCAAAGCATAGATTAAAAGGGAGAGACCGTGCGCAGTCCCTCCCCTTTTTTATCTACTTATCTACCTGTACAGAAGTCTTGCCAAAAGTTTTGACAGACCTCAACCCTTCTTGCATTTCTTCCATACATTTTTAGGAGCATTGTTCTCAGAAAGCAATTTCACATCTCCTCTCCACTGGCCGCTGTAGGTATTTCCAGCATCGTCCTTACAGTTGAAGCTGAACGTGTAGATGCCGTCATCCTCGGCAATAGTGATTGTACCCTCGCTGAGTGCTCCCAACTCTGTGAACGCTCCCTCTGCCGTACGGGTATCGCAATTGCCATACCATGAATATAGCATGTCTCTTTCATAGTTGAAAGCTGCAGGAAAAGCTGTTGACGACGAAGCGTCAAAACTCAGGTTGAAAGTACCGGTAGGTATCTTGTTCTTGAACGACTTGTCCGACAGGATTTCAAAAGTGACATAGTCGCCTTTCTTCGCATCCACATTGAGTTGGAATCCCCAAGAATTGTACTGCTCATACAGATAATTCTTCATGAAGAGAGCCACAGTGATGGCATTCTCAGGAATGTTCAGGGTCACATTCTTTTTGTTCGTGCTATAAGGCCGTGCCGGTTTCGCCACATCGTTGTCATTTTTATTTTCCAGTTTGAGACTTCCCCAGTAATATGCCTTGAACTCAAGACCTTCTCCATCAATACAGTCAAAGATGATTCTTTCCTTATCACCCATGTGTGTAACGATTACTTTCCCCGACTTGATGGTCTTTATCTCGGTTTCTCCGCTTGTATTGTCTTCGATATAGAAGCCGGAGTTGTAGAAGATGCCCCATACCTCGTTGCTCGACCCTTCTTTGACGAGCATTGGCACATATTGATGGCTTGGAGTCCTTGCCGCAGTTACCTGATAGACACCTTCTGCCAATCGCGGCGACGCAATGTTGTAGTCGGGCAGTTTAGGCATATAAATACCCATGGTGAGTTTTTTCCCTTTCTTCCATTTTCCATCGGAACCGAACTCGCCTGCATAGAGCGTAATGGTGGCATCATCGGCATGCGGATAATACCAGTTGCCGTAATAGGAGCCTTCGCCCTGAGTATATTCCTGTCCCATGTCACCTTTTCCAGCTTTGGGAAGAACAAAAGCATGCCCGTTGTAAATGATGATGACAGAATATTCGTCTTCGGTAATGGTCAAATCAACGGGCTTTTCAACACCAGTTGCTTTTACAGGTTTTCCCTCTGCATCAGTGATGGTCATCCATGTCTTTCCACCGTCCGCACTCATTTCCCAGCAACCGTCTGTATTGACACGCAATGTGGGCTTTGCCCCTTCCACTCCTTCGGCTGCAATCCGGTTTCCGTCCCCATTTCTCATAAAATCACCGTTGATTGTCCAGTAAAGTTTTCCGTCCTCTCCGGTTTTCACCCCTATCTCCGGTGCTTTCCCGTCGATACCGTTTTTCACGACAATGGCCGTTCCGTCATTAAACGTAAGAATGTAGGCAGTTCCATCCTTGGTGGGAACGCACGACACTACCCTCAAGTTTTGCGCCTGCGCCTCTATCAGTCCTTGAAGTGTCTTGATGTTGTCGTTTGCCTGCCTTACCAGTTCTTCCAGAAGTTGCAAACGTCTTTCATGGTCTGCCAATTGGTTGTTCACGTCATCCAAATCCGTACATGCACTTGCCAACAGCAAGGGCAGTAACAATAATAATCCAAATATTTTTTTCATTGCGCTTGTTGAATAAAAGTTTCTTATATGTTATATCTCATTCTTTTCATCGCCATGTGGTCACTTTTCTATTTGACCACTTTCTTACCTTTATAAATATAGACGCCACGGGTGGGACTCACCACTCTGCGCCCTTGCAGGTCATAATAATATCCACCGGTCTCCGTACCGACTACAGACTCTTCGGCAATCTGTTCAATTCCACTGATAATATGGTAGAATTTCCCCCAGAATGCGTCAGCCTTGTAAGCCTCAGTTCCCCCGTTCAAGAGAACGATTTCACAGTTTGCAGCATCGGTATTGGCAAATGGATCAGCGTGAGCAACAGGAGGATTGGCTGTCTGCGAGTAAATTCGCCTCAAGGACGGAGAACTCAAGGAACAGTCGCCCAAGCGGGCAAGAGCCTTGGAAAGTTTGACCGACTCCAATGACGTGCTTTCAAAGGCAAAATCGCCTACGCGCGTCACCACCTGAGGAAGACTGTACGCTCCGGGAAGACCTGCCGGGTAATAAAGAATGGCCGATTCCGATACCAGCAGCCCCGTTACCTTCAAGACTACTTTCGTTATTTGTGTTGGGTCAGTTGTAAGAAAAGCCACCGACTGCAAATCGCCAGTCCACTTTTTATCGGTCAGCGTTCCCTCCGATGCTGTAAGATGGAACTTGGGAGCAGTAAACTCGATGTTTTTTATTTTGCAACCATCCGGAACAGAGAATATCAGTTTTCCTCCCTTGTAAGTTCTCAGAGTGACAGTAGAGGCTCCTTTCCACAAGCGAGCCGGCACGCTGCCATTCTCGAAAGCAAGGGTGACACCTTCTTGAATGATAGGGGCCTGAATGTTACCCGTATTGTTTTGTCCGGAAAAATTAGACGAAACCGGCAGTCCCCAAGGATTGGCGTTGAAGTCGAAAGCAACCTTTCCCTCTATGGAAGATACGTCTTCCAGCCCGTAGGCATCACTACGTGTAAACAGCACTCCGCCTATGCTCTGATAAGCCGCATTGCTTTCGTCCACTTCTATGGAACTGATTTGGGCACTATGGCGGAAAGCATCGGGAGCAATTTGTTTGACCCCTGCCGGAATGAAAACTTTCCGAAGATCGGGACACGAAGCGAATGCTCCAGATGCCACTGCTGCCACTTTGTAAACCTTCTCATCGCGTTCAAATGTCTCGGGCAACACCACTTCACCCGCATAGGCACTGCCTTTTTTCGCTATCACCGCCCATTCTTTCTCACCCAAATATTCCATTTGAACATTGTCGGTCTCCATCACGTCTCCTATCTGGTAGGGGACGGGCTTTCCATTGGTCTCCATGAAATTGAACGACACACTGCCGTCCTCATTCTTCACGACCCTATAGAAAGGTGCTTCCAGCTTCCCCTGTCCGTACAAAGGCAAAGTCTCCATCTGGTCAACACCATTGCCGAAAAGATTTTCCTGAGAAGCGCCTGAATGCAATCTCGACTGGTCGGCAGTGATGATATGGGCACGTTTCCCATTCTGGACGTTGTTCAGCACATTGCGCATCCACTCTACCGGTTCATAGGCAATGTGGCTCACCATCAGTCCTTGTCCAAACACATGGCCTTCTTTGTCAGTATGGGGATACCATATATCCGGATGGCGGTTTTCAAGAATAAAATATTCTTTTTTGTCTTTCGGATTTCTGATGAGTACTGCCATTTCCTTGTCCTTCATTTTTGCAGGATAAAGAGTTACCGATTGTGCCCCGTTTATTTCCCGAATGTCAAGCCAACCCAAATAGGAACGTTCATAGGCTGTATACCCTATTGGGGAACGGCCGTCATTGACGTATGCACCAGCATCCATAATAGACCAATAACTGAATGGGTCGTCTTTGTAATAACTGTAGTCGGTGCAATAGAAATCAGGAAGACCCAGCGCATGCCCAAACTCATGGCAGAACACGCCCATGCCCATAAGCGTGCCGTCCTCGAAAAGTTCGTTGCCTACGAAAAAAGAATTGAAATATATGCCGCTCATTTTTTCATTGATATCTACCTCGCAAGGCCATATCAAATTCTCGTTGGCCGTGGTATGCGGTTCGGTGGCCTCACCTCTTCCGGCATAGAGTATGCTCACCAGTTGGACAGCACCCTGCTTGTCTTTGTAAGGGGTGAAATCAACTCCCTCTTTCACGGCAGCCGCTACGGCATCGCGCACAAGTCCTTCTACATCCGAATCGAAACCATAGGAATTGTTGGCTCCATAGTCTTTGTAACTTTTGTTGAGTGTAACCTTTGCCACCACGTCGAACGATGGTTCGAACATTCCTCGGCTTTGGGAAACAAAATAGTCCTTGACAGATCCCACACAGTATTCCTCCTCCCGGTAGCCCTTTTCGTTGTAAAAACGAGTCATTTTTGCCTGTGTCGTGGTTTCTGCAAACTTGGTATCGCTGAATTCAACCATGATGACCGGAACGGTCAGTTTTCCCAGACTGGACACAGCCCCCTCGGAAGGCGTGTTGTATTTTCCCAGTCCGTCTTCTGTAGAGGCGACAATTGTTTTGTGGGGAACAGGCAAGGAAGGATTGTGTTGGGCTGCCATCCTTTTCAGTTGTGCCAAATGCTTCTCTACAGGATGCTCCTCTAAAAATTTCCTTTCCTCCTTGCCGCGATTCTCTGGTTCATGCGCCAGTAAATGCGATGCCATGAGCCGGTCGTTTTCCATCACTGCATAATAAAAATTGTCTTGTTGGTCTTTTACAACAATTTTTCCGTCTGTCGTGGTAAAGAATGCCACACGGCCGTCACCTTGTGCAAAAACAGTGATCGTTGTACCATCTTTTTGCACCACTTGTCTCGCTTTGGGCAAAGGGCGAATCGCAAAAACGCCTACCGAGCAAAGCAGGAAACAGATGCCTAATAATAATTTTTTCATTGTACTTTAATTCCGCTACTTTTTGATTTAACAATTAACATAAGTACTTGAGCAGCATTTGATTGCTCAGAATTTTATCATGTATTAACATTTCGCGAATCTTCATGTCGCAAAACATAACAGCAAATTCAGCGACTGACATGGCAAAAATACAAATAAAATCCGAGAAACCCATTCCTTTTGGAGGAATATTTTCAGTCATGGAGACATCCGGGCAGGCAATCAGCCCTGTGACAGACAGTTGTCTGGGTCTTAGATGCTCTTTGTATGACTGCCAGCACTGTGAAATTATCGTTCACTGGGACAGTCTGTCTTTGTGGTGGCGGATGCACAGAAGAAGAAAGAAGATGCTAACATTCTGCGGATGCACCGCCCGAATTGTCTGGAAACCGATTTCAGAGACTTTCCGGCAATTGTGAAAGGCGCATGCCATTGCTACCCTTTATCAGTATGTAGAATCCCTGTGGGCAGTCCTCCCGGACGGCAGCCTTCACTTCTTCCACATCCTTGAATTTTCTAAAGCCACTCTGTGTTTTGCCAAATTCTTCACCAACAAGCCACACCTTGTCAATGTTTGCCTCTTTGAGCAAATCGGCAACCTGCTGATGCTCCTCGCGACTTGTTGCTCCCAGTTCGCGCATATCGCCTATGATGGCCATCTTGGGAGCAACGGCCATGTTGCGAAAATTCTTTATCGCTGCTGCCAAACTGGTGGGGTTGGCATTGTATGCATCCACAATCAACTTGTTGTGAGCCGTCACGTCCAACTGCGAACGGTTGTTCTGGGGAATATAGTGACTTAGGGCGTGGTTGATTTGTTCCTGTGAAATGCCGAAAGTCAAACCAATGCAGGCCGCTGCCAACATATTGTGGATATTATAGTCGCCAATCAGGCGGGTTTCCACTTCGTTCCACTCGCCAGCCCCGTGCCGCCACTTGAAGGTAAGGAAAGGTGCACAGTCCATAATCCGCCCGTGGGCACAAAGGTCGTTTCGGTTTGCCAAACCGTATCTGATGAGCTTCAGCCCGTGGGCAATAGACATAAGGTATTCGTTTTCGTTGTGAATGAACACCGTACCGTCTTTTTTCGTGCGGAGATAGTCATACAGTTCGCCTTTGGTCTTGACAACGCCCTCAAAACTTCCGAACCCCTCTAAATGAGCCTTTCCCACATTGGTAATAATACCGAAATCCGGCTCCACAATATTTGCCAGGATCTTGATCTCTCCAGGATGGTTTGCTCCCATCTCCACCACAGCCATTTCATGTTCAGGTGTAAGACGGAGCAGTGTCTTGGGCACTCCAATATGGTTGTTGAAGTTGCCCGATGTATAAAGCACATTGTACTTTTCTGCCAAAACGGCAGCAATCAGTTCTTTGGTGGTCGTTTTCCCGTTTGTACCCGTCACGCCGATGATTTTCGTCCCCAATTGGCGGCGGTGATGGCGTGCCAAGTCCTGCAGTGCTTTCAGACAATCGTCAACAAGAATCAGCCTTCCGTCTTCTTCCTTGTCATACTGCTTCTCGTCTATCACTGCGTATGCACACCCCTTTTCAAGAGCCGTTTCCGCATAAGCGTTGCCATCAAACGAAGTGCCCTTCAAGGCAAAGAAAATGGAACCGGAAGGACAGTCCCTGCTGTCGGTCGTTACTTGTGGGTGCTCCGTGAAAATGCGGTATAAATCTTCTGTCTTCATCTTACAATTACATATACACCTTGCAAAGATAGTATATTTTCACGAAAATCCGCTTTTTTACAGATATATTTCCCCTTCCCCAGACTGTTATCTAAGCGTTCGGAATTCGAATTTTCAAAATCTCGGCACACTACAATTGTCCTGCTTCTACCTGGAGCACGATTCGCTCCGTAAGGCGGTCGATTCTGTTGGGATCGTATTTCTTGGCAAGACTGGCACCAAAGGTCCATGCGAAGGCTTGCCAGATGCCGGCGCGAAAAGGACCGAGAAAGGCCTGGATTAGTTCGTAGCCGGAACTGTTGCATTCGCGGTAAACCAACTTGATGAGCAATTTGCCCTGAGAATAGCTCAGTTTCTTCATTCTCGGGGTATATTGTTCTTTCAGACTTTCTTCCACCTTTTTCATGTGCAGATCGCGTGCTTTCTTGTCGGGCAGCGTCTTCATATAGTCCACCGTTTCAATGATAATCCGGTTGACCTCCTTGGCAATGGGCAGCACCTTTTTCACATTATACACCAAGCGATTGTAAGCCTCTTCCTGCTTGGCATTCTTGAAAACAGGCTTGGGAAACACATACACCTTGTTCATTTCCAGATACTGGATGCTGTCGCCTTCGTGCATCACCTTACTTACCTTCACCATAGGCACGAAAGTAGGATTGTTCATATCTACTTCCAAATCTTCGGGGTGGATATGGTCAGTGCGGTCGTTTTGGGCAATAGCACCGAGCGAACCCATTAGGCTAAGCACCATGAATATATAGTGTCGCATTTTAATCATAGCGCAAAATTACCGATGTTTTTCTAATTAGCCATCAAAAAACATGGATATTTAGCATTAATTATTTACCTTTGCCGACATAATATCCTTACAAAGGATGGACAAGCAATAAAATAAACTTCATTCTATCACCACCAGACATTATGGAAAACGAAAAGCAAGACCGAAGTGATAAAATCGTTATAGGAATAGACGTAGGAATCAGCACCACGAAAATTGTGGGACTGAGACAGGGAGAGATAATTTCACCCATCAGGATCAAGGCCACCGATCCGATTACATCGCTCTATGGAGCATTTGGGAAATATCTGTACGACAACAAGATAAGCCTTTCTGACGTGAAGCAGGTAATGCTCACGGGCGTGGGAAGCGCTTACATCAATAAACCTATCTATGGTCTGCCCACCCAAAAGGCGGAAGAATTTTTGGCCGATGGACTGGGAGCGCGTTTTGAAACGAATCTTGACAAGATGATTGTGGTGAGCATGGGCACAGGTACCTCGTTTGTGAAATGCGACAAAAAGAACATTCAACACATCGGCGGCATCGGCATTGGAGGCGGCACGCTACAGGGGCTTTCCCGTTTGCTGCTCAACACCGACGATATCAAACACGTGGCGGCCTTGGCCGAGAAAGGCAATATTGCCAACATCAACCTACAGATAGGCGACATCAGTGCCGTCCCGCTGCCCAACCTCCCCTTGGATGCCACAGCATCGCTGTTCGGCAATGTGAAGAGCAATGCCACACAAGAAGACATTGCGGCAGGAGTCATTTGCATGGTGCTGCAAACCATCGGCTCCGCCACCATTCTGTCTTCTCTCGGCAGCGATATCAAGGAGTTTGTGATGATTGGCCATCTCAGTTTGCTTCCGGGCTGCAACATCGTGTTCCCTGCCATGGAGAAACTATTTGGCGTTCGTTTCATCATTCCCAAATACTCTCAATTCTGCACTGCCATCGGTGCGGCTCTTTGTTATCACAATTGAACAGGCTGAGGTCTGTTCAATTGCATTAGAAATTAATGCCAAAAGTCAGGTTCAACGCACTGTTCTTGCTGGTGTCAAAGTCATCGTGGCAGACATTTGCCAACCCCAAGTCGTAAGACAGGTCAACATAGAACATGTCATAGGCCATTCCACAGCCAAACTTCAATCCACCGTCAAAGCGGCGGAATGAATAGGGAGTGTCCGAGAAGGAATCGTAGGCTTGCCGCTTGCCGAAATCCTTGATCTTTCCACCCACACCGCAAGCCACATAGCCACCCATATAGGGCTGAATAGAAAACTCTGCTACATCGTAGATGTATTTGAGCACAAGCGGCATTTCCATATAATTGAGGTTATAGGTAAACTTGGAACCGTCTGCATTTCCTTTCCCGCCTTTCTCATGGTAATAGAGACCTGTCTCAAAATACAATGGGGAAGTGGTGACAAGGGCAAAGCCAGCAGCAAACCCCACGTTCAGTCCCGTCTGTGTAGTTCCACCGTCAAGATATTTGTCATCGCTGTTCACTGTGGTAAATGACGGGCCTATTCTGAATCCATAATAAACATCGTTGTAGCGGAATCCGTGGAAACCGCGATGGCGGCCGTTGTCGAACGTTCTGCTCTTGCTGCTGTAGGAATTGCTACGGAAACGGCTTTGTGCTTGGATGGGCAATGTGGCCAAAATACTGACGACAGCCAAAACAACTAATTTTTTCATACCTTATTAAGTTTAATGTTTGTTGCAAAGAAAAGCATTCTCTTTGAGAACACAAAGGGAGTTTTTCCTAAAGTAATGGGGAAAATCCCTATTTTACCTCTCTTTATATGAATTTTTACATGAAAGGAGCATGCACGGAAAATGCATGGCGGAAATATTCGGTGTTTTACAACTGTTTGCGGGCAAACTCCCAGACCACGATTCCGGCAGTAACCGACACGTTCAAAGAATGCTTGGTACCAAACTGCGGTATCTCCAGACAGCCATCACTCATATCCACCACATTCTGGTGAACGCCTTTCACCTCGTTGCCGAAAATCACGGCATATTTTCTTTCACCGTCCAACTGCAAGTCTTGCAGTTTTGTCGATCCTTCCACTTGTTCAATGCTATATACAAAATAGCCGTCATGGTGCAGGACTTCCACCGCCTCCTGTGCTGTGGCAAAGTATTTCCAGTCCACGCTGTCTTCCGCTCCCAATGCCGTTTTGTGGATTTCTGCATGAGGCGGCCTTCCCGTGATGCCGCACAGATACACCGCCTCCACGCGGAAAGCATCGCTCGACCGGAACACACTTCCCACATTATACATACTCCTCACATCATCAAGCACCACGACAAGGGGCATTTTCCTTGATTCCTTAAACTGCTCCACTGTCATGCGGTGCATCTCTATTGTCCGTAGTTTCCGCATCTTTTTCCTATTGTTTACCCAGTATTTATACTTTTTTAGAAAGTTTTTCCCTCTTTCAGCACATAGTGTAGTCAACAAAGATTCTATGCCTGTTCCTTGGTCTTGAACGCCAGCGCATACAGTCTGATCTGCTTGATCATCGCCAAGAGACCGTTGCTACGAGTGGGCGAAAGATGCTCTTTCAGACCGATTTCGTCAATGAAATAAAGGTCTGCATCCAATATTTCCTGTGGCGTATGGTTGTCCAGAACACGGATGAGCAGTGCCATGATACCCTTTACGATCAGCGCATCGCTCTCTGCCGTGAGCCGTATTTTTCCATCCACATAGTCAGCCTGCAGCCACACGCGGCTCTGGCAACCGTCAATGAGATTGCTCTCCGTTTTGTATTTCTCGTCCAATGCCACCTGTTCGTTGCCCAAATCAATGAGCAACTGATATTTGTCCATCCAGTCAGTGAAATCGGAGAACTCCTCAATCACGCTGTCTTGCATTTCATTAATCGTCATACACTGAATTGTTGTTATTTAAATGTTTCCAAGTCTGTACTTACCAGTTTATACACCTTGTCGTTGGGCCTCACCTTGGCGGGTACTGGTACCGACACGCGCCAACCCTTTTCCGCACGCTGCACAGGCTGCAGGTCGTAGCGTATCTCCGTGGCCCTGAAGAACATCACGCCAGTGGTGACCCCTGTTATCAGCATTTTGTCGTTTAGGTCAAGTACATTTGCTTCCACGGCAATTTCCGCCACACCGAGTTTGGAAAAATACTTGATGACCTTGCCCACCAGCATCTTCTTCTCCGTGGCTTTGTTGCCATAGTTCTTCGTCCACTCGCCCATGGTTTGTCCCTGGTAGTAGCCGTCCCAGAAACCACGGTTGAAGACAGCGGCCAGCCGTTCGTCCCATTCGTCCTTCTTCTGTTCGGTGAAAGTGTCTTCAAGCACGCTTCTGATGGCTTCCTTGTAGCAGCGGATAACCGTATATACATATTCGGGGCCGCGCGCCCTGCCCTCAATCTTGAAGACGCGCACACCGGCATTCATCATTTGGTCGATGAACCGCACCGTCTTCAAGTCCTTGGGACTCATGATATATTTGTTGTCTATCTCCAGTTGGTTGCCCGTTTCATTGTCTGTCACCGTATAGGAGCGGCGGCAAATCTGCACGCATTCTCCCCTGTTGGCAGAGCGGTTGACATCGTGCAGGCTCATGTAGCATTTTCCACTGATGGCCATGCACAGTGCCCCATGGCAGAACATCTCTATGCGAACAGGCTTTCCCGAAGGGCCGCAGATTTTCTGTTCCATGGCCTGGCGGTGGATTTCCGCCACCTGTTTCATGTTCAGTTCACGGGCCAGCACCACCACGTCGGCAAACTTAGCATAGAATTTCAGTGCCTCGATGTTAGATATGTTCAATTGTGTGGAAAGGTGCACCTCTTGCCCCACCTCGCTGCAATAAGACATCACGGCCACATCGCTGGCAATAACGGCCGAGATGCCTGCCGCCTTGGCAGCATCCACAATCTCACGCATCAACGCAATGTCCTCATCATAGATAATCGTGTTCACGGTGAGGTAGGTCTTGATGCCATGTTCGCTGCACGTTGCAGCCATCTCACGCAAATCGTCAATGGTGAATGTGCTTGCAGAATGAGCACGCATATTCAACTTCTCTATGCCAAAATAGATAGAGTCGGCACCTGCCTGAATGGCTGCCACAAGACTTTCGCGCGAGCCTACCGGTGCCATAATTTCAAAATCGGAAAATGATTGCTTCATTATGTGTGCAAAGATACTCATTTTTTGTTGATCAAGGCTTTTTGCAACAAAAATTAAGAAGGAATCGAAAAAACGGGGATGCCCATTGTTTTTGGCATCCCCGTTTCCGTTTCTTTCTTAAAACGCCTGCACGAAGCGTTTCAGAAAAATCATCTACATCTGATTATTGTTGCGGCAACATGATGATTTCAACAAGGTTTCCGCTTGACAGCAGCATGTTCTGCATGAATGCCTGGATGCTTTCGGGAGTCAGTCCGGAAACAATTTTCTTATAGTCGCTCTCCATGTCAATACCGTCTTCTTTATGTGTCGTGATGATGTTGATCCAATGTCCATTTCTCTTTGCATTTACATCATCTTGCTTCAACATGTATTCCTTCACCTTGTTCAGCATGTCTGCATCCACTTTCTTGGCAGTTTCCGCCATACCTTGATGCAACAGTTTCACAGCCAGATCCACCTTGTCGGGATTCATCGGACAATAAGCCTGCACGCGCATGATGGCATCCCTTCCGCTACGGTCGAAACTTCCCGATGCGCCTACCGAATAGGCTGCGCTTTCCTCTTCACGGATAGTCTTGAGATAAACCATTGAAAGCAACTGGCCTACCACATCAATCTTGATGCTGTTTTCGAGCGTATAGGGAGCCTTTGCCATCCAGTTCTCCAAAGCGATACATTTGGGCGATTCCGTCTTGATGGTGAACTTGTTCTGAATCTTGCCGGTTGCCAATGTGCGCACGTCCTTGAAGTCTTCAGGCTTGGTCTTGGTCGAAGGCAGCGATGCAATGTACTGCTCGATGAGCGGACGGATGACTGCCTCGTCGAAATTGCCTGCAAATACGAAAGTGAACTGTCCCGCGTTCTGATAACGCTCCTTGGCAATTTGCAAAATACGGTCGTAGTTGATGTCCTTGAGGTCTTTTATCTCCAGGTTCGTATAACGCGGGTTGTGCTTGTAGATGGTGTTTGCCACCGAGTCTCCAAATACGCTTTCAGGAGAGAGGCTCTTGTTCTTGAGTGCCATGTCCAGCTGTGTCATCAAGTTCTGGAACTGCTTCTCGTCTTTCTTGATGTTTGTGAAATAGAGATGCAGCATCTGCATCATGGTTTCAAGGTCTTTCGGTGTGGTTACACCCGTTGCATACTGGCGTGTCTTGCTCAGCGAGAGGTCCACGTTGCAGTTCTTTCCTGCAAGCGCTTTCTGCAATTCGTTGCTTGAGAAGTTTCCGATTCCGCTCAAGCCGATAACGTTGTTGAACACCTTGAGATTAGTATAGTCGGCAGGTCCGTAGAGCGATTCCCCGCCCTTCGAGAATGCCTGCATTTGGATTTCGTCATCCTTGAAATCGGTTTTCTTCAGAATAACGGTTGCACCGTTCGACAAAGTCAGTTCCTTGTAACCGAATTTCTTGTTTTCTGTTTCCTTCTTGATTTTTCCTTTTTGGGGCATCTGCGTCATCAGAGGTTCGTCCTTCACGTTGTCCACGTATGCGGTCAGTTGTTCGGCACGCGCCTTGTCAACCGTCTGTTTCATGGTTGCCTCCGTTGGATAAACCACTCCATCTTTCTCTTGGGCCATTTCCAATACCACCAGATTGGTGTCGGTGGCACTGATGAGTTCCGGAACAGCCATGTTGATGGCCTGTACAGGAATGTTGGGCACAATCATGTTCATGGTTTGGTAGAGATCTTCGATGGAAGGAATAGGTTCGTTGGCGAGGAAGTGGTCGCGGTAGTCATCGCCATATACATCGTTCTTTATTTTATTGCGGTTGGTATATTGCTTTTCCAGACCACTCAGATAGTCTGCCTTTGCGCGCTCATATTCTGTCGCCGTAAATCCGAACTCGCAGGCACGCTTGGCCTCACGGATGAGCGCAGCAAGCGTTTCGAGATCTTTTCCTTCCTTGGGAATACCCACAAGCTGGAAGGCATCCTTGGTTTTGGAGAGCATGTACTGTCCGTCTTCGGCCATGGCCTGGAAGAAGGGGCAGTTCTCGTCTTGTGTCATTTCGCTCAGACGAGCGTTCAGCATATTCGAGATTACCGATTTCACATACGACTCAATCAGATAGTTCATGCTTGTTTTTTCCGATTCGGGCGTTGGCTCATGTTTCATGAACACGAGAATCTGGTTCATCGTCATTTCCTTATCCTTCTCAAAGATATAGATTGCTTCGTTGTTGTCGGGCACTTTCTCGGCAATCACCTTGGGAGCGTTGGGATCCAACTTGATGCTTCCGAAGAGACGTTTGATTTCTGCCTCCATGTGGTCAACATCGATGTCGCCAACCACGATGATGGCCTGGTTGTCCGGGCGATACCATTTCTTGTAATAGGCGCGCAGCGTGTTGGGCTTGAAGCTGTCAACGATGCTCATCAAACCGATGGGCAGACGCTCGCCATACTTGGAGCCGGGGTACATTTTGGGAAGTGCGCGGTTGATCATGCGCTGGCCGGGGCCTTCGCCCAAACGCCATTCATTGTGAATCACATCGCGCTCTTTTTCAATCTCGTCTGCCTCGATAGACAGACCGTTGCTCCAGTCTTTCAACACCAACAGGCAAGAGTCGAGTGCCGACGGACGTTTGGTAGGAACGTTACAGATACGGTAAACCGTCTGATCGATACCGGTATAAGCATTCAAGTCGCTACCGAACTCAACACCCAGCGAACGGGTAAATTCAATCAGGCCATTGCCTTTAAAATGGTCGGAACCATTGAAGGCCATGTGTTCCAGAAAGTGTGCCAGTCCGCGCTGGTCGTCATTTTCGTTGATAGAACCTACGCGCTGAGCGATGTAGAAGTTAGCCACTTTCTCAGGAAAGCCGTTGTGACGGATGTAATAGGTCAATCCGTTACTCAGTTTTCCGATTCTTACAGATTTGTCCACGGGAATGGGAGGCATTTGCATTTCTTGTGCCACCATTGCCACTGTGCTGACGAACAACATTGCCGCAGCCACAAAAAATCTTTTCATTTTCATTATCAGATGGTTAAAATTTAGGGCAAAGATAACGATTAAATTACGTTCGCCCGTGATTAATGATTTTTATTAATATTTTTTCATATTTATTGTTTCCAACCTTCTTCTCTGAACTCCAGTATATCGCCCGGCTGGCAGCCCAATTCATGGCAAATGGCTTCCAGGGTGGAGAACCTCACCGCCCGTGCCTTTCCTGTCTTGAGAATGGACAGGTTGGCCTGTGTCAACCCCACTTTGTCTGCAAGTTCTCCGAGCGAGATTTTGCGCTTGGCCATTTCCACGTCCAGATTCACTATGATTTTCCCCATGCCTTTAAATTGTCAAGTCCTGCTCTTCTTTCATTTTCAGCGTAATGGCGAAAACCTGTGCCGCCACGAAAGCAATCATGCCGAACATGATCGGCGTGAAGCAGATGGTATCCCAATAGTTCACCGAATATCCCTTGACGGCAAATTGTCCGGCAACGTGCAGACTGGTGAGAAACGAAATGAGCGTATCCATCAGCCCATATACCGTCAGTCCTATTCCTGCCAGCCGGAGCATTTTCACGTTCTGCCGCTCAATTACCCTGTCGTGGTTGATGTTCACGATGAAAATAATGAATGCCACCAGTGTCATGAGCCACAGTCCGACACCGACAACGGCCAGGATGCTGGCCACCGCAATGGGCAGAGGCACATCGGCAATGTCGCCATCCACATACATTTGAGTGGGCCACACCTTGATGTCTTTGCCGTTCACTTCGTTTTTCACCGTTAAGGCCATGCGCTTTGATGCCACCGGAATCAGCGTCACCGAATTTGGCGTGGTCACAATATCCTGGCGGTCAACCTGTTCTCCCTGCAAGGGATTTTGCCTTCTGGCAGCATTGAAACCCGACTGAAAACTGAAACTGCTGTTCATCGCACCAACAACAATAACTGCCAGAATCAGTATGCAAAAGATATTGAGCTTGGTCTTCATTTATTGTTTTGCTAATGTTATTTATCGTTTTTCGATATGCAAAAGTAAAACCATTCTTTGAATCAAGCAAATAATTTCAATAAAAATTTATCGAATAACGATAATTTAACATTCTCTAAACATTTTAGCGGCAATATGGGTTCTATAACGTTTCGTGCGGGTGATGCAAACAAGTTCTGAAACGTTCAACTCCTGAAACTAAAAATCTGTATTCAAAATTTAAGATTACAATGCAAAGTTGCATAAACAGAAAAAGGAGCAAAAATGACACTCTTTGTTTTTAACTATCGAAAGGATTTTTCAAGTTCAGGACACTCCATGTCTTGACGGATTGCCATGAAAGAAAAGCCGATTTTCTTTATGAAAAAAGTGTGTAATTAGAAATTTTTATGTAAGTTTGCATGAAATAAGTGACATCCGAGTTCAACAGTGAACTCTCACGGCATCTGCCTGCATTGTTCGCACACACAAAGGAAGATGGACAACCATATTTTATGAAGACACGAGGAATATTAGGATGGATGGTGATGGCCGCACTGGTGGCTGGCTGCAAGCCAAAGAGCGCCCCCCGGGGGACGCGACCTCCCACAGTGGAATGCCTGGTTAAAACCACACCGGTGAAAGATCAGGGCGAAAGCCCCCTGTGCTGGGCCTATGCCATGCTTGCCACCATCGAGAGCGAGCACTTGATGAAAGGCGACTCGGTGAATCTTTCTCCCCAATATGTAGGCAGGATGTTTCTGGAGGAACAGGCACAGCGGTACTATCTGACGGGAGGGAAAGAACCCATTTCCCTAAGGGGCATGGGCTCGGCACTGCTGCGGCTGATTCAGAGATACGGTCTTACGCATTACGATGCCTACCATCCTGAGGCCAATTTCCGGGTGATGGAACGCAAAGTGGAGAAAATAGCCAACATGGACATAGGACGACGGCTGGGAACGGAGGGCCTGCGCAAACACGTGGCCGATGCTTTGGATGGAGGAATACGTCCGCTTCCCAAATTCGTTTTCATGCATGGTGCCGAATACACTGTACAGGAATTTGCCCGAAGCGTGTGCATGGAAGATGAATATCTGGCGTTCACCAGTTTCACGCACCATCCTTTCGGCGAAAGGTTCGTGCTGGAATCGGCCGACAACTACTATCGTGACGAGTTCATGAACATACCCATAGACAAAATGATGCATTACATCGACCAGGCTCTCCGCTCGGGGCATCCCGTTTGCTGGGAAGGCGATATCAGCGAGCCCTTGTTTTCGTTCCCAACGGGAGTGGCGAAAATGGAGAACGAGCGGGAAAAAATTACACAGGACATGCGTCAACGGGCTTTTGAACAATTGGAAACCACCGACGACCACTGCATGGAACTGATAGGAATTGCACATACTGCCAAGGGGAGGAAATATTACGTATGCAAGAACTCGTGGGGAACGAACAACCCCTTTGGCGGACTGATGTATATGAGCGAGAATTATTTGAGGGCAAAAACCCTCGCAGTGTGGATGAGCAGAGAAGCAATAGAAAATGATAAAAGCAGTTATATTGGATTTTGACGGAACAATGGGCGACACGCGCGACATCATTGTGAAAACCATGCAACAAACCATCTGTGAGCTGAAACTGGAGGCTCGTACAGACGATGAGTGCGCAGCCATGATAGGATTGCCGCTGAAGGAAACGTTCACGAAGTTGCTGCCCATATCCGACGAGATGGGAGAACGGTGTGCCGAAACATACGGAAGATTGTTTTCCAGAAACAACAGGCCAGGGGCTGTAAAGTTATTTCCTCATGTTTTGGAAACCGTTAACCGCCTTTACGAAAAGGGAACGTTGCTGACCATTGCCAGCAGCCGAAGCCGCACCACCCTGCTGGCTTTCTTGGAAGACATGGACTTGAAAGACAAGATTCCCTACGTGGTGAGTGCCGATGACATAGAACACGCCAAGCCCGCACCCGACATGGTGGTAAAAACTTTGAAAGACTGCTCGCTGCAGCCCAAGGAGACTCTTGTGGTGGGCGACACCACGTTCGACATAGAGATGGCTCACCGCGCTGGCGTGAAGGGCGTGGGTGTGACCTATGGCAACGGAACGCTGGCCGACATGGAAACGGTGAAAGCAGATTACGTCATCAGCGATTTTTCCCAACTGATGGACATCGTGGAGCCATCGACTTAAAAGAATCTTTTTATTGACATTACAGAAAGCACAATGATAAGGCAAGATTACTTCGTTCGGGTGATACGCGAATTTTTCGAGGCACTGCAACTCGTTATCAACAGTAAAGAAAGCATCAGGCAAAAAAAAGACCGGATAGCAAAACTATACGACAGTTATATCGGCGACAGCATCTTTTATCATACGGCATCGCTTGAGGACGTGATGGACTCTTTCACGCAATGGCGCGAAGAAGAACGTTTGCCGAAAATGGAAATGCTGGCCCGGCTTTACTTCGTGGAAGCCGACTTCTCTACCGCTCTCGACAAACAGATGATGCAAGAAAGAGCCATGATGCTCTTCCGTTTCATTGACCGCCACAGCACCACTTTTTCCATGGAGAGACAACGGCAGATAGAGAAACTGGAAAAAGCATTGAAGAAAAAAGAGGATTGAACGTTGGACGACAAAGTGCCCCCATCCTACGGATTGCTCAATGCGACAGGCAGCACATAACCTGACCACACATCTATACTTTCAGGAAAATCTTATATTTGTACATGAACCTGAGAATGAGAAACACTATCAGGTAATTAGCAGACGCCAATATGGCGGGATAATATGCTCCAGCAAATTGTTGGGTACCATGGAGCAGCGATTCGGCTACACTGCGAAAATTGACAGTCTCACCCAACATATAGGCAGCGATCGAGTTCATCCCATAGATTTTCAACCAGTTGAACCCTTTCACATTGCCTTTATAATCAATCCAATAGTAAAAAAGTGCCATCAATAAAAAGCAGTACCCTCCGGAAAGCAATGTCATGCTGGATGTCCATATTCTCTTGATGATGGGCATTTGCAAGCTCCATAGCAGAGCAGCTGCAATCAGTGCAAAACCGATGATCAGCAACCGTTGTACCACTTTTCCGCGGCAATCCGCTCCATTCTTCATGATATGTCCGGCAAATACACCCAGCATGACCGTCGCACCAAAAGTCAGACTGCTCCATATCCAAGTGTAAGTGGGGTCATCGCGAAAGTGGCCCACTACTATTTGCTCTACCCAATTGGCAAAATTTCCCTCTTGTGTGAAGTCTCCCCAAAATGCCATGGGAACCCCATAGATGATGAGCAGAAAGACTGTCCACATCACTTGTTTCCTGACAGAACAATTCAGTAAAATGACGGCAGAGATGAAATATCCGGTGGCGATGGCCTGCAAAGTGTTGTTGTAGAAATGAATGGTTTCCGGCGAGAAATCCAATAAGTTTCCTTGCACAATCATGCCCAACAGGAAAAGCAATGCAACGCGCCTGAAAATTTTCCGGTATGCATTTTTCTTGTTTGGTTGGTTCTTGTACTTGGAAAAAGAAAAAGGCATGGAGGCGCCTGCCATAAACATGAACAGAGGCATGACCAAATCCCAAAAACGAAATCCTTCCCATATTTCATGGTCAAACTGACAGAGAACGGTGTTGAGTGTCGGATTGTCGAGTTGATGTCCAAATTGCAAAAGTACAGGTTGAAAAAACACCAATAAAAACAAGTCAAAACCTCTTAGGATGTCAAGAGAAGCAAGTCGCGCGGTAGGTTTAAAGGTTGCCATGGGTCAAAAGTGATTTTTATTCTGCAAATGTAAATATTATCATTCATATTTCAAAGACATTTTTACATTTTTAGGCAAGGGCAGACAACTGCTTGCCAACAATGTTCATCAGGCTTGAACATACCCGGCATAGCATTACCTGATACAAGCTAAAAGAAATGCCGGGAATGTTGAAACGAAGGCAAATGCCATGGCTTCATGAGAAGTCTGAGTGAATGAAAAACCAAAAAGAGGATGCATTTTGCAAACGCACCCTCTTTTTCTTGCCTTTTCACCGAAAATCAGTCTTCGTCCTCAGAGAAATCGTCCTTGCCAACACCGCAGAGAGGGCATACCCAATCTTCCGGCAGGTCTTCAAATGCTGTTCCCGGCTCAATACCGCTATCAGGATCACCAACTTCTGGGTCGTAAACATAACCGCAAGTTTCGCAAATGTACTTTTTCATAATCTTTCGTTTTTTTATTTGTTTATCTATTATATAAAAACAGGGACGGCTCGGTTGAAGAACCCAAAATCCTGTTTTTTGTTTCTTTTTAGTGGTTGCCTTTTCTTTTTTGCAACAATTCTCTTCTGTTCATGGCCAACTTTATTTGTTTCACCACCAACTCGGGCGGGATGTTCTTCAGGCAGGCCAAGTCGCCACGCAGACAAGGTTTGTTTCCGAAAATGCTGCAAGGGCGGCAGGAAAGTTCCAGCTGTATGGCATCATCCTTGCTCTGACCCCATCCCATGAATCCGGCAAAAGGATGCGTAGCTCCCCAAATGCTTACTACAGGAATGCCTGTAAGCGATGCCAGATGCATGTTTCCGCTGTCCATGGAGAGCATCGCGTCGAGATGGCTCATCAGTATCAGTTCTTCTTTGATACCCCCCAACAGCTGCGAGGCATTGCAACTGTCGCTGTATTTCTCCGCCCATCCGGTGAATGTTTCCAATTCTTTCTTTCCTCCACCGAAAAAGAACAGCCTGCATTGCGGGTACTGCTGTTTGATTTGCCGTAGCACTTCTTCCATCAGTCTGCGGGGGTATATCTTTCTCTCATGTGCCGCAAACGGAGCAATGCCAATCCATTTCTCACCTTCCTTTTTTTCCCCGATGGCTTGGGGCAACAGCGACAGGTCTCCGCCCGATGCGGGAAATATGGAATGAAAATCGAGCGTGACAGGATAGCCCAGTTTTGCAAACACTTCCGCATAATTCTGAAAAGCGGTGGGTTGTTGCACCAGAACCTTTCGGCCGGCCCTTACCAAAGCGCGCCGCCCGGAACGGTGCTTGTCAATATGGGCCACCTTATATCTGCCCAAGTTGAACCTCACCCGCAGATACTCCGACCGGAGAACGTTGTGCAAGTCGGCAATGGCGGTGAAATTCTTTGCCGCCAATCTCCTGTACAACGCGTTGAGCCCCTTGATGCCTTGATATTCGTTTTTTACGTCCGCCCCCATGAATCCTACGTTGGGGCCAAGATCTTCAAACAGCGGTCTGGCAAATTCTCTGCTAAGCACTGTGATGCGCAAATCTGGATAATGCCTTGTGAGCGAATATACAACGGGCACGGTCATAGCGATGTCGCCCAAAGCCGAGAATCGTATAATCAGGATGTGTTCGGTCCGCATTCCGTTTGTCGTGGCTGTATGATGGTCTCTGTCCGTTCTATGGAACGGCGCGGTTCTATCTCTTATTGGCGTAGAGCACGGGGTTCGTGGCTGGGTCGTTATACATCTTCATCTGTCGGTACACCTTCATGTAGATACGCCCTGCCCCGATGTCTTCCAACAGCTGGTCGATGGCTGTTCCCAAATCTTCCTGCTGTTCAAGCAGGATGCTCAGCTTCGACTGGCACTTCTGCCTGTGCTCATCAGAGGCATCGGCTCTTTCCGCCTGCTCCTTCATGTGGTAAATCTTCAGGGCAAGGATGGAAAGGCGGTCAACTGCCCAAGCCGGACTTTCGGTGTTGATGCGGGCATTGGACAGAACATTCACGTCGGAATATTGCTGGCGGAAATAACTGTCTATTTGCTCCACCAAGTCAGTGCGGTCTTGGTTGCTGCGATCGATGCGGCGTTTAATCTGTAGTGCCTCCATCGGATGGATATGCGGGTCGCGGATAATGTCTTCCAGATGCCATTGAACGGTATCTATCCAGCATTTCAAATACAATCTGTTCTCTACCGACTCGCGGTCGTAGGGATTGTTGATGGGGGTGTCCACATCATCTTTTGCGTGATAGTCTCTTATTGCCTGATTGAAAATCTTGTTGCAATTTTCTGTGAACGACATGTTTCTTATTATTTTGTTTGCGCAAATGTATATATTTATTTTGAATTGGCAAACATTTCGTACAATAATTGTTGTTTTGTGATGTTTTATCAGCAAACAAAAGGAACAAATAAAAAGACATGGGAAAAAAGATGAAAATCGTCATGGACGACAAGATACCTTATATCCTTGACACGCTGAAGAACATTGCCGATGAAATCGTGTGTATGCCAGGCAAGGAAATGACGGCAGCCGACGTGCATGACGCGGACGCCATTATTATACGTACGCGCACGCGATGCGACAAGCGTTTGCTGCAAGGCAGCAAAGTGAGGTTCGTGGCAACGGCAACCATTGGCTTTGACCATTTAGACACCGAGTTTTTAGGCAAAGCAGGCATCCGGTGGATGAACTGCCCGGGATGCAACAGCGGCTCAGTGGCTCAATACATTCGGTCCACCCTCATCTTGCTGCACCGCGAAAAGGGCATGACGCCCAACGGCCACACCGTGGGAATCGTAGGCTGCGGACATGTAGGCTCAAAGGTGAAAGTTGTGGCCGAAGAAATGGGCTATCGTGTGCTGGTATGCGACCCTCCCTTGCAGGAGAACGGAGCACCAGGCCGTTTTGTCGACATGGAGACCATCGCCCGCCAATGCGACATCATCACTTTCCACGTACCTCTCACATCTACCGGCAAATACGCCACGCACCATCTTGCCGGCACCAGCTTTCTCGGTAGCCTTGCCAAACGCCCCGCCATCATCAATTCCAGTCGTGGCGGAGTAGTGGACAACGATGCCCTGTTGCTGGCCATGAAAGAAGGGAAAGTGGCAGAGGCAGTCATCGACACATGGGAAAACGAACCCGACATCAACCTCGAACTGATGCACCGTGCTTTCATAGCCACGCCCCACATTGCCGGCTACAGTGCCGACGGAAAGGTGAATGCCGACAATATGGTAATTGCAGGTTTATGCAATTTCTTCGGCATAACGAATAAATATCACATAGACCCACCCGCATCTCCATTGAAAACAGAATGGCGGAAAGACGAGAAAGTGGACGACGATGAATATCTGAAATGCTATAATCCATTGTCTGATAGCGAAAAACTGAAATCCAATCCCTTAAAATTTGAAGAATTAAGAGGAAACTATCCCTTGAGAAGAGAACTGACCATCAAGTAATCACACAAAACATTGCACAAAACAGGGTAGTTTGTGCAATAAAAAGTGCTTTTTTGATGAAAATATTTGCGTACATGAATAAAAATGTGTTCCTTTGCATCCGAAAAATAAAAAAGGAAGAATTATTAACAATTTAAATTAAAAAATTATGTCAGAAATTGAATCAAAAGTAAAAGCTATTATCGTTGACAAATTGGGTGTTGATGAGGCAGAAGTTAAGCCAGAAGCAAGCTTTACAAACGATCTGGGCGCAGATTCTTTGGACACAGTAGAACTCATCATGGAGTTTGAAAAAGAATTCAACATCTCAATCCCTGACGACAAGGCTGAGACAATCGGCACGGTAGGTGATGCAATTGCCTATATTGAGGAAAACGCAAAATAATCATTCCTTACATATATAATGGAGTTAAAAAGAGTAGTTGTAACAGGACTCGGCGCAGTAACCCCCATCGGTAACACTCCGGAAGAAACATGGAAAAACCTTCTGGCAGGCGTAAGCGGTGCAGCTCCTATTACACGGTTCGACAGTTCTTTGTGCAAGACCCACTTTGCCTGTGAGGTGAAAGACCTTGATGTCAACGCCTACATCGACCGCAAGGAAGCACGCAGGCTCGACCATTATACCCAGCTGGCACTGATCAGTGCCATGCAGGGAGTGACTGACAGTGGGATGGACTTGGAGAAAGTTGACAAAAACCGCATAGGCGTCATTTATGGTGTCGGCATCGGAGGCATCCGCACTTTCGAGGAGGAGGTAATGGCTTATGCCAAGGACGAAGAAAAGGGACCGCGTTTCAGTCCGTTCTTCATTCCCAAAATGATTTCCGACATCGCCGCCGGCCATATTTCCATCCATTACGGATTTCATGGCCCCAACTATACAACGACCAGTGCCTGTGCATCATCAAGCAATGCCATAGCCGATGCTTTCAACCTGATTCGTTTAGGAAAGGCAGACGTTATCGTGAGCGGAGGTGCAGAGAGTGCCATCTGCATGTGTGGAGTGGGCGGCTTCAATGCGATGAAGGCCTTATCCACACGCAATGACGACCCACAGCACGCGTCACGCCCATTCAGCGCCAGTCGCGACGGATTCGTGATGGCAGAGGGTGCGGGATGCCTGGTTCTCGAAGAATTGGAGCATGCCAAGGCTCGCGGGGCCAGAATCTATGCCGAAATGGTGGGCGAGGGAATGAGCGGCGATGCACACCATATCACAGCCAGCCATCCCGAAGGATTAGGCGCAAAGCTTGTGATGGAGGCTGCTCTGAAAGATGCCCAGCTGAAACCGGAGGATATCGACTACATCAACGTGCACGGCACATCTACCAATGTGGGCGACATCTCGGAAATGAAAGCCATCAAAGACGTGTTCGGAGAGAATGCTTTCAAGCTGAACATCAGTTCTACCAAATCAATGACCGGCCATCTTTTGGGCGCAGCCGGCGCCGTTGAGGCAATGGCCAGCGTACTCGCTGTGCAGAACGACATCGTTCCGCCAACGATCAACCACGACGAGAACGACAAGGACGAAGAGATTGACTACAATCTGAACTTCACCTTCAACAAAGCCCAGAAGCGCACCGTGCGTGCAGCCATGAGCAATACGTTTGGTTTTGGTGGTCACAATGCGTGTGTAATCTTCAAGAAATATGCAGATTAACAATTTATTCGATATGATAAAGCTCCCTCTCCGCAAAGAGAAGGAGCTTTATTTGTCTCTATACAAAATCATCGGATTCTATCCCCGCACCATCTCTTACTACAAACAGGCACTGCTCCACAAAAGCATGGCGCACAAGAACGAAAAGGGTCGCCCCGTAAACAATGAGCGACTGGAATTTCTGGGTGATGCCGTGCTCGACGCTGTTGTGGGCGACATCGTTTACCGCCATTTTGAAGGAAAACGCGAAGGATTCCTGACCAATACCCGAAGCAAGATTGTGCAGCGCGAAACGCTGAACCGGCTTGCACAGGAAATGGGACTCATCAACCTGATAAAATCCAACGGACACGTTTCTTCCCACAACAGCTATATGGGAGGAAATGCGTTCGAGGCTCTGGTGGGTGCCATTTACCTGGACCGTGGCTATACGGCCTGCATGCGGTTTATGGAAAAGAGAGTGCTGCGCGAAATCATCAACCTGGACAAGGTGGCCTACAAGGAGATGAATTTCAAGAGCAAACTGATAGAGTGGAGCCAGAAAAACCGCGTTGAAATCAATTTCAAGCTGGTTGCACAGGAGCAGGATAAAAACGGAAGTCCCAAATTCACCTATCAGGTAAAGGTAGAACGGTTGGACGGAGAGTCCGGATCCGGCTACAGCAAGAAAGAGGCCCAGCAGATTGCTTCCAAGCTCACGCTCCAGCGGCTTCGCAAAGAGCCTCAGTTCATCGATGCGGTGTTTGCTTCCAAGACAAAGCGCACCAAGATGGAAGAACTGCCCGTGGAAAGCGTTCCAGACACTGAGCCCAAGAACGATTTCATCATCAGTAGAGAGAAAGAACCTTTTGCCGAGAAAAAGGAAGAGAAACTGGCGCAGGAACAGCCTACAGAGAAACCGGAAGCCGTTGCGGCAGACGAGTTCGACTTGTCCGACATTTCCGCCACACCAGCCGAATTGTCGCGCGAGGAAATCATAGCCGCCGCCGAGTCGGAAGCCTTCCTGGAAGAGAAATCATAGAACGGCAGCACCTGCCGCAAAAAAGGGCGTACTTTATACAAAGGAAGGAATGTTCGCCGTGAACTTCATGCCATTTGCGCATTGTGCTTCACGGCGAATATTCTTTTTTCCCCTCTCCCTTCATTCTTATGAATTATTTTGACAAATCCCTCCAAATATTGTTTCCCAAAGAGAAAGAGAATCTGCATTTTTCCAGGATTTTGCCAAGCATGCCGCAAGAAACCGACCTCTGCCCAACACACATTTTTTGCGGCCTTTTGGAAAAAACGGCGATTTTCCGCCAACGGAACATCCCTTGCGCGCAAACGCATCATCCCCCGCATTGCAACGGACCATCCGTCACATTCCGATGCATCATCCCTTTTCCTGCAACCCGTCATCCGTTGTGCCTCATGGGAGAAAAGGATGAAAAACAGGCGAAAAACCACCCGAAGTGAAAGCACTGCCAAAAGACACCCGTTTTTTCACAACAACAACAGGTTTTCTATCCCCGGAACAGGGGCAAGGAATCATCCGTTGCACCGCTTTTCCTGACCGGAAAGACTGCAGGAGGCAGCATGTTTTTCACAAACACATGACAGTCAGCAGGTTATAAAGCAACCCATCTCTCTCTTATTTCCCTGCACCTGCGCCTAATGTTGCATTTTCGGGCGAATAAATGGCGAAAAGTTTTGACAAACGCCAACGACAGGCAGCACAACATGGCAGGAATTGACGGCAGAGAAAGTAGCGTTCGGAAAAAACACTTGGGACAACGTTGATAAATGATTTATTTTTAGTAACTTCGCAGCCAAAACTTGATAGGATGAAGAAACTTTTTATAGAGACTTACGGCTGTCAGATGAATGTTGCCGACTCGGAAGTAGTGGCATCGGTGATGAAGATGGCGGGCTACGAGGTTTGCGAAGACATCAAGGACGCCGATGCCGTTTTTCTCAACACCTGTTCGGTAAGGGATAATGCAGAACAGAAAATTTATCATCGGCTGGACACGCTGCACGCCGAGCAGAAGCGCGGGCGAAACCTGATATTGGGCGTATTGGGCTGTATGGCTGAACGCGTGAAGGACGACCTCATCGAGAACCATCATGCACAGCTGGTGGCCGGCCCCGACTCGTATCTGAATCTTCCGGACATGATGGCCCAGGCAGAGGCAGGCCACAAGGCGATAGACATAGAGCTGTCGAAAACCGAAACCTATCGCGACGTGGTGCCGCAGCGCATTGCCCTGAGCAAGATAGGCGGCTTTGTCAGCATCATGCGCGGCTGCAACAACTTCTGCCACTACTGCATCGTTCCCTACACCCGCGGACGGGAACGCTCGCGCGACTTGGAGAGCATTCTGCAAGAAGTGCGCGACCTGCAGGAGCGTGGCTATCGGGAAGTGACGCTGCTGGGGCAGAACGTCAACTCCTACCGTTTTGTACCTGCCGGCGCATCGGAAACGGGCGAAGAGGTGGTGGATTTCCCCAAGTTGCTGCACCGCGTGGCGGCAACCGTGCCCGACATGCGCGTGCGTTTCACCACTTCGCACCCCAAGGACATGAGCGACGAGACCCTCCGCGTGATAGCCGAAATGCCCAACGTGTGCAGGCACATCCACCTGCCGGTGCAGAGCGGAAGCAACAAGATACTGAAACTGATGAACCGCAAATACACCGTGGAGTGGTATATGGACAGGGTGAGGGCCATCCGCGAGATAGTGCCGGACTGCGGACTATCTACCGACATCTTCGTGGGCTATCACGATGAAACGGACGAAGACCACAAACTCTCGCTGCAGCTGATGCGCACCGTGGGCTACGACAGCGCGTTTATGTTCAAGTATTCGGAACGTCCCGGAACCTATGCATCGAAACATCTGGCCGACAATGTGCCCGAAACCACCAAGATTGAGCGTCTCAACGAAATGATCAAGTTGCAGACCGATCTGTCGGCCGAAGCCAACAGGCGCGACGAGGGCAAGGAGTTCACCGTACTGGTGGAAGGGCCGAGCAAGCGCAGCAGAGAGCAGTTGTGCGGAAGAACGGAACAGAACAAGATGGTGGTGTTCGACAAAGGCACGCACCACATCGGCGAATTCGTGAAAGTGCGCATTACGGGCAGCACCAGTGCCACGCTGTTTGGAGAAGCGATATAAAATTTAATGTATAACAGGATTTATGAGAAAAAATTTTTTCAGCCTTTTGGTGGCTGTCATGATTTGCAATGCAGGTTTTGCACAGAAAAAACAGAAACCGTCGCTGACAGGCATTTGGCAGATGTGTATGATTGTAAACAATGGAGAAGAAAGACTGGTTTCGATGCCCATCTTGAAATTCTTGTCCACCGACAAGCATTTTTACAATCTTATAACGGATAGGAGCAGCGGTTTCTTCAAAGTGTCTGGAACGGGTACTTACAAGGAAACTTCGGACAGTACCTATGTGGAATATCTTGATTATATGGCATTTGACAAGGATTCGGAAGGTCAGGGGAATGTGATGACATACCATTTCTCGGAGGATGGAAACCTGATGTTCGTTTCTTTTACTATGCCTGGAAGCCAATCGAGCGGAAAGGAAATATGGAGAAGAACCTCATTGTTGCCCGCCATGAGTTCAAAGAATAAAAAGCAATTATAGAAGAACAGCAAGGTTTTCGTCTTCTATTCAAAGACGAAAACCTGCTTGGAGAGAAAGTGACGAAAGAGGAAGTGGTAAAAAGGGGAGATAATATAAAGAAATGAAAGAGTTTATACAAGTGTTGAAGCGGTTCGTTCCGCCTTATAAGAAATATCTGGTATTGTCGGTGGTGTTCAATTTCCTCTCGGCCATACTGAATATATTTTCTTTTGCCACGCTCATCCCCATTTTGCAGATATTGTTCAAGACAGACGGCGGAACGCACGCCACCCGCCTCATGCCTTGGCCTACTGAATCGTTCGCCGATTTCTCCAGCAATATCAAGGATGTGCTGAGCAACAATGCCGACTATTACATGCAATGGCTCATTGCCGAAACCGGCGCGACCACCACACTGCTGATAATAGGACTCTTTCTGGCACTGATGACTTTCTTGAAGACCGGGGCTTACTTCCTGTCATCGGCCACCATCATCCCTATCAGAACAGGCGTTGTGCGCGACATCCGCAACCAACTCTACAAGAAAATCACTTCCCTTTCGCTCGGTTTCTTCTCGGAGGAGCGCAAGGGCGACATCATTGCCCGTATGAGCGGTGACGTGCAGGAGATAGAGAACAGTATCATGTCATCGTTGGACATGCTGTTCAAGAATCCCGTGCTTATCATTTCCTATTTCGTTTGGTTGGTCATCCTTTCGTGGCAACTCACATTTTTCACCATTGTCTTCGTGCCCATCTTCGGTTGGTTCATGGGATATGTGGGACGAAAACTGAAGGCCAACAGCATCACGGCCCAATCGTTGTGGAGCGACACGATGAGTCAAGTGGAAGAGACATTGGGCGGACTGCGCATTATCAAGGCATTCTGCGCTGAGGAAAAGATGAACGACCGCTTTGGAAAAATCAACAGCGAATACCGCAACCACATCATGCGCGTGAACATCCGCCAGCAGATGGCACACCCCATGAGCGAGTTTTTGGGTACGGTGATGATTGTCATCGTGTTGTGGGTGGGCGGCATCCTCGTATTGAACGAGCAGGCGTTGAGCGGCCCTACGTTCATCTATTATCTGGTGATGCTCTATTCCATCATCAATCCGCTGAAAGAGTTTTCAAAGGCAGGCTACAACATTCCAAAGGGATTGGCCTCCATGGAGCGTGTCGATAAAATCCTGCTGGCAGAGACAAGCATCAAGGAACCGGAACATCCCAAGCATCTCAACGGTTTCAACCATCAGATAGAACTGCGCAGCGTGTCGTTCAAATATGCCGACCAGTGGGTGCTGCGCAACATCAACCTCACAATAGAGAAAGGAAAGACCATTGCCTTGGTGGGGCAAAGCGGAAGCGGAAAGTCAACGCTCGTGGATTTGATTCCCCGCTATTACGACGTACAGGAGGGCGAGGTGCTGATCGACGGCATCAACGTGAAAGATCTGGGCGTGCACGATTTGCGCCAGCTTATCGGCAACGTGAACCAAGAAGCGATACTTTTCAACGACACGTTCTTCAACAACATCGCCTTTGGGGTGGATAATGCCACGCGCGAAGAGGTGGAACAGGCTGCACGCATCGCCAACGCCCACGAGTTTATCATGGCATCGGAAAACACCTATGACACGAATATCGGCGACCGGGGGGGGCGGCTTTCAGGAGGACAGCGGCAACGGGTGAGCATAGCACGTGCCATTCTGAAAAACCCACCGATTCTCATTCTGGACGAGGCCACATCGGCACTCGACACTGAAAGCGAGCGGCTGGTACAGGATGCACTGGAGCAACTGATGAAGACGCGCACCACCATAGCCATCGCCCACCGGCTTTCGACCATCAAGAATGCTGACGAGATATGCGTGATTCACGAAGGGCGAATTGTGGAACGAGGCACACACGATGAGTTGCTGACCCAAAACGGATATTACAGGAAGCTGCACGATATGCAGCAGGTTTAAAATGGCGAAAATGAAAAATGTCAGAAATTTAAAACTATTGGAATCATCACTCGCACCCATTGTCTCATTGGTTGCCAACCTTTTCATGGTGTACGTGGTTTACATGGTGACACGCATAGTGTTTCTCGTGGAAAACTACAGGCTGTTTTCAGAACATTTGGTTCACGGGCATCTTCCCGAAATGTTCTGGGCGGGGATAAAGTTCGACTCTTCTGCCATTGCCTACACCAATGCATTGTACATCGTGATGATGCTGTTCCCCCTGTTCTTGAAGGAGACTCTCACTTATCACAAAGTGTGCAAATACGTGTTTGTGGCAATCAATGCCCTTGCGCTGATTGTCAATCTGGCGGATTCGGTGTATTTTCCCTATACCAAGCAGCGCACCACCACTTCTGTTTTCAAGGAGTTCAGCAACGAAGACAATCTTGGAGGAATCTTCTTGAACGAAGCCGTTGGACACTGGTACCTTATTTTGGTGGCGGCATTCCTTATTTACTGTCTATGGAAACTCTATTTGATGCCCAACCCTGAAGCCAAAAGGTTGGACACGTTGAAAGAACGCATCAAATATACCATTATCATGGTGGCGGCTCTATTGGCTGCCATACCGTGGACCGTTGGCGCTTGCCGCGGCGGATTGGGAACCGACCGCCCCATCACCATCAGCAATGCCAACGAGTTTGTTGACCATCCCGTGGAATGTGCTTTGGTGCTGAACACGCCTTTCTCGCTCATTCGCACAATTGGAAAGAGCGTATTTACAGTGCCCCCCTACTTCACGCAAGAACAACTGGACAAGGTGTTCAAGCCTATCCATCAGCCGGTGAAACGCGATTCGGTGATGAAGAAGAACGTGGTGATACTGATTGTGGAGAGTTTCGGAAGGGAGTATATCGGTGCGTTCAACAAAGAACTGGAAGGGGGAAAGTACAAGGGATTTACACCCAACATGGACAGCATCATTGCCCAAAGTCTCGTGTTCCGCCATTCTTTCTGCAACGGGCGCAAGAGTATCGATGCCATGCCCTCGATATTGTGCGGCATTCCGATGTTTGTAGAACCATTCATCCTCACGCCGGCATCCATGAACGACTACACGGGAATGGGAAATATATTTAATAGGAAAGGATATGAAACGGCGTTTTTCCACGGTGCCGAAAGGGGCAGCATGGGATTTCTCGCCTTTTCCAAAAAGATAGGCTACAAAAACTATTACGGATGGGAAGACTATGCGGCCGACAAGCGTTTTGGCGGCGACAAGGATTACGACGGGCACTGGGGCATCTGGGACGAGCCTTTCATGCAGTATTCCTGCGCCAAGATGAGCGAAATGCGCCAACCGTTCATGACCACCATCTTCACCGTGTCGTCGCACCATCCGTTCAGGATTCCCGACAAGTACAAGAACCGGTTCCGCGGCGGAAAGCTGCCCATCCACAAGTGCATCCAATACACCGACATGGCCATCGGCAAGTTCTTTGCCAAGGCAAGAACACAGTCGTGGTTCAAGAACACGCTCTTCGTGGTATTTTCCGACCACACGAACATGAGTTGCCATCCCGAATACAAGAGCGACATCGGCCTGTTCAGTTCACCCGTCATCTTCTATGATCCCAGCGGCGACATCCAGCCGGGTGTCAGCAACGCCATTGCCCAGCAGATCGACCTGTTGCCCACGCTGCTGGGAATGTTGGGCTACGACCAGCCCTACCTTTCTTTCGGCTGCGACCTGATGGCAACGCCAACGGAGAAGACATACGCCGTGAACTATCTCAACGGCATCTATCAATATGTGAAATACGGCCATGTGCTCCAATTTGACGGTGAAAAGACCAAAGCGGTCTATTCCTTGGAAGACAGGACGATGAAGCGAAACCTCATCGGAAAGGTTCCACGGCAGAAACAGATGGAAAACGAACTGAAAGCCATTATCCAGCAATATATGTACAGGATGACGAACAACAAGCTGAAACCGTAATGCTCCCAATAAAAAAGAAAGATGAAAGTGCTCTATCACCTTATTCACGCACTGTGGTATATGTTTTCGCTCTTGCCACTCGCTGTACTTTATGTACTGGCGGACGTGCTGTATTTCTTAGTGGCTCACATCGTGAAATACAGGGGTAAGGTGATAAAGAAAAATATCAGGGAGGCTTTTCCTGAAATGACAGAGGCGGAACACTGCAAGATAGAGAAAGATTTCTACCACTATTTCTGCGACTATCTTGTGGAAACCGTCAAGTTGATGACCATGAGCGAGAAGCAATTGCGCCGCAGGATGGTGTTCGAGGGAACGGAAATGCTTGAGGAGATGGTGTACAAGGGCAGATCTGTCGGCATTTACCTCGGGCATTACGGCAACTGGGAATGGATCACTTCCCTGCCCCATTGGGTGAGCGACAAAGCACTCTGCGCCCAGATTTATCATCCGCTGGAAAACAAGACTTTCGACAATTTGTTCCGCCACGTGCGCGAACGGCAAGGAGCAGTGTGCATACCCATGACCGAAGTGCTGCGCCGCATCGTCAAATACAAGAAACAAGGGCAGCCGTTCATCATGGGTTATATCTCAGACCAAGCACCCATGTGGTTCAACATACACCATTGGGTGAATTTCTTGCATCATGACACACCAGTGTTCACAGGGTCGGAACGCATCATGCGCTCCACAGGTCAGGCCGTATTCTATGGCGATGTGATCAGGGTGAAGCGCGGATATTACAAGTGCGTGATGCACCCCATCAATCTGCATCCCGAAGACACGAAGGAATGGGAACTCACCGACATCTACTTCCAAAAGCTGGAACAAACCATTCGCCGCCATCCGGGACTGTATTTGTGGAGCCACAACCGCTGGAAACGCACGCACGAAGAGTTCAACCTCCGTTATGACAAGGAGACAGGAAGAGTGAGCATGGAAAATCTGGAAGACCTGAAAAGACGCAAGGGCATTCAATAATACATGGACTATACATAAGATGAAAGACATGACAATAGGTTTCGATGCAAAGCGCATTGTGCGCAATGGCACAGGCTTGGGCAGTTACGGGCGGACACTTGTCAACTCGCTGGTTGCCGAGAACCAGAATGTACAATGGCGTTTGTATGCTCCCGATGCAGGTCGGGACGATTTGCGGTCACAGGTCATATCCACTCCCCGTCTCAGTTTTGTTTATCCCTCCCGCGCTTTCTTCAAGTTTCAGAAAGCCCTTTGGCGGTCGCATGGAATCGTGAAAGACTTGAAACGCGACGGAGTGAACATTTACCACGGTTTGACGGGAGAATTGCCCAAAGGCCTTCGGCAGGCGGGAATCCGCAGCGTCGTCACCATTCACGACCTCATTTTCATGCGCCATCCAGAGTATTACCATTGGTTGGACGCAAAGATATATGTCCACAAATTTCATGCTGCCCTAAAAGAAGCCGACAGGATCATCGCCATCAGCGAATGCACCAAACGCGACATACTGTCTTTCGGCCATTTTCCGGAAAACCGCATCGACGTGATCTATCAGAGTTGCAGCATGCGTTTCCGTCAGCGTGCTGATGATACAGCCAACGAAGCAGTCCGCCGTCTTTATGCCCTTCCACAAAGATACATTCTGAATGTGGGAACCATCGAGGAGCGAAAAAACATACTGCTGGCAGTAAAAGCCCTGCTGCAATTGCCCAACGATGTTTCGCTGGTTATCGTTGGCAGGCCTACTTCTTATGCAGACAAAGTGAAACTGTTTGTCCAAGCACATCAGCTTTGCACCCGTGTGAAATTCCTTCACCGCATTCCCGATGCCCACTTGCCGTCGATTTATCAGCAGGCCGAATGCTTTGTCTATCCTTCTCGCTACGAAGGTTTCGGCATTCCCGTCATCGAAGCCCTGCAAAGTGGATTGCCGGTAGTGGCTTGCACGGGGTCGTGCTTAGAAGAGGCAGGCGGCCCCGACTGTCTCTATGTGCATCCCGACGACGTGGAGGGCATGGCATCGGCTCTCCGCCAGAGGCTTCGCGGGGCAGAAGGAAGAGAAAAAAGCATTGTCATGAGCCGTGAATACATCCGGCGCTTTGAAACTGCAAACGTGGCAAAACAAGTGATGCAAGTGTACCGGCGTTTGTAAAAAAAACAGAACCGATGAAAGTATTATACGATTATCAGACCTTTTATATCCAGCAATTTGGGGGAGTGTCGAACTGCTTTGCCCATCTCATTGAAAATCTGCCGGCACACATCACACCGGAAATTGCAGTGAGGGAAAGCGACAACATTCATCTTCTGCGCAAACGTCTGGTAGAGGAACTTCGTCCCTGCGGATGCACAAAAAACAACTTTATCTGCCAGAGAAAGTTCCCGTTGAAAGGCGATTTGTTCAAAGTCTTTTCCAGTATCATGCCCCAAAAAACATCGTTGGGCATCAACAAGCAATATGCCATACAACAATTGGAGAAAGGCCACTACGACGTTTTCCATCCCACTTTCTATGAAATGTATTTCTTGAAACATCTCCATGGAAAACCATTCGTGCTGACCATCCACGACATGATTCCCGAATTGTATTTCAAGAAAAGCGATATGCAGATTTCCCGCAAACGGGAACTGGTGAAACACGCTGCCCATATTGTGGCCGTTTCGGAAAACACCAAGCGCGACATCGTCAACATGCTGCAGGTTCCCGAAGAAAAAATCACGGTGGTTTATCACGGTGCTCCAGAGGATGTGGCCTACAGCGAAACGCCCATCTTCGATTTCAGGTACCTGCTTTACGTAGGACATCGGGGCACTTACAAGAATTTCATGCCGATGGTTCGTGCCCTGCAGCCGTTCATGCAACGACACGAAGACCTGAAGTTGGTGTGTACCGAAGCTCCTTTCACCAAAGAAGAACAGAAGTTGTTCCAAGACTTGGAGTTGTCAGGTCGCTTTGTTCACATCCAAGCCAGCGATGAACAGGTGCTCACCCTCTATCGTCACGCACAGTGTTTTATCTTTCCATCTCTCTACGAAGGCTTTGGCATCCCCATCTTGGAAGCCTACAAGGCAGGCTGTCCCGTGGTGCTGAACCGACGAAGCTGTTTTCCTGAGATTGCAGGTGACGCTGCCGTTTATTTCGAGATGGACGACTCGGAATCCAACCTGGACGAACAGCTGGAACGCCTTCTCTCCGATGTTGGGGAAAGAAAAGCGTTGCTTGAAAGGCAGAGCCACCGTCTTGCACAATATTCCTGGAAAAAGGCAGCGGCCCAACTGGGCAATGTTTATGAAAAAGTGAAGAACCATGACGTGCACTACACCTAAAGTCACCATCGTCACCGTATGCAGAAATGCGGTGGAATCCTTGCGGAAAACCATGCAAAGCGTTGAACATCAAACCTACAAGGAGATGGAGTATATCGTTGTAGATGGTGCATCTACCGATGGAACACTGCAGTTTCTGGCGCACTATCAAGGCAGGCTCACCCGCTGGATTTCCGAGCACGACCAAGGCATCTACGATGCCATGAACAAAGCCATAAGAATGGCAACCGGGGAATGGGTGATTTTCCTCAACGCCGGCGATACTTTTGTTTCGGCCGATATACTCACCCGCATCTTCAGTCGGCCACGCCACGCTGATGTGATTTATGGAGATGTGGTGAAGGGCGGACGCATCAAACGGGCAACACCTCCCCATAACGCCCACCGCATGTATTTTTGCCATCAAAGTTGCCTGACGCATATTTCCTGCCTCCGGGAATATCCTTTCGACACAGCGCATGCAATGTCTGCCGACCTCAAGTTGTACAAGCAGCTTTTCAAGGCTCGCAAATCCTTTCTGCAACTCCCTTTGGCCATTGCCCATTTCGACACGACAGGTGTATCGAACACCAGCCGCTCCAAAGGATTGCGTGACAATATACAAGTAGTACGGGAAATCGACGGTCTGATGGACCAACTCCGCTTTCTGCCCCGTCTCTATTTTGTGTATTGGTTATGCAAATTAAGAAACAAATAAATCATCAAAACAACAAACCATGATTCCTAGAACAATACATTATGTATGGTTGAGCAAAGACCCCTTCCCCTCCAAGATCAAGAAATGCATGAACACCTGGAAGAAAGTCATGCCCGAATACAAAATAAAGCGTTGGAGCACGGATAACTTCGATATCGGCACTGCCCCCTATTATGTCCAAGAGGCTTACAGACAGCGAAAATGGGCATTTGCAGCCGATTATATCAGAATGTATGCCTTGTATCATGAAGGAGGAATATACTTGGATGCAGATGTGAAGGTGCTGAAACCGTTTGATGATTTTCTGAACCACCATTTTTTCACATCTTTGGAATACCATCCCTCCCAGATAGAAATGACGGGAGCCATGGACATGATAGATGCCAAAGGCAATCGTTTGAAAGACGGCTACGTGTCAGGCATACAAATTCAAGCGGCCGTCATGGGATCGGAACCCCAGTGCCCTTTCGTAAAAGATGTGCTGGACGACTATGAACGCCGAACTTTCGAAATGCCAAACGGTCCCAAAGGGTCGGGAGTCATCGCTCCATTCGTCTATGCAAGAATCATGGAAAAGTATGGTTTCAAATACAAAGACACTGATCAGCTTTTGAAAGACAACATCAAAGTCTATCGTTCCGAAATCTTTGCAGGCAACAAACACGAAGCGACGCCTGAAAGTTATGCCATCCACTATTGTGCCCATAGTTGGACACCCACCTGGAAAGAAAAGTTGATGAAACGTTTCGGAGCACTCCGGCGCATGCTTTCCATGCACACGTTCTGAAATACAGCATCAGCCTTTGCAATCCCGTTTTTGTGCAGATGCAGCCCGGTCTGCGGCTCATCCCTCTGTCATCATTGCTTCCCTCCACGTTTAATGCCGGCCTTTGTCGGCACTTCGGGACGTTCCACACCACTATCCTCCACAAACCTGCCGATGATGCGGAGGATTTCCTCGCCATAACGTTCCGCACTGCGCTTGCCGAAATAGGGAATGGCTATGAGCGAGGGAATGTCGGTCGGAAGATTGTTCACCATGCCGAACAATGCCTTTTGCTGCATAATGGCATAGGCAGGGATGCCCAATTCCCCGCTTTTCCGTGCGCGCCACTCCCGCAAGAGATTGAACAGTTCTGGGTGCGGAATGTCGTTTGCCACGACAGCCACCTTTCCCACATCAGCTTTTGCGGTCTTTTTCTTCTTCGCCTTTTTCGGTGCCCCGTCGTCGGTGGCCATGAGCACCGCCTTTTGTTTCCGGGCCAGATAGGTGGCCGGATTGAATCCCTCTTTGGCAATTTGCCGCAGAACGGCCGTCTTGATGCCATACGAAAGGTGCAAGTCGGCCAATGCCTCCTGAAACCGCTTGCGGAGGATTTGATTGTCGCTCTCCACCATTGTCTGCTCCAGCAAACTGCCAAGGATGTCGGTCAGCGCATTCAGGAAATACACCGTGCTGCGGTTCACCCTTTCCACAAATCCTTTTTCGCACAATTGCTCACTATTCATTTGCACGAACACCATTGTCCATTTGCGCGAAACCTCAATGATTTTGTCTGCCAATTCCTTTCTCGCTTCCTTGTGGGCGGCTGCCAAACGCGGATAATGGCGGTAGAAATGCTCTTCAAGGATGCGCAGCAGATGACTCTCCTTGCGGTCGATGTCGGAAAAGTCGAACAATTCCTTCAGATGCTCCACATGATACCGGTCTTTCAGCAGGGGCAGTTCCGCAATGCTTCTCGCCGCCTCTTCCTCTTCTCGCGCGATGTAGTCGCTCACCCTGCGGTCGCCGAAAATGGTGGCAGGACGTATGGGCGAGGCCAGCACCATGCCTTGCAATGTCTTGCAGCGGCTCAATGCCACATACACCTGTCCCGCTGCAAACGAGAGGTTGGCGTCGATGATGGCCCGTTCGAAGGTCAGCCCCTGACTTTTGTGGATGGTGATGGCCCATGCCAGGCGCAGGGGATATTGCACGAAAGTGCCCTGTATGTTGGTCTTAATCTCTTTGGTCTCGTCGTCCAATTCGTATTTCGCATTCTCCCAAATCTGCGGTTGCACGTCTATCTCCTCGTCTTCGCCTTGGCATTGTACCCAAATGTTTGAGCGGCTGATGTGCGTCACCCGCCCAATCCGTCCATTATAATATGCCCCGTCTGGGTCATTCTTCACGAACATTACCTGTGCTCCCTCCTTCAGTGTGAGTGTCACGTCTGTGGGGTAGGAATATTCGGGGAACGTGCCTTCAATGCGCGCGTCGAATTGAAATTCCTTGGTGGCGAGTTTCCGCAGCCGGCTCTCGTTGTAACTGTCGGCAAGTCGGTTGTGCGTGGTCAGTCGGATAAATCCGTCCTCCGCCTTGGGCACAAAGTCGGGATGGCACCTGCCGTTCAGTGCGCTGACATCCTCGGCGGTGGGTTGTCCCTCGCGGATATGGTTCAGAATGTTGAGGAAAACAGGGTCTTGCTGGCGATACACCTGTTTCAGTTCGAGCGTCACATAGCGTGTCCGCTGCAATGCCTTGCTGCCAAAGAAATAGGGCGTGTCGTAGTAGCGGCTCAGTATTTCCTCATCGGCCGGTGTCACCACGGGCGTGAGTTGCTGCAGGTCACCAATCATCAGCAGCTGCGCACCGCCGAAAGGTTTCCGTGCATCCTTGAACCTCCGCATCACGCTGTCGATGGCATCGAGCAGGTCGCTGCGCACCATACTTATCTCGTCAATGACCAAGAGGTCGAGCGTGCGGATGATTTTCTTCTTCTCTTTACTGAAATCATAGCGCTGCCTGAATGTGGTTTCGGGCACGTAAGGCGAAAGAGGGAGCTGGAAAAACGAGTGGATGGTCATGCCGCCCGCATTGATGGCAGCCACACCCGTGGGTGCGACCACAATCATCCGCTTGGGCGAATGCTGCTGCACGGCCTTCAGAAAAGTGGTCTTTCCCGTTCCAGCCTTTCCCGTCAGGAAAATGCTGATACCTGTGTTTTCAACAAAATCCCACGCCAGTTTCAATTCTTCGTTCTGTTCCATTCTGCCTATAATATAATAAGGTGGCATGTATGCCATTCTGCCACGATTTGTTAATGATGTGCCTTTGCAGGGAAATCCCGTTCCGTAAAAGAAAGAAGGATTAAAAAAGCACCTCACTGTCTTTTCTAATCCTTCCTGATAGATGGAGATTGGAGGCAGGCGCGTTCATCCACACGCCTGAGAATCTCCTATTGTATTATTTTACATACTCAGCATAGTCAGTCAGGCGCATGTCGCCTTTGCGAGCCAAAGTGTCGTGCATAGCGAATGCCGCATTCAGGTTATGACAGGTGTGTCCGCCCTTACCCAACTTCAGGTAGTCCCACAACAGCTGCTTGTAGTCGGGATGCGCACAGTTCTCGATAATGGCGTGCGCGCGCTGCAGCGGACTCTTTCCACGCAAGTCTGCGATACCCTGTTCTGTCACGATAATGTTTACATCGTGTTCCGAATGGTCCTGGTGGCTTACGAAAGGCACGATGGAACTGATGAGTCCACCCTTGGCCGTTGACGGGCAAGTGAAGATGCTGATGTAGGCGTTGCGTTCAAAATCGCCCGATCCACCGATGCCGTTCATCATCTTCACTCCGCTGATGTGTGTAGAGTTGGCGTTGCCGTAGATGTCGCACTCGATGGCCGTGTTGATGGCAATGACGCCCAAACGGCGAATTACTTCGGGGTTGTTGGATATTTCGCTCGGGCGCAGTGTGAGGAACTTCTTGAAGTGATCCATGTTGTCATACACCTGCATCAGACAGTCGTTCGATACGGTGAGCGAGCAGGCCGAAGCGTCTTTCACGCGGCCGGTTAGCATCATGTCGATGACCGCATTCTGTATCACCTCCGTGTAGATGTTGAAGTCGGGCACGTTCTTGTCCTGTCCCAAAGCACCGAGAATGGCATTGGCCGTTGAGCCTACACCGCTCTGCAGAGGAAGGAAAGTAGAGGGAATGATGCCGCGGTGCATGTCGTTTACCAGAAACTCTGCCACCAAGTGTCCGATTTGGTCGGTCACGGGGTCGTTATCCTTGAAAGCGCGCGCTTCGTCGGGAATGTTGCATTCCACCACGCCCACTATCTTCGATGCCGGAATTTCCACATAGGGTTTGCCGATGCGGTCGCCCACATTCTCAATGGGAATGGCCTTTCGGTAAGGAGGGTCTGCCGGCTCATAAACATCGTGGATGAACTTGGCGTTGGGATTGTGGAATGCGTTCAGCTCCAGAATCACCTTCTTGGCCAGACGTGCTGCCGTGGGACTGATACCGCCAGCTGCCGTCAGATAACACCTGCATACGTCGGCTCCCTCTTCGATGTCGCACACTTCAAGGATGGCCCAGTCCATTTCGCCCATGAAACCATATCTCATTTCCTGCGCCATGTGGCTCAGGTGCAAGTCGCTGTAGGGAATGTTGCCCAGGTTCACGCTCTTGCGGAAATCGCCATTGGTGGTGTAGGGGGCGCGATACTTGATGGCATTGGCCAATGCCAGATCACCGTCGGTGCTCTGTCCGGTAGATGCACCGGTGAAGAGTCCCACTTTGAACTCTCTTCCAGCCTCGTGTTCTGCAAGGGCAATCTTTGCCAGTTCTTTAGTCACCGCCTTAGGGGCACCTGCCGGTGTAAATCCACTAAGTGCCAAATTCTCTCCGTTCTTAATCATTGCCGCTCCTTCAGCAGCCGTAATACGTGTATAAGCCATGATTTGATAACAAGTTTATGAAGATTTTAATTGGATGCAAATTTACTGAAAATGGGTGGGAACACAAAATTATTCGTATATTCTTTTCCTCAGCAACGCTCTCCGGCCACCATTTTAACAATTGCCACACATTTTTTTAACACGGAGAATGACGTATTTGAAAACAAACGCCCGTCTATGGCGAATTTCGCTAAAAAATCGGTGTTTTAAATTCGCTGAATGTCAGATTATTACCCCATTTCCGAACAAGATATTCCATTCCACAATGGGGTGGAGTCATGAATTCATACGCCATGCCCGATTGCGCCGACAGGATCCCTTAGAGGGTTCAAGCCCCATTTTTGCTGCTTCTTTATCGAATTCTTTGCAAAAAATTCCGACAGAAAAATGACGAAAACTTAAGGCTTGCAACACATTTTTACAGTTTTTTGGGGGGAAATATTTTTCCTTTTGTTTTGAAACTCAAGAAAAAACACTATCTTTGCCAAAACTATTTTTTAGTAAACTACTACGATGCACCAGAATCGGCGCAACAATACCACCGAAGAATTGTCCCGGCCGAATGTCTGACAGCCTGAAAACTTAAGAATAAACATAACATAATGATGAACTAAAAAACCGAGACACCATGAGAAAAATTGTATGCTTTCTTTTGGCCGTATTGTCTGTGGGCATTGCACAGGCAAGTCCGATAGACAAAGGACAGGCCGGCAAAATTGCCGCTGCATTCCTCCAGACCAAAGGGCAGGTCCTCAACACGGCACAGACACCGTTCAGTGCCATGCACAAGGCTCCAGGAAAGGCGGAACAGGCCAGTTATTACGTTTTCAACGCACAGGGGAACGAAGGCTTTGTCATCGTTTCGGGCGATGACAGAACCGTGCAGATCCTGGGCTATGCAGACAGTGGCAGTTTCGACGAACAGAACGCTCCCGAAAACATGAAGGCATGGCTGAAAGGCTATGCCGACAGAATTGAGGCACTCGACAGGATGGGCATCACCCAGCCCTATCAGCCATCCATGCGAAAAGCACCCAAGGCCAAGGTGGAACCGCTGCTGGGCTACACGAAATGGAACCAGGATGCCCCCTACAACTTGCAGTGTCCTGAATACGATCCGGTAAACAATCCGGGTCAACTTTCCGCAACCGGATGCGTGGCAACGGCTACCGCTCAGGTAATGTACTACTGGAAACACCCTGCCCAAACAACGGCGGAAATACCGGCATACACAACGAGGTCGAACGGAATAAAAATGGAAGCCGTTCCCGCCAACACTTCGTTCGACTGGAGCAACATGCTTCCACAATACCAGGATGATGAGGGAACGGACATGCAGAAAAACGCCGTTGCCCGTTTGATGAGCTGTGTGGGAAGAGCCGAAAATATGGACTATGGCCCCAGTTCGGGCGCATTCTCACCTGCCATAAGAAAAGCACTGACCACCTATTTCGACTATAAAAACTCTACGGTGCGCCTGGTGAACCGAATGGAATATCCGATAGACAAGTGGGAAAACCTGATCTATGCCGAGATGGCAGGCCGACGGCCTGTGATATATACTGGCAGTTCCACAGGCGGCGGCCACGCTTTTGTGGTGGATGGATACGACGGCAACGGAAGTTTCCACGTCAACTGGGGATGGGGAGGCTATTGCGACGGCTATTTTGTGCTCGATGTTCTCCAGCCGAGCGGCAGCGGCATCGGCGGCAGCAGCACGTCGGACGGCTATACCATCTACCAATCGGCCACCATCGGTATCGTTCCATCGGGAAACGAATATTCGACGGACTATGTGATCAAGGCCACCAACCAGACCTTGCAGGTTAACGGCACGGACAACGACCAGCTGTATGTGGAATGGATAAATAACAATGACAAGGAATACACTTTCGATTTTGGAATGGGAATCATGGACAACGAAGGCAACGTGACAAGGGTTTGGACCTACACAACCGTCGCTCTTAAAGCCGGCTATTATATTTATCCTACTATCACAAACATCCCCATTCTCACAGAGGCCGGAACATACAAAGTGATTCCGGTGAGCCGCCTTTCGGGCACAGAGCAATGGTACACCAACGATTATCCAAATAGGTTTTATGCGCTCATCACTGTGGATGGAAGCGGAAATCTGACCGCAGCAGAGGTGATTCACGAAGATGCCGCCCAACTGGAGGTAACGAATGTGATCCTGCCCGGAAACAAAATAGTGAACAGGGTGCAACCGGTTGTGGCAACCATCAGGAACAGTGGGGGAGAATACTATGGCCCGATTTATTTCTTTGCGAACAGCTACGATTACTGTAGCAAAAATCCCGATGATGCCGATTGTATTGTTTCACCTACCGTTAAGGCAGGAGAAGAAAAGGATGTGGAGTTCTCGTTCAAGCCCCTATATAAGGGAAAATGGTATTATTGGATAGTGGATGGTGCCGGGAACGAAATGGCGAAAGGAAATGTGGACATTACCGACTTCAACAATTCGGAAGACCTTTCACAGTCAACCAAATGGCTCAACACGGCCACCGTCAAGAGCACGGGTCAGAAGGTATTCATGAATGGGAAGGTAAAGGCTGTGTTTACCATCAAAAACAATGATGCCTCTAAGGGGTACAACGATTTTGTGACTGTCGCAGTATTTACTGGAACTTACGACTATATAACGGAGAAAGATGTCCCTGCAAATATTCCGGCATCCGGCTCACAGGACATCGCGGTGGAATTTGACGGTCTGATGGCCGGAAGAGAATATATGGTTCTTCCTTATAGAAAAGACAAATACAACAATAGCAAACAAATAGGTTATCCCGAAACTGCCTACCCCATGCAGGAAGGCAACATCTATGCGGTTTATGACAACCAGGGAGAGGAACAGCAGTATGTGGTAGAGGCCACCAATGTCATTGACAATGGTGTGACTTTCGCCGACATGGAGAACTTGGGCAGTGCCGCGGTTACACCCAACACGAATGCCAACACCCTGTATCGCATAGCCAAAGGACAGAGCGTGCCGGCATCGCTGGAAGGAAAGAACGTGATTGTGGGCAACGAGGCCGGCAAGATCACCATCCAGGACGGCAGCGATTTCTATACGCCCATGGCGTTCAAGGCCACCGAAATAGCATATCACCGCACCTTTGCGAAAGGTACGAACGGTACGGGCGGATGGGAAACCATCGTGCTGCCTTTCGACGTGACGAAAGTGAAACGCACGGACAACGGCAAGGAACTGAAATGGTTCACCGGCGCAGGGACAAAAGGCGACTTCTGGCTGAAAGGGCTGAAAAATTCCTCCGGCAGCACCGTTACGTTCGGCCATGCCGGCACTTTCAACGCCAACACGCCCTACATCATCACCGTTCCCTCCACCAAATGGGGCGAAGAATGGAACCTGGTGGGCAAGGAACTGGTGTTCTATGGCAACCATGCCAGCATCACCGCCTCGCCCGAAGAGGGCATGAAGACTGCCAGCACAGCATTCAACTTCATAGGAACGACACACCAAAAGAGCGGCAGCAACTATTACTTGCTGAACGATACAGGAAACTCGTTCGAACTGAAGACCACAGCAACGAACCGCGCGTTCCGTGCCTACTTCAAGTCGGCAACCGACATGACACCGGCAAAACTCTTCATCGACGATGACAACGCGACAACCGATGTGCCCGACATCAACGGCAAAGAAAACATGAACGACGGCAAACGCTACAACTTGAACGGACAGCGTGTGGATCGTGGCTACAAAGGCGTAGTGATAGAGAATGGCAAGAAAGTGATAGCACAATAGGCTGTTGCCGACCCATGAAAATGTAAAATCTTAAAAGGAAACGAACATGAAGAAAAAGGAATATGAACAGCCGACCGCACGCGTGAAAGAGGTGGACTGCGAAAACCAGATGATGGCAGGGTCGCCTGCCGCTGAAGATGCGACCGATCCGGATATCTCCACCCCTGCAAAGGAGTACGTATGGTCAACAGACTGGGATTGACGGAGAGGCATGAATAGACAGTGACAATTGCAAGGGCAAAGGTTTCATGAAAAATGGAATCTTTGCCTTTTCGTTTCCCCACATTTTACAAACGTGTGACAAAACGGTGCTTTTGCGACAAGAAAACAATTTTGTCGGAGCGCTGGGGTGGTGGTCTCGTTTTTTTTCTTTAATTTTGCCCTTGCTACCATCAATTTACGGAGCCATTGAAAAGTATTATATGAAGAAGCAACTGTTGAAAATCAATTGTCAGAACACGGGAGAGGTGTTGAAAGTGGAAGTGGGCAGCACGCTGGCAGATGTATATGCCCTGTCGGGGCTGAACATGGAATACGGCCCGATTTCCGCCACGGTGAACAACAAGGTGGAAGGCATGCACTACCGTCTGTACCACAACAAAACGGTAAAATTCCTGGACATGTCATCGCAATCGGCAGTAAGAGCCTACACGCGCACACTGTTTTTCGTGCTGTGCAAGGCCGCCCACGAAATCTATCCCCAAGGACGGGTCATCATAGACATCCCCGTTTCCAACGGATATTACATCAACCTGCAGATAGGAAGGGCGGTGACGCTCGAGGATGTGGAACGCCTGCGCGGCCGGATGGAAGAAATCATCAAGCAGGGAATGCCCGTCAGCAGGCACGAAAGCACCACGCAGGAGGCGATAGAACGCTTTGCGAAGATGGGGTCGCTCTCGAAAGTGAAACTGCTCAAGAGCATAGGCACGCTCTACACCACCTACTATGAAATAGAAGGGTACATGGACTATTTCTATGGAACCATGCTCACCAACACACGACAGCTGTATCTTTTCGGACTCGAAAAATATTACGACGGCATGTTGCTGCGCATTCCTTCGGCCAAAGACCCTTCGCAACTGGGCAAAGTGATCAGGCAGGACAAAATGTTCGAGATATTCCAGGAGCACCACCGGTGGCAGTCGCTCATCGGCTTGGAAACGGTAGGCGACTGGAATGAAGTGGTGAAAGACGGCGAATCGACATCGCTCATCAACGTGAGCGAAGCATTGCAAGAAAAGAAAATAGCGCGCATTGCCGATGAAATAGCCAATCGCAAGGGCACTCGGATGGTGCTCATTGCCGGCCCGTCGTCATCGGGAAAGACCACTTTCTGCAAACGTCTTTCCATCCAGCTGATTACCTGCGGCATCAAACCGCTGATGCTGTCGCTCGACGATTATTTTGTGGACCGCACAAAGACACCGAGGGACGAGAACGGAGAGTACGACTATGAAAGTCTGTATGCCCTGGACTTGCCCCTGCTCAACGAACAGTTGGGCAAGCTGCTCAACGGTGAAGAGGTGACATTGCCCCGCTACAACTTCCAAACAGGAATAAACGAAAGAAACGGAGGCAGGAAAATGAAGATGAAGGAAAACGAAATATTGGTGGTGGAGGGAATCCATGCGCTCAATCCTGAACTGACCGCCCGCATTCCGGAAGACATGAAGTTCCGAGTGTACATCTCTGCACTTACCACCATTCTGCTGGACCATCACAACTACGTGCCCACTACCGACAACCGCCTGCTGAGGCGCATCATCCGCGACAACAAATACCGGGGCGTGAGCGCACAGGAAACCATTCACCGCTGGCCATCGGTGAGGGCCGGCGAAAACAAATGGATTTTCCCCTATCAGGAGAATGCCGACGTGATGTTCAACACGGCCATGCTATTCGAACTGGCTGTAATCCGCGAACAGGCAATCCCACTTTTGGAACAGGTTCCTGAAGATGTGGAAGAACATGCGGAAGCATACCGGCTATTGAAGTTCTTGAAATATGTATGCCCCGTGCCTCACCGGCAAATCCCACCCACTTCGTTGCTAAGGGAATTCTTGGGAGGAAGTTCGTTCAAATACTGAATGTCCACACAGAACCAGCGGGTCTTGCTGTGCAGAAAATCATAGAAAAAAGGCGTGCCGTAGTTTTTTCGACGGTACGCCTTTGTATTTCATCCTGAAAATTGTGCAGAGACACATTGTACGGACAGTCCTGCCCAACGGGCATATTCAAGGTATTTACGGGGAAATGTTTACTTTATACGGAAAACATTTTGCCATGTCAATTATATTTGCAACCTTTGCATATAATGAAACATATAGTAGTATCTTAAATCAGTTATGGCAGAAAAATTTGAAGTGAAAGAATTGGACCAGGTAGTGGTACGTTTCTCCGGTGACTCGGGAGACGGAATGCAGCTGGCAGGAAACATTTTCTCAACGGTCAGTGCGACCGTGGGAAACGGAATTTCAACGTTTCCCGACTATCCCGCGGACATCCGCGCCCCACAAGGTTCGCTGACGGGTGTAAGTGGATTCCAAGTGCACATCGGTGCCGGAAAGGTATATACACCGGGCGACCTGTGCGACGTTCTCGTGGCCATGAATGCGGCAGCACTGAAAACGCAGTATCGGTTTGCCAAACCACAGGCCACCATTATCATCGATACCGACAGTTTTGGAGTGAACGATTTGAAAAAGGCCGGTTTCAAAACGGAAATGTATCTCGACGAGATGGGCATCGACCCCGACCGCGTGGTGCAGTGCTCTATTACAAAAATGGTGAAGAGCAGTTTGGAAAGCAGTGGTTTGGACAACAAGACCATATTGAAGAGCCGCAACATGTTTGCACTGGGTTTGGTGTGCTGGCTGTTCAACCGCGACCTCGAACTGGTGTTCAATTTCTTGCGCGACAAGTTTGCCAAGAAGCCCGAAATAGCAGAAAACAATATCAAGGTGGTGCAGGCTGGCTATGACTACGGCCACAACGTGCACGCAAGCGTGCCTGCCACCTACCGCATCGAGTCGAAGAAGAAGGTGCCCGGAAGGTACATGGACATTACGGGAAACAAGGCAACGGCCTACGGTTTGATGGCCGCTGCCGAGAAAGCCGGACTGAAACTTTATTTGGGCTCTTATCCCATTACCCCGGCTACCGACATCTTGCACGAATTGTCGAAACACAAGAGTTGCGGCGTGATAACGGTGCAGTGCGAGGATGAGATTTCTGGCTGTGCGAGTGCCATCGGGGCATCGTTTGCCGGTGCATTGGCCGTCACTTCAACATCAGGCCCCGGCATCTGCCTGAAGTCTGAAAGTATCAACCTTGCCGTGATAGACGAACTGCCGCTGGTGATTGTTGATGTGCAGCGGGGCGGTCCGTCAACGGGTCTGCCCACAAAGAGCGAGCAGGCCGACTTGTTGCAGGTTTTGTACGGGCGCAACGGCGAATCGCCCATGCCGGTGATTGCCGCCGTGAGTCCAACCGACTGTTTTGCCGCCGCCTACAAGGCTGCCAAGATAGCTCTTGAACATCTCACACCAGTGGTGTTGCTCACCGATGCTTTCATTGCCAATGGTTCGGCGGCGTGGAAACTGCCCACAATGGACGGCCTGCCCGACATTCGTCCCCACTACGCCACTCCTGAAATGAAAGGCTGCTATACACCTTACATGCGCGACGAAAAGACCAAAGCCCGCTATTGGGCCATTCCGGGAATGGAAGGCTATGAACATGTCATCGGCGGATTGGAGAAAGACAGCGACACAGGAGCCATTTCGAGCGACCCCCAGAACCACGAAAAAATGTGCCGTCTGCGGGCCGAAAAGGTGGCAAACATTCCTGTTCCTGACCTTGAAGTGGAAGGAGACGAAGAGGCCGACTTGCTGATTGTGGGCTTTGGAAGCACCTACGGGCACCTCTATTCTGCCATGGAAACTTTGCAACAGAGAGGCTACAAGGTGGCACAGGCACAGTTCAAGTATATTAATCCGCTGCCCAAGAACACGGCAGAGGTGTTGAAGAAATACAAGAAAGTGGTGGTGGCTGAACAGAATCTTGGTCAGCTGGCAGGCTATCTGCGCGCTAAGGTAGACGGTTTCGTTCCTTATCAGTACAACGAAGTGAAAGGACAGCCGTTTGTGGAGAAAGAATTGGTGGAAGCATTCGAAAAACTATTAAAGAAGTAACAAGAACGATTGTCTTGTTCGCAAAAGATACAATGGAATATACAGCACAAGATTATAAGAAAGGACAGCCCAGGTGGTGTCCGGGGTGTGGCGACCATTTCTTTTTGGGCTCGCTATACAAAGCAATGGCAGAAGTGGGAGTTGCTCCCCATAACATGGCGGTGATTTCGGGCATCGGTTGTTCCAGTCGATTGCCTTACTATGTCAGTCCGTATGCCATGCAGACCATCCACGGTCGTGCGGCATCGGTGGCCACCGGCGCAAAAGTTGTCAATCCCGACCTGACCATTTGGCAGATCAGTGGCGACGGCGACGGCCTTGCCATTGGCGGCAACCATTTTATCCATTCCATGCGCCGCAACATCGACTTGAACATGGTTCTCCTGAACAACCGCATTTATGGGTTGACCAAAGGCCAGTACAGCCCTACCTCTCCGCGCGGAACGGTCACGAAGTCGTCACCTTACGGCACGGTGGAAGATCCCTTCCGCCCCGCCGAGTTGTGTTTCGGTGCCCGTGGACGCTTTTTCGCCCGTTCGGTGGCCACCGACAATGCAGAGACCGTTTCCATTTTGAAAGCCGCCTACCATCACAAAGGTGCATCCGTCTGCGAGATCTTGCAGAACTGCGTCATCTTCAACGATGGTTGCTACAATGAGGTATATACGAAGGAAGCGCGCAAGAACAACGCCATCTACGTGCGCCACGGCGAGAAGTTGGTGTTCGGCCCCAACAACGAATTCGGACTGGTGCAGAAAGGTTTCGGCTTGCGGGTGGTAACCATCGGCCAGGGAGGCTACACGCTCGACGACGTACTTGTGCACGATGCCCATTGTCAGGACGACACCTTGCAGTTGAAACTGGCCATGATGGACAACTCGCAGGGATTCCCCGTGGCACTTGGCGTCATACGCGATGTGGAAGCACCCACCTACAACGATGCCGTGAACGCTCAGGTGGAAGAGGTTGCCGGAAAGAAGAAGTATCACAATTTTATGGAACTGCTCGAAACCAACGACATCTGGGAAGTGAAATAATTTGTATTTTCTTGAACTTTTAATGGGACAATAGGAAACCGGAACACCGGTCTCCTATTGTTCTTTCCTTTACATTTATCCATTCCGTTCATAAGAGACAAATGGCATTTTGATGGAAATCAACATTAATGCAAACCCATCGAGATTGAGAGCCGTTGATCCCATAAAGTGGAGTTTCCATTATTGTTTTTGTGCGCTTTGTCTGAAAACATGCCTTTGCGCACCTTTCACAGCTTTTCGGCAAATCGTTTACAGTTTCTCGCCGAAACAGAGGTCGCCGGCATCGCCGAATCCCGGAACGATGTATTTGTGCTCGTTCATGCCCGGGTCGATGGCAGCACACCAGATGGAGGTTTTTTCTTCGGGCAGTGCCTTTTTCACCACATCGATTCCTTCGGGCGTTGCCACGACACAAGCCACATACACCTTGGAGGGTGTTCCGTTGTTCAGCAGCGATTCGTAGGCAGTCACCATACTGCCGCCCGTGGCCAGCATCGGATCGGTGATGATCAAGGTCTTTCCGTTCAGGTTCGGGCCTGTGAGATACTCGGTGTGGATGCCCACTTCGGTATGTTCCTCGTTCGTGTAAACGCGGTAAGCGCTCACGAAAGCGTTGTCAGCATGGTCGAACACATGCAGGAATCCCGCATGGAAAGGCAATCCTGCGCGCAAAATGGTGGCGATGACAATATTCTCCTGGGGAAGCAAGGTGGTTGCAATACCCAAAGGAGTAGTGATGTCCTCAGCGGCGTATTCCAAGGTCTTACTCATTTCATATGCCATCATCTCCCCGATGCGTTGAACATTGTTTCTGAACACTAAAGGATTGTTCTGATAATCCTTGTCACGCAATTCCGCCAGAAACTTGTTGATGATGGTATTCTGTTCGGCAAAGTTGGTTACTTTCATGCTTTTACGTCAAAAATTCAAGTTGTTGCAGGAGACTCGCTCCTGGCTCAATTTATGTATCGGGGTGCAAAATTATGAAATATTATTCACTTTTGCAAAGTCCGATTTGCAAATTTATTTACGCAGACAGATTTTTTAAAAACTTTAACCCGATTTCTTTCCACAATCAGATTTTTTGTATTAGTGAGTAACGCCCGTTTCCTGAATTTTCACTACCTTTGCATCGAAAAATAAGCCCCCTCCCAAAGGGGCGTGCGTTAGTAGAGAAAATTGAGATTTATTCACATTAAAACATACATTTAAATGGCTAAGTTTGACAAATCGGTATTGGTCAACTACGGAATCACTGGAACAACAGAAGTAGTTTACAATCCGTCTTACGAAACATTGTTTGAAGAGGAGACAAAAGAATGTCTCACTGGTTTTGAAAAGGGGCAAGTTACAGAACTTGGTGCCGTGAACGTGATGACCGGTGTTTATACCGGTCGTTCTCCTAAAGACAAGTTCATCGTTGATGACGAAACCTCTCACGACACCGTATGGTGGACAACTCCCGAATATCCCAACGACAACAAGAAAGCCTCAAAAGAGGCATGGGCTGCCGTAAACGATTTGGCAAAGAAAGAACTTTCCAACAAGCGACTGTTCGTGGTGGACGGTTTCTGCGGTGCCAACAAAGATTCCCGCATGAAGATCCGCTTCATCATGGAGGTGGCTTGGCAGGCACATTTCGTTACCAACATGTTCATCAAGCCCGCCAGCCAGGAAGAACTGGACCAGGAACCCGATTTCATTGTTTACAATGCATCGAAAGCCAAGGTTGAAAACTATAAAGAATTAGGCTTGAACTCTGAAACCGCCGTAGTGTTCAACGTAACGACCAAAGAACAGGTCATCATCAATACATGGTATGGCGGTGAAATGAAGAAAGGCATGTTCTCCATGATGAACTACTTCTTGCCACTGAAAGGCATGGCTTCCATGCACTGTTCTGCCAATACCGACCTGAACGGTGAAAACACAGCCATCTTCTTCGGACTTTCCGGAACGGGAAAGACCACCTTGTCTACCGATCCGAAACGCTTGCTGATCGGTGACGACGAGCACGGATGGGACGACAACGGCGTGTTCAATTTCGAGGGCGGATGCTATGCAAAGGTTATCAATCTCGACAAGGAAAGCGAACCCGACATCTACAAGGCCATCCGCCGCAACGCTCTCTTGGAGAACGTAACCGTTGACGCTGAAGGCAAAATCGACTTCAACGACAAGAGCGTGACCGAGAACACCCGCGTTTCCTACCCCATCAACCACATCGACAACATCGTGCGCCCCGTATCGGCAGCCCCAGCGGCAAAGCAGGTGATTTTCCTTTCTGCCGATGCTTTCGGAGTGTTGCCACCGGTGTCTGTCCTTACACCCGAACAGACGAAGTATTATTTCCTCTCAGGTTTCACGGCAAAACTGGCAGGTACGGAGCGCGGCATCACCGAGCCTACACCAACCTTCTCTGCCTGTTTCGGACAGGCGTTCCTTGAACTCCATCCCACAAAGTATGCCGAAGAACTGGTCAAGAAGATGGAAAAGAGCGGTGCCAAGGCATATCTCGTCAATACTGGCTGGAATGGTACCGGCAAGCGCATTTCCATCAAGGACACGCGCGGCATCATCGATGCCATCCTCAACGGAAGCATCAATACGGCTCCTACCAAGAACATTCCGATGTTCAACTTCCAAGTTCCGACAGAACTTCCCGGCGTAGATCCCAAGATTCTCGATCCCCGCGACACATACGCAGATGCGGCACAATGGGAAGAGAAAGCCAAAGACCTTGCCGGACGGTTCATCAAGAACTTCAAGAAGTACGAAGGAAACGAGGCTGGCAAGGCACTTGTTGCTGCCGGCCCCAAACTCTGATAGAAATTTTCTGAGTTCATACGGAAATACTTTCCATTAATGGAAAAGGGTGAACCGAAATGTTACTTTCGGTTCACCCTTTTTCATTTCAGGCGGCTATTTTCTCATCCGGCTCCAACACACAGGCACATACCTCGCTTGTAAGATGCGCCTGGACTGCAAGAATGTCACACGATGCGAATGAGCGTCAGTCCGTCGCGCAGTGGCAGAATCACCTTTTCCACCCGGTCGTCCTTGGCCACAAAGTCGTTGAAATCCTCAATTCCCCTGGTTTGCCCGTCGCTGGCCTTGGGCTGTTCCAGCACATGGCCGTCCCAAAGAGTGTTGTCGGCCAGGATGAATCCCCCCTTGCGCACCACCTTCAAGACCATCTCGTAGGTATCCAGATAGGTGCGCTTGTCCCCATCAATGAACGCCATGTCGAACACGATGTCCAATTTCGGGGCTTCGGTAATGGCATCGCCAATCATAAAGTTGATTTTGTCGGCAACGGCAGAGCCTTCTATCCACGGCCGGGTGAAATCCTCCATCTCATCGTTGATTTCAAAAGTATATACCTTTCCACCCTCTTCCAGCCCTTCGGCCAGACAAATGGCACTATAGCCACTGAAGGTTCCCACTTCGAGAATGTTTTTCGGACGAATCATCCGCACCAGCATCTTCAGCAGCCGTCCTTGCAGGTGACCGCTCGCCATGCGTCCGCGCAGCAAACGCACGTTCGTGGCACGATACAACCGGTACAGATAGTCGCCCTCGGCATCGATGTGCCCCAGCAGATAGTTTTCCAATTTGTCATTCATACTTGTCCCGGTAGGATTCTCGTCAACACAACCCATGAAATCACCCTAATGAATTGTGGATGAAAGACTCCACCGCCAAACGGTAGGAATCCAAGCCGAAACCGCAGATTGTGCCCCGGCAAGCTGCCGCTATCAGTGAATGGTGGCGAAACTCCTCGCGCTGGTACACATTGCTGATGTGAACTTCCACCACAGGGCTTTCCAGACTCCGGATGCAATCGTACAGTGCCACGCTGGTGTGCGTGTAAGCCCCGGCGTTGAGCACGATTCCATCGCACGAAAAGCCCCACTCCTGCAGTTTGTCCACCAGTTCGCCCTCCACATTGCTTTGGAAATAGCCCATCTCCACATCGGGATAAACCTTGCGCAACTCCTCCAGATAACCCTCAAAACCGCGGTGTCCGTAAATCTCCGGCTCGCGCTTTCCCAGCAGGTTCAGGTTAGGGCCATTCACGATCAGTATTTTCATGATGAAACGAATTTACAGATTTTTGTTTTTGCAAATGTAAACAAAATACGAAAAAAAACGATACCTTTGATGAAAAATATGAATTCTGCTTAGTTTTTTTGTTTTCAGAACTGTACAAAGAGTATATGAAACAAAAAAGTACGGACATAGAACAACTGTTCCGGCGTTATTACGGGAAAATGTTTCGCCTTGCGAGATGCTTTCTCTACGATACCGATGAATGCAAGGATGTGGTGAGCGAGGTGTTCAGCCACCTCCTCGAAGTCCCAGTTCGCCTGCTGCCGGAAAGCGAAGAAAGGTATCTCATGCAATGCGTGCGCAACCGCTGCATGAACGTAATCGAGCACAAAAGCATAAAGGAAAGAGCGGCAGCCCTGCTGCTCAACGAACAAGAACCGGCCGATGCCGAGAACGACAATGCGCGGCTCGACCGCCTGCTGCAAATCATCCAGCAAATAGAACCACCCATCCGCCGGCAAATTCTCTCTATGCGCCATCTGCAAGGGATGTCATATCAAGGTATTGCTGATGAAACGGGTATAAGCAAAGTGACTGTCTATCGCCATCTTTTGCAGGCGGTGGAAATAGTAAGAAAACAATTTAAGCAAGCAAGTCTATGAAAAAAATGGAGTTTGAAGAAAAGAAAATGATGTTCTTCGACGCACAGGAACATCCCGAAAAATATACCGACGAACAGCTGCGGGAACTGTTGGGCAACGAGGAAATGCAGTCGTTCTTCCACCACATGGCAATGATGAAACGGGCAATGGTGAAAGGAGAGGAACAACCGCAGGTAGACGTGGACGAGGAATGGAGAAAGTTCGCCACGACGCATCACACCTCACGGCGCAGTTGGACAAGGGCAGCCGCTGTCACTTCAGGCATCGTCCTCCTTTCGGGTGTGGCCTTGGCAGCAACTTTGCAGTTGGGCATGTTCCGTTCCCGTTCAGAGAACACAAAACCGAACGAAGCGCCAAAAACGGAGCAGGCCACCATGGCGGACACCATCCGCAAGACAACGGAAATGCCCAAAGACACTACAGACATGTCGCCCGTTACATTCGAAGATGCCATGCTCAACGACGTGCTTTCAAGCATGGCAGCCTTCTATCAAGTAAAGGTGACGTTCGCCAACGAGACTTCGCGTCAGATACGCCTCTACTTCAAATGGGACAAGCATTTGCCTCTGCAACAGCAAATCGATCTGCTGAACGGTTTTGAACGTATTCACATCACTTTTTCCAACAACACCATCAACGTAGAGTAAACCATGAGAAAATTTCTTATCATTCTGCTATGCACTCTTGGCTGCCAACTTCATGCACAGCGCATCAGCCGACAATACGATAATGTGCCCATGTCTTCCGCACTGAAAGAACTCAATGCGCTGCAAGACAAATACACCGTGAATTTCATCTATGACGATTTGGAGGATTTCAAGGTAACGAAAAGGATTCAAAACAAGAACGTGCCCGATGCCATCCAGCAATTGATAGGCTTCTATCCTATCAGGATGACAGTAAAAGGCAATGTGATACTCGTAGAATGCATGCAGAAAACGAACAACCGATACAAAGGACGTATCATTGACGAGGAAGGACAGCCCGTTGCCTACGCCAACATCGCACTGCTTTCCGTAAGAGATTCCGCCTTTGCGGCAGGAGGTGTCAGCAACGAAAGCGGCTACTTTGTCATTCCTTGCGACATGGACAGGGCAATAGCCAGAATCACTTACGTTGGCTACAAAACATTCTATCGCCCAAGCCATGCCAAAAACTTTGGAATATGCCAATTGAGCCCAGACAGTTATTCCATCACAGGAATCGTCGTAAAAGGAGAACGCCCTACGACAAGTTTAAAGGATGGTTCTTTAGTGACAAACGTTGCCAACACGGTATTGTCTAAATTGTCAGACATGGAAGAGCTCTTGCAAAGAATACCAGGTTTGCTGAAAGTGCCGGGAGGAAAACTGGAGGTCATTGGCGGAGGAACACCTGAAATATACATCAACAAGCGGAAAATGACGAGCTATACAGAATTAAAGCAACTCTCCCCCCAAAACATCCAGTCTGTTGAGGTTATCAACTCCCCGGGCGCAAAGTACAGTGCCCAAACCAATGCCGTCGTGATTATCCATACTCTCAGGCGAGATGAGGGATATTGGCTGGAAACAAGCCTCAACCAGCGGTATGGATTCTACCCCTCATACCGCTGGGATGCCGTCCTGGGTATAAAGCAGGGCAAACTTTCCACCTCTGTTTACTATAACATTGACCGCCAAAAGCAACGGGTAAACCAGCCTGTAGATGAAACAATAACCGCAGAACACGACATATACCACTATATCAGAGAACAGCACGACATGAGAAAAGGGATGACCCACAACTGGCAAGCCAACCTTGAATATGAAATCAGCGAACATCATCAAGCGGGTACAGAATATGATGGAACATACCGGAATGGAGATTCCTATCGCAATACGTTCCTTGACTATTATAAAAACAATACGCTTGCCAAACGTGCGGATTACACCAATCACCACAAGTCGACAGACCATTATCATCACCTGAACTTCTATCACAACGGGAAATGGAACCATCAATTATCCACAGACTTTAATTTTGACTATGTGTATAAAGACAGTCCCGGCAGCCAGGACGTTACCGAACACGCCCCTCATGAAAACATAATAACCCCAAGTTACAGCAAGAGTCATTACAGTGTATATTCCACCCGTTTCAACGCAGACTGGCAAGCAAGCAGCCGGGTCAGGCTATCAGCAGGTATTGACGGTAGTATCGTCAAGGGGAAGGGGTATCTGCATTTTAACGACAAAGTGTTTGACTCGTCTGACTATGAACAGAAAGAAAGCCGTGCCGCAGTCTATGCAAGCCTAAGAGCAGGATTGGGTATCTATTCTTTGATAGGCGGTCTTCGTTATGAAATGGTGGATTCAAGGTATAAGGACAACATCAACACTTTGGCCAATGTCAACAGAACGTACCATCATGTGTTCCCATCATTGACAGTAACGCGCTCAAAAGGAGAATGGACCCTCTCCTTGGGATTTACCTCACAAATCATGCGTCCTTCTTTTCGCCAACTCAGCAACTGCAGTTATTATATGTCGGAATTTATGTATCAAGAAGGAAATCCGCTGTTGAAACCTGCCCAATCATACCGGTTGCAATGGACCATGCTGCACAAGTGGCTCACGCTATATGCCCGATTCACCCATCAGAAAAATTATATCGACAACGGATTCAGGTTCCTTAATGACCGCCCCAATGTCATTGTCAGCACTTACAACAACTATGACGGGAACAAGAACATTGGATTCGGGGCAGCAGCAAGAAAAAACTTCGGATGGTATTACGGTTCATTGCAGGCAGACATGAATTGTCCTTTTTTCGACATGGAATATCTCGGTGAGACCATTCATTACCGAAAGCCGAGACTTACGCTTGTCACCAGCAACATATTTACATTGCCAGCATCCTTTTCCATAGATCTCTATTATATGTACTGCAGCGGTGGCGACCGGGCATCCATCACATTCAGTCCTTACCAAAATCTGAATGTCAGCATCAAGAAAAGTTTTCTGCACAATAGCCTCGTCGTTGCCTTGACGGCCAACGATGTTTTCCGCACGTTGAAATATACCGAAGACGCACGGATAGGGCGACTGCACTTCCATCAGACAGAAGATTATCAGGAATGGCATTTTGGAATGAAAATCACCTACCGTTTCAATCATCGGCAAAACTATAAAGGAAAGTCTTCTGCACAAAGCGAAATCGATCGCCTGTAGGAAATGTTTGTGAGAACTATCAGGATTATTTGTAAACATTTATTAAGAATCCAAGGGTTTCATTTTAGGTTCATCCCCGAATTGCGTTGGTTTTGTCATGCAATCCGAGCAGTAGTAGATTGAAGTATTCGTGGTCTCTATATCCATAGGCTCTGCGCTTCATGACCTTGATTTTATTGTTAATGCCTTCAAGGATGGCATTCGTCAGTGGCGCATCATACCATGCAAGTATTCCGGTCCTGCTTGCCATCAGTGTGTTGGCGACCTTTACAAACGGCTGTAGCTTTGTTTCT
>JALFBL010000032.1 GCA_022773395.1 Prevotella sp.
TTCCGCGCATTGGTGGCTGGGGGCAGTCCTGGCAGAGTGGGCAACTTGGAACCTATGAAGTTGGTGACGCTTTGTGATATCGTGGCATAATCAAATTGTCCATTCACATCTATATTTCCAAAATCTCCATAAACGGACAGCGATTTTTCATTTCCCTTGTTATGGGCGGACAACAAAATGTGCCGGACATAAAAATCTTTTTCAGCCGATTTCATCGTGAGATTCGACAAACTGATAGTCCCATTCAAGGTATTGAGCGAATGGCCTTCCACATCAGTATCTATGTCTGCACCAAAAACGGCATTGCCAAATTTGTCGGTTATTTTCAATGCTTGCAGATTCAGATGTCGCACCGTGGCTTTTACCCTGGCTGTCGGTGAATGTTTTGATATATTCGCAGTTCCTTCTATACAGATGTTCCCATTTTCATCATTCATGTTGAAGATGCCCGAAAGGGTGTTTTCCTGCAGCGATCCATTAACAGCCAAATCCCTGTAAACATATGCGTTGTATTCAAAACGCGGAATATTTCCTTTAACAGACAGAGTGTGGAGTTGGCGGTTTGTCCATCTGCCTTTCACGTTGATGTTGGCCACGAGCATTCCCAGTTTTTTATCCGGAAAAATCTTGTTCAGCGCAAAGCCTCCTGTTTCAATGTCGGCCTGAAAATCATGGTTCACCATCTTTCCCCTCACGTTCATGTCACCTGCATCGGTCATCCATTTTCCTGTAGCCAACAAACTGCCCCTTCCTCCGCTCAGTTCACCTTTGTAATGAATGTCGCCCAAACGGGTAATTTCCTCCGGGATTTCTATATTCCTTCCCTTCAGGTTTTTCACCAGAAACTTGATGGTACTTCCATTCATATCAAAATTGTTCAACTTGGCCCACCACCTTGCATCCTTCCACGGGAAAGACACTTCGGGGCGATTGGGCCATGCAATTCCTCCCGACATATTGATGTCTATCTCCCCCGAAGTTGAATAAACATAAAGATGCCGAATGCTCATCTGGTTTTTAGAACCCGAGAATTGGGATTGAAGACAGATTGGATTGTTGAATGTAGCCAACGACGGAACCATACACTTTACATCGGCTGGAGTGATTTTCGATTCGGATATCACGCCTGTGAAAAGCATTTTTTTCAGATGCTTGTTCTCTATCTCATAATTCGCAACAATCGAGTCTATTAGTATCTCCGACTCTGGCAATTTTGCGATAAAATCGGTCAATTGAGCCTTTTGCCGGTTTGCCGACAACTTTAAAGACAATTTGTCGAGTTGCAGTCCTGATTTTTCTCTCAGAGAGAGTTTCTTGACATGCACATCTATTGAACTGTCCGTAAGATGATTCAACATGGCATGGGCACTTAAATCGGTTACATTCAAATGGTTCAAATTCAGTTTTCCCTTTGTTTGCGGCACATCATGCCTGTCATAGACAACATGCCCATGCCTAACAATCAAAGAACGAATGCGCAAATCAAGCGGTGTGCGTGTAGTGGTATCTTTCGAGGCCAATGAGTCCAATACAAATTGGTAATTGGCTGGAGCATTGGCCTTTGTTCTGTAGAATAATCCATGAAAGCCAAACAGTTGTGCCGATGAAACCGATATTTTTCCGTTCAGCAGGGGATAATAGTCCACCTTTGCCGAAACCCGTGCCGACCTGATCATCAATTGACCCGTTTGGTCGTACACCTTCATATCATCGATAATGATTCGGTTCAGGAAACCTGCGTCAACCCTTTCTACTGTCACCTTTGTTCCTAATTTCGATGACAGTAAAGCACTCACCTGCGAACCAATGAAGCCTTGCACGGCAGGTATATGGATAGCGATGATGAGAAGAAAGTACAGCCCCGCAAGAGTCCATACTATTCCGCTGACGATATGTTTTAAACGTTTCAAATTTGAATGTTCATTGATAAGTCCACATTACATTATTTAAATGTATTCTGCGAATCAGGTACAAAAATACATCAAAATATTGTCATATTAAAAGATTTGTGAGGATTTTACCTGTATAGCGCAAAAATTTGTCTATATTTGCAACCACGTAAAAAAAGATGTATAGAAATCAGTAATAATAGTTATGGAAAATGTAATCAAGCTGCGAAAAGGCTTAGACATTCACCTGAAAGGCAAGGCTGAGAAAACAAAATTACGAAAGGAAATGGGTAGGGAAATCGCACTTTCTCCCAGTTCTTTTGTGGGTTTGATTCCCAAAGTTGTCGTCAAGGAAGGTGATTGCGTGAAAGCAGGAGATGCTTTGTTCGTGAACAAGCAATTTCCTGAAGTAAAGTACGCCTCACCGGTGAGCGGAAAGGTGACAGAGATTGTTCGTGGTGAGCGCAGAAAGGTGCTGTACGTAAAAGTGCAAGCCGACCAAGTGCAGGAGTATGTGGATTATGGAGAGAAAAACGTGAACACACTTGATGGAGAAACAGTCATCAAGGCGCTGCTGGAAGCGGGACTTTTCGGGTTCATCGACCAGTTGCCCTATGCTGTGTCAACAACCCCCGAAACCCAACCCAAAGCCATTTTTATCAGTGCGCTGCGTGACAAGCCGCTTGCCGCCGACTTTGAGTTTGAACTGAAAGGGAACGAGCATGACTTTCAAACAGGACTGACGGCTCTGTCTAAAATAGCCAAGACCTGTTTAGGGATTGGCGCCAAGCAAACGGCAGACGCATTGACCCACGCAAAGGATGTGGAAATCAATGTGTTCAGTGGGCCGTGTCCGGCAGGAAACGTAGGCGTACAGGTGAATCGCATCAGCCCTGTCAACAAGGGAGAAGTCGTATGGACGATAGATCCCAGTGCTGTCATCTTCTTCGGCCGACTGTTCAACACCGGAAACGTAAATCTTTTACGCACAGTTGCCATCGTGGGTAGCGAAGTCAGAAAGCCTATCTACATGGACGTGATGATTGGCGAGAAAATATCCCACATATTGGAAGGAAATGTCAATACGGGAAAAAAGCTCAGAGTCATCAACGGTAATGTCTTGACCGGAAATCCTGTGGATGGCGAAGGCCATTTAGGAGCCCATTCATCGGAAATCACCGTGATTCCCGAAGGCGACAGTGCCAACGAGCTATTTGGATGGATTCTTCCTCGAACCCACCTGTTTTCTGCCAGTCGCAGTTATTTCTCATGGTTGCTCGGCAAAAAAGAGTACACGCTCGATGCCCGTATCAAAGGAGGTGAACGTCACATGATCATGAGCGGGGAGTATGACAGCGTGTTACCGATGGACATCTATGGAGAATACCTGATCAAAGCGATTATCGCAAACGATATTGACCGCATGGAGGCCCTTGGAATTTATGAGATCAGTCCCGAAGATTTCGCTTTGGCAGAATTTGTGGACTCGTCCAAACTCGAACTTCAAAAAATTGTTCGTGAAGGTTTGGATATGCTAAGAAAAGAGAATGCGTAATGAACAATAATAAAAGAAAAACTATGAGCGCATTAAGAAATTATCTGAATAAAATAAGGCCTTCTTTCCAAGAGGGGGGCAAACTTCATGTTTTCCGGAGCGTATTCGATGGATTAGAAACTTTTCTCTACGTTCCCAACAATACATCCCAAAGCGGAGTGAATATCCATGACTCCATCGATTCGAAACGCATTATGAGTTTCGTGGTCATCGCCATGCTGCCGGCACTTTTGTTCGGTATGTACAATGTGGGCTATCAAAATTATGCTGCCGCAGGGACGCTTGCCGACGCATCATTCACCAGCATTTTCCTTTTTGGATTCCTGGCCGTTCTTCCCAAGGTTCTGGTCAGTTACATTATAGGTCTCGGCATTGAGTTTGCCTGGGCACAGTGGAAAGGCGAGGAAATCCAGGAGGGTTATCTGGTGTCGGGAATGATCATTCCTCTGATTGTTCCGGTGAACTGTCCTTTGTGGATGCTTGTTCTGGCCATTGCTTTTTCTGTTATTTTCTGCAAAGAGATTTTCGGTGGGACAGGCATGAACATATTCAATGTGGCCGTAGCCGCACGTATGTTCCTCTTCTTATCCTATCCTTCTCAAATGACCGGTGACAAGGTATGGGTGGCCACAGAGCAAATTCTGGGCTTGGGAAACACTTTGCCCGACGGCTTTACGGCCGCCACACCTTTGAGCCAGATAGGGCAGGGAACAATGCCCGATACAAACATCATGGACATGGTGATTGGTTTGATTCCCGGTTCCATCGGTGAAACAAGTGTCATTGCCATTGCTATCGGAGCCGTTCTTCTTCTTTGGACGAAGATTGCCAGTTGGCGCACCATGGCCAGCGTATTTGCCGGTGGCATTGTCATGGCACTGCTTTTCTCGGCCTTGGACATGACTCCTATTGCCTGGCACGAGCATATCTTCCTGGGAGGATTCTGTTTCGGAGCCGTATTTATGGCTACCGATCCCGTTACTTCGGCGCGTACCGAAAGCGGAAAGTATTTTTATGGATTCTTCATCGGTGCCATGGCGGTTATCGTCCGTGTGATGAATCCGGGCTACCCCGAAGGCATGATGCTTGCCATCTTCTTCGGAAATATGTTCGCACCGCTCATTGATTATTGCGTTGTTCAAAGAAACATCGCCAAACGTGCAAACCGTGTTAAATAAAGGAGAGCAGGAAAAATGAAGACAAATTCAAATTCATACACAATTGTTTATTCTGCCATCATCGTGATCGTTGTGGCTTTCTTGTTAGCCTTTGTCAGCACATCGCTCAAAGACATTCAGGACAAGAACGTGGCTCTCGACAAGAAAAAGCAGATTCTCTATTCATTGAATATCCGAGGACTGGACAATGTTGAAGCCGAGAAGACATACAAAGAAGTGATTGTTTCCGATGCCGTTATTGATGAAAATGCCCAGATACAGGCACAGGGTACGCAAGGCGGAGAGGACAACGGATTCAAGTTGGGCAGTACTGATGCCAAAGAAGGACGGCTCGCCTTATATATATGTAAAGTGAAGGGTGCCACCAAATATGTGATTCCCGTTTATGGAATGGGGCTTTGGGGACCTATCAGCGGCTATGTTGCCATTGACGAGGACAAGAATACCGTCTATGGCGCCTATTTCAACCACGACAGCGAAACAGCCGGACTGGGAGCCGAAATCAAAGACAATGAAGGATGGCAGGCAAAGTTCCAAGGCAAGAAACTTTTCAAAGCCGGCGACAATGCCATCGCTCTTAGCGTAAACAAGAAAGTGGAAGACCCCACCACGCAGGTGGATGCCGTGTCTGGTGCCACTCTGACCAGCGATGGCGTAGCAGCCATGTTGAAAGAATGTATCGGTAAATACGCAAAATTCTTAAACAACAAGTAAACTATGAGCAAGTTATTTTCTAAAGAAAACAAAGAAGTTTTCACCAATCCGCTGAATTTGGACAATCCCATACTTGTTCAGGTTCTTGGCATTTGTTCCGCTCTGGCCGTTACCTCACAGTTGATGCCGGCCATTGTGATGGGGCTTGCCGTGACGGTCATCACTTCCTTTTCCAATGTGATTATTTCCATCATACGCAATACCATTCCACAGCGCATCCGCATCATCGTGCAATTAGTGGTAGTGGCTGCCTTGGTAACGATTGTCAGCCAAATTCTCAAGGCTTTTGCCTATGATGTGAGCGTTCAACTTTCCGTGTATGTGGGATTGATCATTACCAACTGTATTCTAATGGGTCGCCTTGAGGCATTTGCCATGATGAACAAGCCCTGGCCTAGTTTCTTGGACGGCATAGGCAATGGGCTTGGTTATGCGCTCATTCTCGTCATCGTTGGAGCAGTGCGCGAATTGCTGGGGCGTGGAAGCCTGTTGGGCATCCAGCTCATTCCTCAGTTTTTTTACGATGCAGGCTACACGAATAATGGTATGATGACCATGCCCGCCATGGCACTTATCTTGGTGGGCTGCGTTATTTGGGTTCACAGTGCGTTTTTTGTTAAGGAGAAATAATCATGGAACATATAATAAGTTTATTTTTCAGGTCGATTTTCGTCGATAATATGATTTTCGCATTCTTTCTCGGCATGTGTTCATTCCTTGCCGTTTCCAAGAATGTGAAGACATCGTTGGGACTGGGCTTGGCTGTCACTTTCGTATTGCTGGTTACCGTCCCTGTTGACTATCTACTCCAGACCAAGGTGCTCGGCCCCAACTGTTTGATTCCTGGCGTGGATTTGTCGTATCTCAGTTTCATTCTCTTCATTGCCGTCATTGCCGGAATCGTACAACTGGTGGAGATGGTAGTAGAGCGTTACAGTCCTTCTCTGTACGCGGCCTTGGGCATTTTCCTGCCTCTGATTGCCGTCAACTGCGCCATCATGGGTGCTTCATTGTTCATGCAGCAGCGCATCAATCTGGTTCCCACCAGCACGCAATACATCGGCAGCATTTGGGATGCCATTGCCTATGCGGTGGGAAGCGGCATTGGCTGGACATTGGCCATTGTGCTGATGGGCGCCATTCGTGAGAAAATGACCTATAGCGATGTGCCAAAGCCCTTGCAAGGATTGGGTATCACCTTCATCACTGTAGGCTTGATGGCCATGGCAATGATGTGTTTCAGTGGTTTAAACATTTAAAGAGGAGGAAAGATATAATATGGGACAATTTATTGGTGTAAGTATAGGAGTTTTCCTTGTCACGATACTCCTCTTGGTCATACTGCTCTTGGTGGCAAAACGCTATTTGTCGCCAAGTGGGCAGGTGAATATCGACATAAACGGTGACAAGACCCTCTCCGTGGAACAAGGTTCATCACTGATGGCTACACTCAACGAAAACGGAATTTTCCTGCCATCGGCTTGTGGCGGAAAGGCAAGTTGCGGACAATGCAAGGTACAGGTTCTGGAGGGAGGAGGTGAAATTCTCGACTCAGAGAAATCACAGTTCACTCGCAAGCAGATCAAAGACCACTGGCGTTTGGGATGTCAATGTAAGGTGAAAAACGATCTCAAGATCAGGGTTCCCGAAAGTGTCATGGGTGTGAAAGAATGGGAGTGCGAGGTAATCTCCAACAACAACGTGTCAAGTTTCATCAAAGAGTTCATCGTAGCATTGCCTCCAGGCGAGCACATGGATTTCGTTCCGGGAAGCTATTCACAAATCAGGATTCCTGCCTACGATTGCATTGACTATGACAAAGATTTTGACAAAGACAGCATTGGTGCCGAATATCTGCCTGTCTGGGAGAATTTCAACATATTCTCATTGAAGGCTCACAATCCCGAAGAAACGGTTCGCGCCTATTCCATGGCCAACTATCCTGCCGAGGGCGATCGCATCATGCTGACGGTGCGCATTGCAACAACGCCGTTCAAGCCACGTCCGGAAGTGGGATTCCAGAATGTGCCCACGGGCATCGCCTCGTCGTATATTTTCTCGCGCAAACCGGGCGACAAGGTAATTATGAGCGGTCCCTACGGTGATTTCCATCCTATTTTCGACAGCAAGAAAGAAATGATTTGGGTAGGCGGAGGTGCCGGCATGGCTCCTTTGCGCGCACAGATCATGCACATGACGAAAACTTTGCACACGCGCAACCGTCAGATGCACTATTTCTATGGAGCGCGTTCACTCAGCGAAGTGTTCTATCTGGACGACTTCTTGGGTTTGGAAAAGGAATACGACAATTTCCATTTCCACCTCGCTCTCGACCGTCCCGACCCCGCTGCCGATGAGGCAGGTGTGAAGTACACCGCAGGGTTCGTTCATCAAGTAATGCACGACACCTATCTGAAAGACCATGAGGCTCCCGAAGACATAGAATACTATATGTGCGGTCCCGGCCCTATGTCCAATGCTGTTGTCAAAATGCTCGACAGTTTGGGCGTTGACCCCGAATCCATTCTGTACGACAACTTTGGAGGATAGGTTCGCAGAGAACGCTCTTATGTTTCGTTGTTTTCAGCGGAAGAACAATAAAAGAAACGGACTGTCTGTTGCGCAGGCAATCCGTTTCTTTTCGGCCGATGCCACAGCCCTGTTTTGCGACATTCAGAAAATTCAATTCTGTTCTGCTTCTTCCATATTCATCAGCAACACACCGATACGCTTAACTTTGTCCAAGGTAGTCGATTCAAACCAATCATCATTATGACATATCTCTTCATAGTTGATATTTTCAAAAGACATTGATTCTTTCAACCACCCGTCAGCATAAGAAGGAATGGTTTTTCTAAGACCTGATTCTCCATGCACTCCTACCAATCCAATAAATTCTTAAACAATCTTGACGGAACGACTGGATTTGCCAAGAATTTTGTATCTTTGCGGCAACAAAACACTTTTCTTATGAAACCACATATTGTTGTCATCATTTTTGTCAACCTCATCATTGCTTCTGTGGTTACAGGAGTGGGTAGTTACAAAATGACGGAAAACAGAATAGAAACAGATATGAAGCAGGCATTGCGAAAAACTTTGGAAGTGCAGCAAAACGACAAGATAACAGCCGACACCATCCGAACGTATCGCGATTTCATCACCATCGATGCTCTACGCGACAAGGTGTATCTTTCCATGAAAGTGGTGAAGAGCAGGGGAAAGCAGAAATTGGAAATGGTAGGAATGTCCGACTGCACGATGGCAGCAATATATGAAATGTCCGACCAGCGATTGTCCAACTTGTTCTTGTTCATGGCATTGCTTTGGGCGGGGACATCAATACCCACCATGCGCCGGCGGAAGATGGAGCAGGCGATGTCCATTTGCATTCCTGTGCACCTCAACCCCCAAAAGGGAGGCCTTCCTGAAAGGCCAACGAACATGAAAACGGTGGGCGGTTTGGCCTATTCGTTGGACGAGCATCTGTTTTATGACGAGCACCACAGGCAGGTACATCTCACGCCCATGCAGCATCGGTTGATGGAAATGTTTTTTGCCAAGGCGAACCATCGACTTGAAAAGCAAGAGATATGTAACGCTCTGTGGCCCAAAAAGACTGATGCCAATGAAACGCTCTATTCACTGATCAGGAGGTTGAAACCGATTGTGGAGCAAAGCGGAAAACTGCGCATCGAATCGGACAGGGGCAGAGCCTATTATTTGATCTCCAATTAAAAAGCATTCCATCTGATTGATAATCAGAGTAATATTGATTGTCAGTTAAATGTCAGTATTTTTTTCCCATCCTCTCTGAATCCTTGTTTACCTTTGCTGAAAAAATTCAGCAAGGGTGAATATGAATAGATTAATTATTTTATTATTGTTCGCAACAGTGCCTCTTGTGGCAGTAGCACAAGAGGTGAAAGATTCCGTGATGTTAAAGGAAGTAGTGGTACAGGCTGCCCGGATAGTCGACAAACCTGACGGGAAAATTGTCTATCCCACAAGCAAACAAAAGGAAACGTCAAAGGACGGCTATGCCATTTTAAGCAAACTCGCCCTGCCCAACATCAGGGTGGACGAGGTGCTTCACACCATTTCCGGTCTGCCTGCTTTGGGAGAGGTCCAGGTGCGCATCAACGATGTACCGGCTTCTAAAAACGACTTGCTTTCCATGGATATGCAGATGATTCAGTATGTGCAATTCATTCAGAATCCCGGTGTAAGATATGGCGAGGACGTGGGCTGTGTCATCAATTTCATCGTGAAAAAAGCAGAGAGCGGATATGCGTTGGGGACGGATGCATCACAGACGCTGGTTGCTGCCAACGGCAATGCCAATCTTTTTGCCAAATACAACAAGGGCAAAAGTGAGTGGTCGTTCAACTACGGACTCAGTTATCAGAATTTGAAAGGCAGCAAATATGAAGAGAGTGCCGATTATTTGCTGCCCGAAAATGTCTCACCGGGCGTGAACAGTGCGTCACCTTATATATATCAGATAAAGAGAAAGGATTTGGAGAGCCGGTCAAAGAACATGGGACATGAATTGACAATGAAGTACAATCTGACGGATTCCAACAGGTATGTGCTGCAAATAGAGTTAAGCGGCAACTTTAGTCGTTCGCCCAAGAACTTCAATCGCCGCCAAACCATTATAAACGGAAAGGTGGGGGATGTAATGATTGAGAGCAGAGACCGCGCTGTTTCACCCATTCTCGACGTGTATTTCAACTGCAACTTTGCCCGTCACCAGTCTCTGTCCGCCAATATGGTGGGCACGTACGTAGGCAGCAACTATCACTACGCATACCAGAGTGAAATGCCTTATTCATACTCCACGAAAGGCAATATGTACTCGTTGTCTTCCGAGGTGCTGTACGAGAACGTGCTGAGAGTCTTCACATGGTCATCGGGATGGCAATATCGCCAACGCTATACGGACAATGTTTACGAGGGAAATATTGAGGCGTTGAGTGCTTTTAGAAACAGTGACGTGAAGATTTTCTCGCAAGTAAAGGGCAGTTGGAAACGGTTGGACTTTGTGTTGGGAGCAGGTTTCAGCCGCCAATATTATCGTCAAGCCACAAATGCATTTGACCATTGGCTGTTCAGACCCAAGTTCACGTTGAGCTATCGTTTAACCGATCGTTTGAAACTGAAATATGACATAACTACCCGGCAAAAACCACCACGATCCGAAAAAATGGTGAACGCCGCTGTGCAGAGCAATGAGATAGACATCGGTTTGGGAAATCCAGAACTGAAGCCGGGACGGAGAACGGAACATACGGCAACACTGTCGTACCAACGTCCCAGATTCTATTCAGAGATAAATACGCTATATCGCATCAATGCCCATACGGACATGCCTTACATCGATGTGAGAGAAGGGCAGGACAGAAATGTGAAATTCATTTACGGCAACAAAAACCAAGAGGGCATCAACCTGCTGCACGTCTCCAACTATACGAGCTACGACATTGTTCCAGAAAAATTGTCGGTATCCTTTTGGGGAGGACTTGCCCGCTGTTTCAATTACGGCGACACCTACAAGCACCATTATTCGTCATGGTTTGGGGGCGGGCAACTCACGGCATATCTTGGCAAACTCACGATGACTGCCAATGCCGACAGCGGCTGGCGATGGTTGGAAGGCGAAACCAAGGGCTATCAAGGGTACGCCTATTATCTGACGGCGTCCTACCGCTTGGGCGATTTCACATTCGGAATGTACTGGCAACACTGCTTTGAAAAGAATCCTTTGTTGCATCGGGAAGAACTCGTCAACAAATATGTACACAAGGTGACGACCGTTCATAATCGTGATTTCGGAAATATGCTGTCGTTGCGCATCAGTTGGAGATTGTCAAAAGGCAGAAAGACCCAAGACGTGGAGAAACACATGAACAACCGTGAAACGGACAGCGGTATTCTGAAACAGAAAGACAACTGACGAATGAAAGAGATGAAAAGGGTGGTGAAAGAACAGAAAGGGAGCTGGAAGAAATGGAAAAGGTGTTGACAGAAAAGAGGAGGAGCGATTGATGAAAAAACTGCTGGTATTCTTTTCACTGCTGTTGACAATTCCCCTGGCTTTTGCCTTGAGCCAGTGCAAGCAATTGTCGGCAGTCTTCGGCAATCTTTTCGCCAACATGGAAGAGGATGCCCAAGATTTCACGGGCATGCAAGTGGACTTCGTCATCGATGAAAAAGGCAAAGTGACAGCTACTGACAGAAATGGAGCGTTGGCATACAAATTCACCATCGACCCTTGTATCACGATAGAATATGCGAATTTGGGAATAGGCCGCTTGCTGGAAAAATATACCGATGAATACAATCGCTCGGGAGTGCGGTCGTTTAAAAAAGCAACAGACAAGATAGCCGTCTTGTCTGTTGTTTACTATGCCACAATCAATGGCTATATCTATGAATGTGTGAAGCCGGACAATCTTCACCTGCTTCATCTCAAAGGCATTGCCCCTTTTCACTTACAGGGAGACACTATTCTTTCTCCTTGATGTATCCGTGACGATAAGCGTAGAGCAATTCTTTGAGGGCCGCTATCTGCTTTTTCAGTTCAGCCCCTATGTCTGTATCTGCCACCAACATGCGGTGGTCGGTCATTTCAACAAGCTGGGTGGTACTCTTGATGTCTATCCCACGCTTCACAGCATCGTCTTCGCTGGTAAATGGCTCGTGCTGCACTAGCTGGAAACCACGGCTATGATAGACCAGTGTATATCCGGCAATGCCCGTTTCTTTGTGGTAAGCATGCGAAAGTCCGCCGTCAATCACCATCAGTTTGCCGTTTCCTTTTATCGGATTCTCTCCATTCACCACATGAACCGGCACATGACCGTTGATGATGTGGCGGTTGGATCCTTCCACGCCAAACGCATCGAGAATGCGGTCGCACACATCTTCCCTTTCACGCAATGCAAAGAAGTTTCCTTTCTCCTCTTTGTGTGTGGCCTTGTCGGAGAGAAAGTAACGTTCGAACGTTGCCATTTTCGCCTTGTCGAACAAAACACTGTCCGGACCGCACCATAAATAAAGGAAATAGTCGATGGCGTAATTGCGCTCTGTAGAGTTGCTGTCCGACTGGAAAGCAGTGCGTACTAACAAGTCGGTTTGTTGCATCAAATCCTTTCCTGCATATTTTTTCCCTTTATACAATTCCACTTCTTTCAGCGTTCCGTCCGCATTCAAAGGCACAGAAGCATGAAACAACAGATTGCGGTTAATGATGGAGAACATGCTTCCGTGTGAAAGAATCAGATTAATGTGCTTGCGCAATTTTTCGCTGACAACGAAAGAATGATGCAGGCGGTCCATCAGTTTCTTCTCTTCGGGCGTAAGAGCCGTGGGATTCTTGGGATTGATGGTGGGGAAATGGCACGACTTCATGAGATAATCCTTGCCCTTAATGGTGCATACGCCACGCTCGTAATCCACACAATTCAAGAGGTCGCGGTCTTCCATCTTCCATTCCGGATGTTTGTGGAACATTTGCGATTCCACTTTGAACTGGATCACGGAGATGGCTTTGTGCATCTGTGCGATGAGTTGCGTATTGCTGTCGTCGATTTTATCGCTTCCCCCATTCGACTTGGGCAGGAATTCTTCACAGGGGTCGTTTCCATAGGTGTTCATGGCAAATGTGGCCAACGGCATGAGATTGATGCCATATCCTTCTTCAAGTGTCATGAGGTTCGCATAGCGAAGAGAAATGCGGACAACATTGCACACACATGCCTTGTTGCCTGCACAGGCCCCCATCCATACAATATCATGGTTACCCCATTGGATATCCCAGTTCTGGTAGCGTTTCATCATGTCAAGAATCAGATGGGCACCAGGGCCTCTGTCGAACACGTCTCCCAATATATGCAACTGGTCGATGACAAGACGTTGAATGACTTCGCAAATGGCTTTGATAAAGTCATCGGCTCTTCCAGTGTCTATGATAGTGTCGATAATCACTTTCACATAGTCGGCCTTGTTGTAATCCTCTGTTTTCTCGTGCAGCAATTCCTGAATGATGTATGAGAAATTCTCTGGCAGTGCCTTTCTTACTTTCGAGCGAGTGTATTTGCTGGCTACTACACGGCAAACTCTGACAAGTTTGTGTATGGTGATGTGATACCAATCTTCAATGTCGTCTTCCGATTCTTTTACCAGTTCAAGTTTTTGTTCAGGGTAATAAATCAATGTGCACAGTTCACGCTTTTCCGAATCTCTGATTTCATTTCCAAACAGGTCGTTCACCTTTCTCTTGATATTTCCAGAAGCATTTTTCAGCACGTGTTGGAAAGCGGGATACGCCCCATGCAGGTCAGCAATGAAATGTTCTGTTCCCTTGGGAAGGTTCAGAATGGCTTGCAGGTTGATGATTTCGGTACTTGCCTCTGCAACGGTGGGGAAAGACTTTGCCAGCAATTCAAGATAGCGGAGGTCTTTTTCAATGTTGTAAGGATTTGTGTTCATTGTATGTTAGTATTAAGTAAAATTTTTCTGATTTGAGCAGTTTGATTGTCATTAATGGGAGCGAGACGCATGAATCCTTCTTCCAGAAAGAATGTTTCACTGAAAATCTGTAATAGGCGGGATGCAAAACGGTGTATTTTCAATCCTTTCAGCATCCTTTG
>JALFBL010000038.1 GCA_022773395.1 Prevotella sp.
TGGTGGTGGAAAACAATCGTCCAACGCTCTCGGATGTTGCGGAGCGTGGGACGGAAAGAGAGGTTCAGTATTTTCTGAAAAGTTCGGAGTGGCTGCCAAGCCTCAGCAATTTGATGATGCCTTTGCTTTCGTCTATCCAGATGAGCAGGAAGTCGTTTTCTACATGACATTCCATGCAGCCTTTGTACTCGCCCGACAAGAGGTGCGGACGATTCTCCCGAGGCACTTTTCCATGCTCCCGAAGATAATGAAGCACGGCCTTCAGACTCTCAAGTTTTCTTTGTTCGTGCTTATAGCGCTTGAGGTCTTTCTTGAACTGACCGGTTTGTTTGAGTTCCATCGCTAAAGGCTTCTGACATAGTTGTCAAAATCATCCAATTCAAGACTTTCGAGGGGTTTTCCCGACCGTGCCTCCTCAATGGCGGCTTTCGTCTCCTCGTTCGGCTCAAAGTACATGGCATCGAGCAGCAGACTTTCCACATAGTTGTTCAGGCTGCGGTTGGCGGCCTTGGCATGCCGCTTCAGCGTTTCGAGCAATTCGGCGTTCAGTCTGAAAGATGCCGGCTTTCTTACAGTCATCGTGTCCATTTTCTTATCCTTTCTGATTACGTTGTATGCAAATGTAATACAAATAAGTGGAAGTTCCAAGCATTTCGGCCGATTTGTTCCTGATTTCCGTTTCCGTCGTGTGTCAGTATGTCAAAGAGCGAGGGGAGCCTGCCCGTGGGTTGCTTGTCTTACGGGCAGGCTGAGGCATGTGCTAATCCATAATACCGTTTAGCTCATTCAGCATGTAGTAGCATCCATCGGTTCGCCATGTTCCTGTAACTTGTATCCTGTCACCGTACAGCCTCAAGGAGTAAGCCCGCTGGCGGCCTCCCGCATCAGGAGCCGACGACTGCGACCAGTAGTAGCCGGCAATGCCCCTGTTGTTCAACTTGCCATCACGGAAATAGCCCGTGAAGGGGAGGAAGAAGTATTTGCCGTTGTTTGGTTTGGGCTCGCCGGTCTTCAAATTAGTGTATGTATAGTTTACATCGCCGCCATAGCGATAGTCGCTTCCGTCTGGCGATTGGTCTTTTCTGAATCCTGCGATATTCGCCTTCTTGTAAAACCACATTCCGCCCTTGTAGAGATGACCGGTTCCTGGCATGGTCCATGGCCTGTCTTTCTCCACATGCGGATTACCTTTCTGCACAAGCCACAGCAGTTGGTTGACGCTGAGCAGGCGACAGCCGCCGCCCGTATAAATGCTGGTGTGGGTATCGGGACCGCTGCCAGATAGCACTGCCTGTACGGGATAGTTCTGCGAGTTAGACAAACCAGAAAGGGGTGCGCCTGATGTGCTTACACTGTATGGAGGATAGCCTGATGCAGATTCTCCGTTTAGTACGGGTGGAGTTGCGGCCTTCCAGTAGTGGGCTGTATAGTTTGCGTCCCACATCCAGTAATCATATTGGTCGTGTGTCTCAAACCTGATATCCGGGTCAATGCGTCGGTTGCGGCCGGGCTTCAGGGTCACGTTGTTGTATCGTTTGGCAAACTTGCCCTCCGTCTTCGTGGCCGAGTCATATACGGTGTATTCCACCTCTATCCAACTGTATGTGCCCGGGGCGATGACCATCGTGCAGGCGTTCTTCTGCCAGTCGGTGGAGCCGGGCAGCGGACAGCCCACTACTCCGCCGCTCTTGGGCGTCAGCGTGATGGCCGTGGAGGAGCTGGACAACGGCGTTGCATTGTCGGCTATCTTGTTGGTGCTGAAATCATACACGCCGGCGATGGGCTTGTTGGCTTTCACTCTGATTTTCGTCACCTTCACCGTGTTGGCAAAGTTGTGGGTGGAGTGTGGCGTAAAGGTGAGATACGACGCGCGGTGGGTGAGCGTGAAGAGGTAGCGGCCGGTAGAGGCATCCTTCCTTGCAATGGCACTCGCGCAGTCGCCGTTGATGCCTAAGTTGTGGTTGTTGGGAAACTTGGTTGTTTCCTGATTTATTCTGATAGTCACCTTGTCGCCCGCGGTGTTGCCCTTGCCCGTGTAGCGCACCACGTATTGCGACTGGGTATAGTGCCCCTTGAACCAGAACGAGGCGCGGGCCACCTTGTTGTCGTTGTGCTGCTCCATCAGAGCCTTGATGCTGCTGCGGTAACTCTTGATCAGGTTGGGCGTAGCCGTGGGGTCTAAGAGCCACAACTCATCGCCCTCCTTCCAGTAGAAATCGAGCTGGCTGCCGGTGTAGAAGCCTGCCGTGCGGGTTTGCGGAGTGCTTGCCGAGACGGCAGCCTCGCCGGGCATGCCCTCGTTCCTGATTTCCTCCTCGACCATGGCAAACTCGGTCTGTCCAGCCAGGTCTTCCTCACCCTGTCGGGCGATGTCTTGCACTGTCTCGTTATTGTTGCAGCCTGCGAGTGCCAACAAGGCAACGGTTGCCAATGACAACAATTTGTAATGTTTCATGTTCTTTTTTCGTTTTGTA
>JALFBL010000008.1 GCA_022773395.1 Prevotella sp.
CAGTAATTTATGCCTACTTACATCGCATTTTGGCATATTTTACCGGGTAAGTAAGCCTTACTTACATGGTAATTTGGCATAAATTACCATGTAAGTAGGCATAAATTACCGGGCAGGATTTGTCAATATTTTTCAACTCGCTGTATGCCAGTCGTTTGCCAAACGCCCGTAGAATCGCGTATTTGGGCGCGCGGAAAACTTTTTTCAGAAAACGGCCGTTTTTCGTGTTAAAGTATTTCGGCCGTTTGTTAATCTTTGTATTTTTCAGTTTGGCACATTCTTAGCAAACAGGAAGAGATTCACATTCCTATTCGGCTTTCAACACACCGTTTCCCCATCCATGGACCTTATTTATATAAGGTGCATGGATGTGGTGCTCATGGCAAAGATGTTGCAAAATGGCCAGTCCGTAGGGAAAATCCTCTGTGAAGTAGCGGCTTTGCACATCGGGTACATAGCCTTGCGGTGTTTGAACCATGGGCGAAAGAATGCCTTGAAAGGCCTTGATGGAACGCAGTTTGGCAGCCAGCGAAACGGCATCGCCGCTCTCGTAGTAGTCGAGAACGGAAGGAATGCAGCCGGGAGTGACGGGGAGTGCCTGCAGGAGCAACTGCAGTTCGTGATCCATCTGTATGTAAAGTTCGGCAGCCTCTTCCGTCCATTCTTCGTAGAACAGACCCTGTCTGGGATAGAAAATGCCCGGATGCCAGTCTTTCCACAACGTGTAGAGGCGTGCCGGATGCAGCAACGGATTGCTGTTGGTGAGACTTGCCTCGTAGTGGCTGCCGAGCAGGACTGTGGGTGTCTGGAACAGTTGCTCGATGAGCTGCCGGAAATTCTCCTTGTCATCGAGCCGCTCCACGCTTATGCGCAAAGATGGCTTGTAGCCCATCAGTCTTGCGGAATGTCCGTATTGCACGGTGCGGGCAATGAAAGGAACGCGCTGAAAGCCGAAGACAGGTTGTGCCGGAGACAGAACGTCCGCAGCCTGAAAGAAAAAGCCTGTGCTCGAAATCACGCTGCCTACGGGTGCATGGGCCGGCACAAAAGGAGCGATTCGCCGCAGTTCCTCACGGATGGCAAATCCCGGAAGGCACAGCAGCAGCATGTCGGCTCCTGTTGCTGCCGTTTCAGCATTGTCGGTAATCGTTTTGAGCGTTCCATACAGATTTTCGCCTTGTGGCGTTGCCACCGTCAGACGGCGGCTCCAGCGTTCAGGGCAACGGGTGAGCAGCGAAACCTCAAGCGACGGCTGCGCTGCCAGAAATCCTGCCGTTACATGTCCCAGATTGCCTCCTCCGCAAATACATATCTTCATTTTCTTCCCGGTTTTCTTGATTTTCTTGTCGTGCCCGCGCCCCATTCTCTTTCTTTCCACATCGCCTCCGTCGCAGACGGGGACTCTTGCGCCAATGCGAGCAGCGCCTCCACCAGCCGGTCGTTGTCTGCCTGGTTGCGCACCGACAGGCGGACATAGTTTCTGTCCTTCAACGATGATTTGGAAGTGCAGTCCTTGATCATGATATCGAACCGTGCCAGCAGTATTTTCGTGAGTTCCGACGATGTGTATCTGTCCGTGATTTCGCAGCAGAAATAATTGGCCTGCGTGGGCAGTACCCGCAGAAAGGGCACCGTGCGCAGCCGCTTTCCAAACCGGTTGCGTTCGGCAATGAACCTGCTGCAAGCCTCTTGGTAGTCGGCGGTGTATTTGTTGAAAATCTGCATGTAGAACTCGGCAAACGAGTTGATGTTCCAAATGGAAATGTCCTTTTTCATCCACGCCACCAACTGCCGGTCGCTGCTGGCCAGAATGCCCAGGCGCAGGCCGGGAACACCATACGACTTGGAAATGCTTTTCATCACCATCAGATTGTCGTATTCCTCCAGAATGGTATCGTGTAACAGTGAATTGTGCTCGAAACCATCGCTGAAATCCACGAACGATTCATCCACAATCAGTCTCACCTCCCTTTCCTTGCACCACGCTGCCAGCGAAAGCACATCGTCCTTGGGAATGAAATTGCCGGAAGGGTTGTCGGGATTGATCAGCAAGAGCGTGGCCACGTCTTTGTCGCTGAAAAAGCGTTTCAACATCTGTGCATCGTAGGCCAAATTCCCGTTGTCTGGAACAAACGCCACGATGTCTTCTTGGGGCAGGCGGTTGGGATATTCCTCGAAAGTGGGATACACCACGCCTATCTTTCCGCGGTTGCGCCCCATCAGGCTCTTGATGAGTTCCGCCGCCCCATTGCCCACCACGGTGTATTCCTGCTTGATGCCGAAATACTTTCCGGCCAGCAGCGAGTTGACATACATTCCCGAAGGATATTCGGTAAGCAGTGTGTCGAAGTTCGACTTGATTTCCTGTTTCAGTCGTTCGGGTGGGAAAAAGGGGTTCACCAAATAGCAGAAATCCAGCATCTTGGGAAACCGCCAGTGGCCGCCGTACCGGTAGTTGTACCGTCGCAGCATCTCGTCGTCCTCGGCAAAGAGAGTTTCGGCAATGTCCAAATCCTGCACGTCGTCTATCTCATACCATTTTTCACCGCCAACGGGCAAGGCTTTCAGATTGGTGTTGTCCAGCAGGGTGATTACCCTGAGCACCTGTTCATAGTATTCGTTGTTGCCCAGTGCCTTGCAGTAGGCATCCAAAAAGGGAACATAGATGTTGCGCGAGAAGTCTCGGCTGAACTTGTAGATGTTCACTGTTTTGTAATATTGGTCCGCATCGGCATAGTCGAAAGCTTTCTTGGGCACGAAATTCAGGATGTTTCCCTCGCTGTCTATCTGCACCATCGTGCCGTCCATCCATGTCTCGTATTTTGCCACCAGCGCAATGTTGGGACGTTTGTCGCTGACAATCGTTTCAAGCAGTCGGTCCGAAAAAATCAGGTCCGACTCAACCAGCAACGTATCGTCTTCCTGCAACTGCTCCTTCGCCAACGAGAGCGAGTAGATGTTGTTGGTCTTGTCAAAAACGGGATTGGCCACAAACTCAACGGGAAGCGTCCCCTTGTAGTTGTTGCCGATGTGTTTCATCAGGTTTTCCGCCTGATAGCCCACCACCACGATCAGCCGTCTCAAGTCCAGCCGTTCCAGTTGCTTCAGCATGCGGTCGATCAGCCGCACACCGTTCACCGGCACCATGCACTTCGTGTTCTCCTTGGTGAAATCACCCAACCTGCGACCCATACCCGCCGCCAATATAATTGCCTGCATTCTTTTACGTATATATGAAGATGTGCAAATGTACGGCTTTTCATTGAAAAAGCATTGCAGTTTGTCGTTTTTTACCTGTCAGAATTGCTCAAAACAATAAATCGTTGTATCTTTGTGCCAAACAGACATATACACATCCAAATTTCTTTACAAATGAAAAAACCGCTCATCCTATTCATGCTGTTTGTTGGTTTCATCATCAGAAGCAGTGCCCAAAGCGATGTGCCTGTATTCAGCAGCCCGGAAGCCCCTGTCTATTTCAAAATCCAATTCAAGACCGGAGGCTGTTTCCTGCAGGAAAACGGAGAGAACGCCCTGCTCACCACTAATATCGCTGCCCAAAAAGACGGACAACTGTTTGCCTTTATCGGTACGCAAAACAGTTTTGTTCTCCTGTCCAGCAGCGGTCGTTTTGTGGGCATGAAGCATGCCACTGCCACCAACGGACAAAGTGCCGACCTGTTTTGTGCCGTGGCAGAACAGAGCAAAGCCACTACCCTTTCCCTCGTCAACAGCAATGCGGGGAGCGGATATTTTGAAATCACAAAGTCACCGGACAAGTCGAAGGCCATGAATCAATGGGGAGGTGCCACCCACGGCGTGAATCTCGGGCTGTGGACAGTCGGTGATGTCAACAACCCTCTTTTCTTCGTCAATCCCGACGAAGTGACGGAATACGAGGTGGTAGGTGCCAGCACTTTCATGCCCGAAAGGAAACACACCCTCTGGTACAACCGTCCTGCCACACTGACCAACGCGGCCAATGTGTGGATGGAATACTCGCTGCCCATCGGAAACGGGCAATTGGGCGCCAGCCTTTTGGGGGGCGTGAAGAAAGACGAAATACAGTTCAACGAAAAAACGCTTTGGACGGGTGGCCCGAACGATATGGGAACATACGGAAAATACCTGAACTTCGGGAATCTTTCCGTCACCAACCTCTCCGACCATCTGTTTGATGCGGCGGCAGGAAAGAAAGTCCTTGGCTATGTTCGCTTTCTCGACATAGAACAAGGAGTGGGCGGTGTGAACTTCACCGATGCCGACGGAACGGCATATACTCGCCGCTACATCGCTTCCGAGCCGGATGGCGTTGTGGCGGTGCAGTACAAGACAGTGGGCAACCACCGGCTTTCCCTGCTCTTCTCTGTGAAACCCGGCGAGGAGACCAACTCATCGACCGTTGCTTACACATCCAACGGCGAAGGCCATTTCTCAGGAAAACTCACCACCGTGTATCACCACTTCCGCTTCAAGGTAGTTCCGGTGGACGGTTCAATTGCCCGGACCGACAAAGGCATTGAAGTGAAAGATGCCTCCGAAGTGCTTCTCGTGTTCTCGGGCGCAACAACTTTCGACAGTTCGGAAGCCTCCCGCACAAAAGGCGATGCCGCAACGGTGGCCGAAAAAGTGAAAAACACGGTGAATGCCGCAGCCGCCAAAGGCTGGAAAGCACTTTACGATGCCCACGTGCAGAACTTCACAAGTTATACCGACCGCGTGCACCTCAACATCAAAAATTCGGTCTCCCGCCGCGATACGGAAAGCCTTGTCAACTACTACAATGCGGCAGATGCCAACAAATCCACTGCCGAGGGTCTGTTTCTCGAACAACTGTATTTCCATTTCGGACGTTACCTCGGAATTTCCTCCAGCCGCGGCGTAAACGTACCCTCCAACCTACAGGGAATATGGAACGACCGGCCCGATGCACCTTGGAACTCGGACATACACACCAATATTAATGTGCAGATGAATTACTGGCCTGCCGAACCCACCCATCTCGGCGACTGCCACCTTCCTTTCCTCAACTTCATTATCGACAACGCCCAGTCGGCCAACTGGCAAAGGGCAGCCCGGCGTGGCGGACAGGACAAAGGATGGACGGTGTTTACCGAAAGCAACATCTTCGGAGGAATGTCCACTTGGGGCGACAACTATTTCGTGGCCAATGCGTGGTATGTGTCCCATCTCTGGCAACACTATCGTTACACGCTCGACAAAGAGTTCCTGAAACGGGCATTCCCCGCAATGTGGAGCTCGGCGGAATTTTGGATGGGGCGCATGGTCAAAGACCGCATCGCAAAGGATGGCACATGGGTTTGCCCCGATGAATATTCGCCCGAACAAAACGACCACCCCAAAGAAGACGCCACCGCCCATGCGCAACAGTTGGTGACGGCGAACCTGCAAAGTTGCATGGAAGCCATCAATGTTCTGGGAATGGCCGATGCAGGACTTACTCCCAACGACCTAAGCCGCCTTCAAGACTACATCAAAAACACCGATACAGGTCTCCATCTTGAAGATTACAAAGGCGATTGGGGCAGTTGGGCAACCCATAACGGCATCAAGAAAGGCGACAAACTCCTGAAAGAATGGAAATACACGCCCTACAGCATTTCTTCGGACAAAGGACACCGCCACATGAGCCATCTGATGTGTCTTTATCCGCTCAATCAAGTACGCCAGGGCGACGGCTACTACGAGGCTGCCGTCAACGCCCTCAAATTGCGCGGCGACGCCGCCACCGGATGGTCCATGGGATGGAAGGTGAACCTCTGGGCAAGAGCCAAAGACGGTAACCATGCCCGCACCATTATCAAGAATGCGCTCAAACATTCCACCTCATACGGTGTGGACCAATATGCAGGAGGCATCTATTACAATCTCTACGATTCGCACGCTCCCTTCCAAATCGACGGCAACTTCGGTGTCTGCGCAGGCATTGCCGAATTGCTTTTGCAAAGTCAGAATGACGTGATCGAGCTACTTCCCGCTCTTCCTGAGGCTTGGACTTTGGGCAGCATTACCGGTTTGAAGGCAGTCGGCAACTTTACCGTTGACATTCATTGGAACAATGGAAAGCCCTCTAAAGTGGAGATCACCAGCAACAAGGGTATGCCGCTTCGCGTTTCCGGCGGCATGCTCGATGCCGTTGAAGTGCTCATAGACGGAAGAGGGGCAGAAGTGGTGGCAGAAGAGAGGACGGAAGGAAGAGCCGCCGTCTATCAAATCAGAAATGTAAAGGCGGGACAGAAAGTCAGCATCGATTTCAACCGTCCTGCCGTTCCAGCCAGCATTCCAACCGTTTCCATTCCAGCCGGCGCTTCGGCGAATTACGACATTTGCGGCCGGCGGATTTCTCCAGATGCCGGCGGACTCGTCATATCCAAAGGGAAAAAAGTTTTCCGGCCATCTGTGTCGTCTTTTTGAACAAAGCATTTTCCACAAACGGAAGAAGAGCCTCTCGTCTTTGGACAAACGGCTGCAAGAAGATTTTCCTATTTGTCGGGAAATGACACCGTATTCCATTTCTTTCATGGTTTATGAGTATGGAATGGAATAATTATCGTAATTTTGCATCCATAATGACAAATCACAGATGAAAAAACTATTTTTATTATTCGTCAGCACGCTGTTTTTACACATTCAGTTAATGGCAGCCGACGTGCTGCAGAATGTTTATGCACGAAAAACCACATCGCTCAATGGGTGGTGGCAAGTCATCATAGATCCATACGATGCCGGTACGGAAGACCACCGCATGCAGGAGAGCAAGAACGGATTCTTCATGAACGCCCGGCCGCAGTCGCCTTCCGAACACGCCGATTATGATTTCAGCGAGAAAGATGCGCTCATGGTGCCCGGCGACTGGAACACGCAGCGCAAGGAACTGGTGTTTTACGAAGGAACAGTATGGTACAAGAAAGACTTCAGGTACAATCTGAAAAAAGACAAGCTGCTCTATCTCTATTTCGGTGCCAGCAACTATCAGACCGACGTTTACCTGAACGGGGAAAAGATTGGCTCGCACGAAGGCGGCTTCACGCCTTTCTTCTTCGACATCACCCAGAAAGTGAAGAAAGGAGAAAACTTCATCGTGGCACGGGTGAACAACCGGCGGCGAACGGATGCCGTGCCGTCGGCCAACATCGACTGGTGGAACTACGGTGGAATTACGCGCGACGTGATGTTGGTAGAAACACCCATGGCACATATTGATGACTATTCTGTGAAACTGAAAAAGGGTCAGTACGACAAGATTGAAGTTTCCGTGCAACTGAATCTGCCTGTTCCTGGCGTCAGGATAGACGTGAAGATTCCCGAGCTGAAAATCAGCCAGAAACTCTATACCGACAAGAAAGGGTATGCCGCAACGACTTTCAACGAAAAACCGGAATTGTGGTCGCCCGAATATCCCATGCTTTACGACATAGAACTGAAATGCGAAGGCGAACGCATCAAGGACAACATAGGATTCCGGCACATAGAAACCAAGGGAAAACAGATATTGCTCAACGACAAGCCCATCTTCTTGCGGGGCGTTTCCGTCCACGACGAAGCGCCTTTCCGCACCGGGAGATGCCATTCGGAGAGCGATGACAGCACATTGATTTCATGGTCGCGCTTCTTGGGATGCAACATGCTCCGACTGGCACACAACCCTTTCAACGAAAAAATGGTGCGCATGGCAGAACGCTACGGACTGCTGCTGTGGAGCGAGTTGCCCGTATTCCGGACATTGCAGTGGGACAACAAAGACACGTACGCCAATGTTTCCCGCCAACTGCAGGACAACATCAACCGCGACCATAACCGTTGCGCCGTCATTGTCTGGAGCTTGGGCAGCGACACACCGCAAAACGATGCCCGCGACAACTTTATGACCGGACTGGCCAAACAGGTGCGCAACAAGGACGACGAGCGCTTGCTCACACTGTCGATGGAAGTGGAAAACAAAAACGGCGTTGCCACCTTTCTCGATCGCCTGAGCAAATATGTGGACATCATCAGTATCAGCCACTTCTTGGGATGGGACAGCGGATTGCCCGAAGATTGCGAAAAGCAGAAATGGACACTTCCAAAAGACAAACCGCTGTTCATCAGCGGTTTTGGTGCAGGGGCTTTGGCCGGCCGATTCGGTGCGAAGACTGAAAAGTGGACCGAAGAGTATCAGGCCGAGGTGTTCAGGAAAAACCTGAAAATGTTTGATAAAATTTCCAGTTTCACCGGTTGCGCTCCAAGGGTGCTGATGGACTTCCGTTCGCCGCGCCGTCAAAACCACGAGACCCAGAATTTCTTCGACCGCAAGGGCATTGTGTCCGAGCGTGGGCAAACCAAGCAGGCCTTCTATGTGCTGCAGGATTTCTATAAACACAAAGGAGCCTTTAAAACCAAGAACAAAAAATGAACAAAGCCGTAAAAGGTTATCTTTCAGGTGCATTGGCAGCTGCGAGCTACGGAACCAATCCGCTGTTCGCTCTGCCACTGCTCAACAAGGGCATCGATGCCTACAGTGTCCTCTTTCTAAGATACGTATTTGCCATTCCCATGTTGGCCGCCATGATGTTGGCAAGAGGGCGTGGGTTCGGACTCCGCAGGAATCAGATTGTGCCGCTCATGGTACTGGGCGTGCTCATGGCGATGTCTTCCCTTACGCTTTTCATTTCCTATTCGTATATTGGTGCGGCCATAGCCTCCACCCTGCTGTTTGTCTATCCCATTTTGGTGACCATCATCATGTCGTTGTTTTTCCGCGAGAAAGCATCGTCCACCACCGTTTTCTGCATCTTGCTGGCCACTTGCGGCATCGGCATGCTCTATCGGGGCGACAATGGAGCCACGCTCAACACCACCGGACTGGTGTTTATCTTTCTGTCCGCCCTCTCATACGCCATCTATTTGGTAGCAGTGAACGGCAAGAAACTGAAAGATGTGCCCACCCTTAAACTCACCCTCTACGTCATTCTGTCCGGCACCGTTATCTATGGGGCGAAATTCAACGTCCATTGCATCGACATTCTCTCCGCCGACCCTTGGCTCTGGAGTTCCGCTTTCTGTCTGGCACTTTTCCCGACAGCCATCTCCTTGCTGAGCACCAGTGCCGCCATCCACGAAATAGGCAGCACGCCCGTTGCCATTCTCGGTGCCCTGGAACCCGTCACTGCCGTAGCCATCGCCGTTACCGTTTTCAACGAACGGCTCACATGGCAACTGGTCACAGGCATCCTCTTCGTCATTGTTGCCGTCACCTTGCTGATAGCCG
>JALFBL010000017.1 GCA_022773395.1 Prevotella sp.
CAGCAAAGGACGTGATCATCGTGCCGGGCTACGGAATGGCACTGGCGCAGGCGCAGCACCTGGTGAAGCAGCTGGCCGACAAACTGGAGAACAACGGCGCAAGGGTGAGGTTTGCCATACACCCCGTGGCAGGACGCATGCCGGGGCACATGAACGTGCTGCTCGCAGAGGCCGACGTGCCCTACGAGAAACTGTTTGAAATGGAGGCCATCAACGACGACTTCGCCAGCACGGACGCGGTGGTGGTGATCGGCGCCAACGACGTGCTCAACCCGGCGGCCCGCAACGCGGAGGGAACGCCCATCTACGGGATGCCTGTTCTGGACGTGGACAAGGCACCCGAGGTGATCATCTGCAACTATGACCTCAAACCGGGGTATGCCGGCGTGGACAACCCGCTCTATTCAAAGGCGGAAGGCGTCTATCTCGAACTGGGCGATGCGAAACAAACGCTGAACAAATTGGCGGATAGCATTTAAGGCTTTCACCGCTCACTTGAATGGTCGCACAGTATCTCGCAACGATACTGTGCGATTCTTTTTACAGACGATACAAGTATGGGCAATCACTTCCTGCCAATCGCTTCTTCCATATAAGATGTTGACGGGATTTTGAATGGCGGCACAACCTCATTCATCTCCTAATCCTTGGATGAAGAGGATGCCCGTTGAAGAGGATGCCGACAGCCAGTTTCTTTGGGGGTTCCTTTTGCATTGGGCTTCGCTATTATAGACAATGCAACTCCCACGATAAAAGTTTGTCCCAAACCTTGCGTCCGCCAAACAATGCCTTAGCAGACATTCAAAAAAAAGCCCCAAAGGCTTTGTTCAACCTTTGGGGCTTCCTTCATGTTCTTTGAAGGCTATGTCGGATTATTAATAGCCATCATTCTGAACCAATTTTGCATTCACCTTCAACTCATAAGTTGGGATAGGCCATACAAAATGTTTGTCATCTGCTGTCATTGCCTTCTTGTCATAAGAAGCACCGCTAAGCATAAAGTTCGCTGCTTTTCCACGCTGCTTAACACGTGCAGAATAACCTCTGTGCGCGCGCTTCAAATAACTCATACGCAAACCTTCGCCAACAGTCTCCTTGAACCACTCATTGTCAAGTTCATCTTCTGTCGCTTCGGTTTCGGATGCCTGACGTGCAGATTGCAGTTTGTTGAGTGCTTTCTTTGCTGCTGCTGCATCACCCTTTCTCAAGTTTGCCTCAGCATTGATCAAGTACATTTCTGAAATCAAGAAAGGCTTTACCAAGTGGCGGCTGTTGGGTACACCGTCAGAGTTCAACTCTGGATTACCGAGATACTTGATGAATGTTATAAATGAGCCTACTGTCAACGAGCCTCCCAAATAAGAAGCTGTTCCGGATGTAAACCAAAGGTTTCTCAAGTCAGACTCCTCATACAAGTCGAGCAGTTTCTGAGAAGGCAAGAAATAACTTGTGAAATAGTAAGGGGGCAATCCGTATTCTGTAAACAAAGGAGGATAGCCCTCAGCCAAGGTATAAACAGTGTTTGTGCCTGAACCGTTCTCTGACAAACTACCAGCCAACTGCATGATGGGTTCACCCACGGGAACACCACCTACAACAGATGCCTTGTCGTTTCTGTACTCACTGGCCATTTCGTCTTCGTTCTCAGACAATTTATAAGCCTTCGACTTGATGAGCATATCACTGTACTTGGCTGCATTGTCATAGTCTTCAACATCCAGATAATAGCGAGACATCAAAGCACGAACAGCATCAATGGTAGGAGTCTTGGACTCGCTCACACCTTTTACGCTTGCCAAGTTCTGGGCAGCACTGTCAAGATCGGCCTTGATTTGGTCATATACCTGCTGAATGGTAGCGCGCGCCGGTTTCTCTTCCTGATTGTAAACCAGCACCAATGGAACACCCAATTCCTTGGTTGCCGTCTGCTTGTCATAGTCTTTTGCAAAATGGCGAACCAACTGCAAATAAGAATATGCACGATAGAAATGAGCCTCACCCAAAGCTATGATTGTGTTTGCAGTAGGCTTCTCCGAGTGCTTTGCATAAGCTTCCGCCTCCTTGATGAACACATTGTAACTCTTGATAGCATTGTAGTGAACGTCCCAAAGAGACTTAGTATCGTAATCACTCGCAGTGAAAGAATCGTCAGTTCTGTGGATATTACCGTAGTTGTTGCCGAAGTCAACCGTTGCATTGAAACCGTCCAGCATCACTTCTTCTGCGATGACGGGCTGTCCGTACATGGTTCCTCTAAAAGAGGCGTGGATACCTGTACGCATCATGTTAAGCTCACGTTCAGACTCGATAAAGTCCTGTCCATCCTTAGCGACAACATTGGTTGTTGGAACCTCATCAAGATTACATGAAGTCAGTGTTAGGGCACCAACACCCAATACCAATAAATATTTACTATATCTTTTCATGTTATTTTCGTTTTTAAAATGATTGGATTGATTAGAAAGTCAATTCAACACCAAGAAGGATCTGCTTGGAGTTACCTACTCTACCCAGTGACAAGTTGGTGTCAATCTCAGGATCTATACCTGTATAAGACGTTGCAGTCAGCAAGTTACGGCCTGTTACAGTGAACTTGATGCCCTGAACCACGTTCTGGAAGTTGAACAGTGATTTAGGAAGATCATAACCAATAGCAAGATTCTTCAAGCGCAAGAAAGAAGCGTTCTCCAGCAAGTGAGTATCGAACTTCATAGAAGCACCTGCCGCCCAGTTCGGGAACTTGGCACCCTTGTTCTCTGCAGTCCAGTAGTCGGCCGCATCCTGTCTCTGGTTATAGCCGGGGAATACGTTCGGGTTGTTGTAGAAGAACGCATCGTTGTTGATCAGGTACTTGCCCAGAACGTATGCGAAATCAACAGCCAAGCTCAAGCCTTTCCAGCCTGCCGTGATACCGAAACCTCCGTTAACGGGAGCGAAACGCTTTTTACCTGTATTCTGTGTCAATGATGCCTCATCGAAAGCCGTTGTCGTTTCATTCTTGGTGGTAACATCCACATTGTCGCCACTCTTGTACCACATCTGCTCACCAGTTTCAGGATTGATGCCTGCATAGATCGGGTAGTAGTACATCACCGGACTTCCAACAACATAAGCCACACCCGTGTTGGCAATTTCCCAACGCTGCTTGCCGTCGAAAAGTTCTGTTATCTCCTGTTTGTTGTAGTTGAAAGTGGTATAGAAGTTCACGAAATAATCACGTCCCTTCAATACATCCAAGTCCAAACGAACGTCAACACCTCTGTTCTCCAAAGAACCTACGTTCTTGGTCAACTCGGTGAAACCGGCTGTGGAAGGATAAGGTACACCCATCAACATATCAGAAGTGGTACGTACATAATACTGGATATCGAAGCCCAATCTGTTGAACAAACGACCGTTCACGCCGAATGTGAGCAATCTCTGCTTTTCCCATGTCAAATCATACTGTGCAGGCTGCACCATAACAAGACCCTGAGCCTCGTTAAAGTTTGTGGAGCGACCCATCAGGTTCAAAGAAGAATAGTCACCGATAGAGGCATTACCCTGTGTACCGTAACTTACCTTGAGGTTCAAGTCGTTCACCCATGTCACATTGTTCATGAAGGCTTCTTTCTTCATCTTCCACATCGCACCTGCTGCCCAGAATGTGGCGTTTCTGTTGTTCTTACCGAAACGTGAGCAGGCATCGTTACGGATAGAAGCGTCGAAGAAATACTTCTCCTGATAGTTATAGTCGAAACGGCCGAAGAATGAGAGGAACTTGCTCTTTGTTGCAGACTCAGACATAGCGTAAGTCTTCTGCAAACCGTTCTGCAGGTTCTGCAAAGCGTCAATCAACTGACCCTTTGAAGAAACACTGAAAGAGTCGTAATCGTTGAGCACGCCTTCCTGGCCAGCCAAGACACCAAAGTAGTGTTCTCTGTTGATATTGAACTTATACTCGATGGTATTGGTAATCGTGTTAGAATAGTCCAGATATGCAGACTTGCCTCTTGATCCGGAACCGTTGTTGGGCTTATAAGAGGGGAATGACTTCCAGCCATTGTAACCGAAAGCCATGTCGGTACCTACACGTGACACGATTTTCAAGCCTTCGATAGGCATCAACTGGATGTATGCGCTACCTACAAGACCATAACGTGAAACCTCGTTAGGGTTCTTGCTTATAACATATTCCGGATTCCACATCTTGTTGGGGAACTGCTCCATCAACTGTCCTTTTTCATCGTAAACAGGATACAGCGGGTTGAGCATGTATGACAAACCACCGGCGAGATAGTTGGCATTGTTGCTGGAATCACCCCAGTTGCCATTCTTTTGACGTTTGTCGTATGACATGTTGATGTTCACACCTGCCTTCAGCCATTTTGTAGGACTTGCGTTGAGGTTGGTTCTGAAAGTGTAACGATCAAAGAAGTTACCGATGGTATTACCTCTCTGATGGAACTGAGATGCAGAAACCAGATAAGAAACCTTGTCGCTACCACCCTCGATAGAAAAGTCGTTCTGAGTCTGGGGATTGTCATACTGCTGGAAAATTTCATACCATTTCGTATTGTAGGTGTAGCCCTTGTCATCGTAATTCTTCTTGAGATCCTCTGCCGAATAGATACCGGTATCCAACCAGAGTTTCTTCAACTGCTCGCCGCTCATCATTTCCTCGTAGGGCTTTTTGTTGGCCAATGTTGACCATCCATACTGAGAACGCACGGTGATGCGTGCACTTGAACTGTAAGAACCGCTCTTGGTTGTTACGTAAATCACACCATTGGCAGCACGAGAACCGTAGATAGAAGTAGCCGAAGCGTCTTTCAATACAGTCACGGACTTGATGTCGGCGGGGTTCATGGCCATAATGGTACGGCTTGACGAAGGAATACCGTCAATCACGTACAAAGGAGTAGAACTTGCGCCCAAAGAACCGATACCGTGCAATGTGACAGAAGTGGCATTGTCACCGGCAACACCTGAAGAGGTCAAAACGCTCAAACCGGCCACCTGACCCTGCAAGTTGTCGAGGGCAGAAGAAGACGGAGCATTTTTCAGCTTGTCAGAGTTGACAGTGGTAACAGAACCGATCACCGTTCCCACCTTCTGTGCAGAACCGTAGCCCAGCACCACAACATCATCCAAAGATGTGCTCTCCGGATCCAAAACAATTTTCATTGTAGGAGAAACCTTCAGCGTCTTGGCAATCATACCCACAGAGGTAACCTTGATCTGCGCGTTCATGTTGGGAACGTTCAAAGTAAAGGCACCATTAACGTCTGTGATAGTACCTGTATTTGTACCTACCACCTTAATAGAAGCTCCAATTACAGGTTCGCCATCTTCAGAAGATGTCACCACACCTGAAACTTTCGTCTGCGCCAAAGCGACTCCTATACACAAGAAGAAGCTGGCCAACGTTAGAATTAGTCTTTTTTTCATAAGTACTCTCTCGTTTTATTAAATAATTAAATTAAAATAAAATTCTCAAACAATTCTTTTCTCATAGTCATAGTATTGCTTCCATCCATCCCCATCGTTGCACAATGGGAATCGTGAAGAATAGTACCGCATATAGAACTATTGTCAAAATCACTTCTTTTATACGATTCCATTTTGCAAAAATAAAGCATTTATTATTCATAAACAAATAATATTATACAAAAAGCACGTATCAAAACATTTTTTAACAAACATTCCATCCGCATGAGAGTGCTTTTAAATACGAATTTATCGATGCAAATCTAAAACAATTTGAAACATCAGGGGTCACTTATAAAGTTCAACCTCACAGTAGAACCCTTCATGCAGGTTGTACCGTGAGGTTGAAGCAACTGGCGGATATGCTAAAAAAATGTTTTTATCTTGCCGCAAAATACAGGCCGTTGTTGACAGCCATCCGCACATCGTAGAGTCCCTGGGCATCGGGTGTAACGTGGAGGGTTCTTCCGTTTTGCAAATTGGCCTGGATGGTTCCGTCGCCATTGAAACGGAAGAGCTGGGTGATTTTTCCATCGGCCACCATATACCACGCGTTCTCCTTTTCATTATAGGTGAAATTCACCACTTGCCCGTCGGGCTTGGTAATCTCGTACCCGTTCTTCAAAGTCTTTACGGCATAGTACAGCCCGTCCCCTCCCATCACGCGCTGCGTCTTTCCTATATTCTGCGCCATGGGGTTGCTGCCGGTCCAGAACTCGATGGTGTTCAGGATAAAAGCATCCACGAAGAGACAAACGCCGTTGACCGGCAAAAGCAGCACACCGATAATGGCATTCAAGAACTTGCTGTCGGTGGCACGCGTTTCCCACTTGGCAAACTTATTAAATAAGGTATAAGACCCGATACAAGAATTGAGCACCATGCCTCCTGCCATGAGGAGGAAGGCCACATTAAAAATTTTCCTTTTCATTTGATTCAATCATTTAAAATTATTGTAAGCATGCCATTCCCGCAAGCACGCAGCCTGCACACGAACGGTTGAATGTCTCTGAACTGCAGGCAAAGATAGCAAAAGATTGCAAACCAAAGATGCCAAAAGGAAACTTTTTAACAAAAAAACACACCGACAGCGCAAAAAAAACGCATATAATTTCTTTGAATGAAATATTATATCTAATTTCGCCCCGGCAATTGGTTCACAGACGTGATCAAAAGGGAATCGGGTGGAAATCCCGAACAGTCCCGCTGCTGTAAGTTGCTCCTTCAGGCGAAGCGAACAGAAAGCCACTGATATTATTGGGAAGGCGTTCGCATTCAGAGCGACAAAGTCAGAAGACCTGCCATTGCCAACAGAAAACTTCGAGGAAGCCTCTGGGGTTAGGCGAAGAAGAACAAAAGCCTTTGCGGAAATCACGAAACAGGATTTGTGACAAACAGGACAGAATGCCCTGGCGTTGCTGCCGTGCGGATTCTTCCTCCGTGCCTTCACGGCATGAGGGAAATGGAGATTCAGTCAAAACATCTATCACGAATTAATAAAAAGTCTAACAATGGAAATGAGAAATGCGTATGCCGGAACCATGGAATCCGGCGACATCTTCATCCAGATTTCGCCCTCCGATGAGGAAGGGCTGCAAATCAACCTTGAGAGTTCCGTGGAATACCAGTTCGGCGGGCAAATCAGGAAAGTAATCAGCGAAACATTAAACAGCCTGGGCATTGAGCAGGCCATCGTAAAAGCCGTTGACAAAGGGGCTTTAGACTGTACCATCCGTGCCCGCGCAACCACTGCAGCCGTCCGTGCCACAGGCAAAGACGTGTGGGCGTAATCCATTTCATTTCAACCACCATGGAAAGATTAAGAAGAACAATGATGTTCATACCGGGCAATAACCCCAGTATGATGCAAGACGCGTATATTTACCAACCCGATTCCGTCATGCTCGACCTTGAAGATTCGGTAACAATGGCAGAGAAAGACGCCGCCCGCATGTTGGTGCACAACGCACTGAAAACCATCGACTACGGAAATATCGAGAGAGTGGTGCGCATCAACCCTCTGAACACGCCGTATGGAAAGAAAGACATAGAAGCCGTTGTGAAAGGCGGTGCGGATGTCATCCGAATGCCGAAAACCGAGACTGCCGATGAGGTGCGCGAGGTAGAGGCCGAAATTGAACGCGTAGAAAAAGAAATTGGCTGCGAAGGCAGAACGCTCATTATGGCAGCTATCGAAAGTGCCTTGGGCATTGTGAACGCTTATGATATAGCCACTGCGTCAAATCGTATGATGGGCATTGCCTTGGGAGCAGAAGATTATAGTGCCAACCTGAAAACACAGCGCACAAAAGAGGGAACAGAGTTGCAATTGGCCCGCGAGACGATCGTGGTGGCCGCAAGAGCAGCCGGCATCGATGCCCTCGATACCGTATTCTCTAATCTCAACGATATGGAAGCATTCCGCAACGAGGTGGAACTCATCAAGCGTATGGGATTCGACGGAAAGTCTATCATCAACCCACGTCAAATCGAAATCGTGAACGAGGTGTTCGCACCGAAAGAAAAAGACATTGAAAAGGCACGTACCATTCTCGCTGCCATCAAGGAGGCGGCCGAAAGGGGAAGCGGCGTAATTGCCGTAAACGGAAAGATGGTGGATAGACCTGTGGTTATCAGAGCACAGCGCACCATCGACCTTGCCATCGCATCGGGTATATTAACAAAGGAGGACATACAATGAACCGCATAGAAGAAAGGGCAGCCCTTATCCAACAGCAAGCTGCCAGATTAGGGAAACAAGTGTATAACGACGGTGCGGCCGCTGCCAAGGAGATTGCGCCCAAAATGGACACACAGAAATCATGCTGCAAATTAGTAACGCTCGAAGAGGCCATCCGCCAGTCGGGTCTGAAAGACGGCATGACCATTTCGTTCCACCATCATTTCCGCGCCGGCGACAAGGTGGTGAATAGGGTTGTGGACAAATTGGCCGAAATGGGCTTCAAGCGCCTTCATCTGGCCGCATCCAGCCTGCAAGACGTGCACAAGCCGCTGATAGAGCACATCAAGAACGGCGTAATAACACGCATCTCCACATCAGGCCTGAGGGGCGACCTGGCCACGGAAATTTCTCACGGACTGATGCAGGAACCCGTGGTTTTCCGTTCTCACGGTGGGCGCGGCAGTGCCATCAGGAACAACGACCTGCACATCGACGTGGCCTTCCTGGGAGTCTCCTCGTCTGACCCATTGGGAAATGCCTGCGGATATTCGCGCTCTGAAAATGCAAAATCCATCTGCGGGTCATTGGGATATGCCCTCCCCGATGCAAAGCACGCCGACAAGGTGGTTATTCTCACCGACAACCTGGTGGCCTACCCCAATACACCCAACTCCATTTCAGAAAGCGACGTTGACTTCGTGGTAGAGGTGGAATCGGTCGGCGACTCTTCCAAAATCGCTTCGGGTGCCATCCGCGACACAAAGAATCCACGCGACATTCTTCTTGCACAACAGGCTGCCAAGGTCATCATCAACAGCGGATATTTCAAGGAGGGATTCTCCATTCAGACCGGTTCGGGCGGTGCCTCGCTGGCAGCCGTGAAATACATCCGCGAAAGCATGATCCGGCAAGGCATCAAGGCCAGCTTTGCCTTGGGCGGCATCACCGCCCACATGGTAAAGATGCACGAGGAAGGACTGATTGAAAGGCTCATCGACGTGCAGTCGTTCGACAAAGTGGCCGCAGAATCATTGAAAAACAACCCCATGCACAAGGAGGTGGCTGCCAACGAATACGCCTCGGCCGATGAGCCGGGATCGGCCACCCACTATCTGGACATCGTCATCCTCTCGGCACTCGAAGCAGACGTTCATTTCAATGTGAACGTACTTGTGGGCAGCGACGGCATCATCCGGGGAGCCATCGGCGGACATCCCGACACGGCAGCCGACTCTGCCCTCTCCATCATCGTCTGTCCGCTGTTGCGCGGCAGAATCCCATGTATCGTGGAAAACGTCACCACATTGATCACGCCGGGTTCCTCTGTAGACGTCATCGTCACCGAGTATGGCATTGCTGTCAACCCGCGCCGCCCCGAAATAGCCGAACGACTGAAAAAGGCGGGACTGAACATCGTGGACATACAGGCACTGAAAGCACAAGCCGACAAAATCATCGGCCATGCCGCTCCATTGCCCTTCGGCAACAAAGTGGTGGGTGTCGTCATGAACCGAGACGGTTCCGTGATGGATGTCATCAGAAACATCGTGGACTGAACCACGGTGTTTCAGACCCACTCTTGATGGAATATCAAAAACCGCACATATCGACATATTCAAAACAGAAACAATCCTTAATTTATTATGAATGATGAGGGAAATTACGCTTGACGAACTTCTGCAGAGCCGTGAACAGCGGTGGGCCATGCAGCAGGAACTCATCCACAGCCATCCAGGCCTCTCCCTGATATGCCTCACGGTCATCATGCCGGGGAATGTCAAGCGTAACTCCCGTTCCTTGACGGTTGCCCGTGCGGCGGTAGAGGCGATGCAACAACATTTTGCAGGAAATACCGTCCATCTGTCAACCCGCGATTTGGAAACAGGCTTCGAGGCCTATCTGCTCACAAGCCTCAGCCCTGCCCATGCCAAGCGTGTGGCCTGCCACATAGAAGACACGCATCCGTTAGGACGGCTGTTCGATGCAGATGTTATCGACCGGGACGGACGACCCATTTCCCGATCCTCCATCGGAGAAGCACCCCGCAAATGCCTTCTTTGCAACCGCGAAGCCCGCTATTGCATGCGCAACCACAGTCATACGCAGGAGGAACTGCACCGGAAAATTGCCGAAATGATTGAAGCCTATGTACGGAGAGTTTGACATCCGGGAGTTGCCGCTCTCCCTGAAACCTGTCCGCCAAAAGGTGGAATCCTTCCTTGCTTCCAACGAACTGCGCCTGGAACAAGTAGATGCGTATGCGGCTGTCTTTGCCAACGGCGGGGAGGAAATTCTTGCCGGAGGCGGACTGCTGGGCAACACCATCAAGTGCGTGGCTGTGAGCAATGCACTTCGCGGCACAGGCATGGGCGCCAGGCTCATTTCCCACCTGGTTTGCATGGCAGCGGCAAAAGGCCACTCCGCAATGCAAGTTTTTACCAAACCCCTCAACGTGCCCATCTTCTCCCATCTCGGCTTCAACACGCTTGCCTCGTCTCCGCGAACTGTATTCATGGAAAACAGCAACCAGCTGGAACTCGAATGCAGCAAATTAAAGAAACTGAGCAAGGAAGGAACATGCGGCATCATTGTGATGAATGCCAACCCTTTCACCCTGGGACACCGTTTCCTGGTGGAACAGGCAGCCAGTCGCACCGACCATCTTTTCGTGATGGTGGTTCGGGAGGAGAAATCTCTGTTCTGCTACGAAGAACGCAAGGCAATGGTGACACAAGGCTGCAGCGATTTGAAAAACGTCACCGTGTGCGACGGAAGCCGCTACGTGATTTCTTCCCGCACTTTCCCCACTTATTTCCTGAAACGCATGGACGATGCTACCGATGAACAAATCCTGCTCGACCTCAATCTCTTCGTTCAACACATTGCTCCGGCACTGGGCGCAAGCATCCGTTTCGTGGGCAGCGAACCCACCGACCCGCTCACACACCGGTACAACCAACTCATGCACAACACGCTTCCCGCAAAAGGATTGAAAGTCATGGAGATAGAACGCCTGCAAATGCCACAGGCCAAAGCCGCCGGAAAGACCGTGAGCGCAAGCCTTATCAGAAAGCATTTGGCCGAAAGACGATTTCTGCCGGCAGCGGCCATCGCCTGCCCCACCACCATACCTTATATAATAGCCGAACTGGCCGAGCAGGCACTCCACGACGAACTGGAAACAACACCCAAGCCCGGACTGGTTGACCGCCACGACAACGGTGCCCACAGCGACATGAACTTTTCATTGATGGACAGCAGCATCAAGGCTCTCCGTCCCTATTTTGTCCGTCTGGCCATTGCCGGTTTCCAGTCCCATCTGCCCTCCTACGAAACCATTCACATCGTGGGCATGGAGGCCGAAAGGGCCATGTTTCAATCCACACAGGGTGTAAACACCTACAAAGGGGCCCTCTTCTCCATGGGCCTAACCATTGTTGCAGCCGCCCACGTTTACCACGAGACAAACACCATCGCCCCCGAACTTCTGAGACACCACATCGCCGCTCTTGCCAGCCAGTTTCCCGCACCCACTGGAACGCACGGTGCAGCGGTGGCGGAACGCCATCAGGTGGCAGGTGCCAGAACCTGCGCCTGTCAGGCCTATCCTTTGCTCTTCAGCCAATGGCTGCCGTTTTTCGGAGCGCACGCTTCCGACCCCTTCCGTTTCCACAAGACACTGCTGCTCATCATGTCTTCGCTCGACGACACCAACCTGTTCTACCGGGGCGGCCCACAAGCCGTAAGGCAGATCAAAGAGCAATCCCGTTTTCTGCTGGAGCATTTTTCTTTAGATGCGCTGCAGACCATGAACCACCAGATGATTCAGCACAACCTGTCGCCCGGCGGCAGTGCCGACATGCTCTCCCTCACGGCCTTCATCCATAGCCTACTGCAATAACACAATCAATCATCAAGCCAAATATTAACTTTAAAATTTCTATTATGATCGAATTAGCGAAGCAAGGAGTATATCTCCTCGACGGAAAAGAAATTGCCACAAATGCCAACGGCATGCCTTCTCCCGAAGAAGCACGAGAAAACACCATCACCTACGGCATTCTGCGTTCACACGACGTGACCGGCGGAAAGAGCCACAAGATGCGCATCAGGTTCGATGCCATGATGTCGCACGACATCACCTACGTGGGCATCATCCAGACGGCACGCGCCAGCGGACTGCAGCAATTTCCGCTGCCCTACGCCATGACCAACTGCCATAACTCCCTGTGTGCCGTGGGTGGCACCATCAACGAAGACGACCACATCTTCGGCCTCTCCGCCGCCAAAAAATACGGTGGCATCTATGTGCCCACCAACCTGGCCGTCATCCACCAGTATGCCCGCGAGGCCATGGTGAAGTGCGGCAACATGATTCTGGGTTCCGACAGCCACACGCGCTACGGCTCATTGGGCAACATGGGCGTGGGCGAAGGCGGCGGCGAACTGGTGAAGCAGCTGCTCGAAAACACTTGGGACATCAATGCACCCGAGGTGGTGCTGGTATGGCTCGAGGGCAAGCCCCGCAAAGGCATAGGCCCTCACGATGTGGCCATCTCCTTGGTCAAGGCCGTGTTTGAAAGCGGGTTCGTCAAGAACAAGGTTTTGGAGTTTGCCGGTCCGGGCGTGGCCCATCTGCCCATCGACTTCCGCAACGGCATCGACATCATGACCACCGAAACCACCTGCCTCAGCTCCATCTGGATTACCGACAACGAGGTGAAAAAGCACTACGAGCAGCACCGCCGCCCCGAGGCGTTCAAGGTGTTGCAGCCAGGCAAGGTGGCCTACTACGACGCAATGATCCGCATCGACCTCTCCCAACAAGAGTCCATGATCGCACTGCCCTACCATCCCTCCAACGCGTTCAGCATTCACGAACTGCAGGCCAACCCCGTTGACATTCTGCGCAGGGTAGAAGAAGACACCCGAAAGCGTTTCGGCAACAAAGTAGATGTGCATCTGGTAGAGAAAGTGGTGGATGGAAAAGTGAGAGCCGACCAGGGAATCATTGCCGGCTGTTCGGGCGGCACCTACGACAACCTCAGCGAGGCGGCTGCCATCCTCAAGGGCAAATCGGTGGGCAACGACTATTTCACCATGTCGGCCTATCCACAGTCGGTACCCGTCTATATGTCGGTTACGCGCAACAAGATTGCCGAAGAGCTGCTCCAGGCCGGCGTAGTCATCAAACCGGCCTTCTGCGGCCCATGCTTCGGTGCGGGCGATGTGCCTTCCAACAACGGCCTGAGCATTCGCCATACCACCCGCAACTTCCCCAACCGCGAAGGATCCAAGCCCGGCCAGGGACAGATTTCGCTCGTGGCCCTAATGGACGCGCGCTCCATTGCCGCAACGGCAGCCAATGGCGGCATCATCACCGCAGCCACCGACATCGACTATGACGACCAGCACGAGGGCTACGATTACGATGCAAAAATCTACGAAAACCGTGTGTTCAACGGCTTCGGCAAGGCAGATGCTTCGCAAGAACTGCGCTACGGACCCAACATCAAGGACTGGCCCAAGATGCATGCCATGCAGGACAACATGCTTCTGGAACTGGCAGCTGTCATCCACGACCCCGTGACCACCACTGACGAACTGATTCCTTCTGGCGAAACCTCCAGCTATCGCTCCAACCCATTGAAACTCTCCGAGTTTGCCCTCTCCCGCCGCGTGCCCGAATATGTGGGCATCAGCAAGCGCATACAGCAGGATGACCTGGCCCGACGCAGCGGACAGACACCGCAGCACGTGGCCGAGGCACTGGCCAAGGTAAACGCCTCGGCCGAGAACACGTCGTTCGGTTCATGCGTGTTTGCCAACCGTCCGGGCGACGGCTCTGCCCGCGAACAGGCGGCCTCTTGCCAAAAAGTGCTGGGCGGCGATGCCAACATCTGCTTCGAGTATGCCACCAAGCGCTACCGCAGCAACTGCATCAACTGGGGCATTGTGCCCTTCACACTCGATGCCGATGCCAAATTCGACTATGCACCCGGCGACATGGTGTTCGTTCCCGGCATCCGCGAAGCCATTCTTTCGGGCAAGGAGGACATCAACGCCAAGGTAATCACCGCCAACGGCGTGAAGAACCTGCACCTCAATTTCAACAACCTGACCGCCGATGAGCGCACCATTCTGGCAGAAGGCTGTCTGATGAACTACTACGCAGCGCAAAACAAGAAATAAAACGCAACCCATTCAGGGCAGGTTCGGCAACGAATCTGCCCACCTGTAAAACAGCAAGCAATCGTTAATCATTTATATTCATTTAAATTAAGAAATCTAACATGGAAAAAATTAAAATGACCACTCCCCTCGTGGAGATGGACGGCGACGAAATGACAAGAATCTTGTGGAAAATGATCAAGGATGAGCTCATTCTTCCGTTTGTGGACCTCAAGGCCGAGTATTACGACTTGGGATTGGTGAAACGCGACGAAACCAACGACCAGATTACCATCGATGCGGCCGAGGCATGCAAAAAGTATGGGGTGGCCGTAAAGTGCGCCACCATCACGCCCAACGCCCAGCGGGTGGAAGAATACAAACTGCACGAAATGTGGAAAAGCCCCAACGGCACCATTCGCTCCATCCTCGACGGAACGGTGTTCCGTGCACCCATCACCATTCCTTCCATCCGTCCGGCCGTGAAGAGTTGGGAAAAGCCCATCACCATTGCCCGACACGCCTATGGCGACGTTTACAAAGGGGTTGAACTGCGTGTAAAAGAACCGGGAGTGGCCAAAATCGTATTCGAGGGAGAAAGCGGAAAAGTGGAAGAGGTGAAGATCCACGAGTTCAAAGGCGAAGGGATCTTGCAGGGCATGCACAATGTTGACAAATCCATCCGCTCATTCGCCCACTCTTGCTTCAAGTTTGCGCTCGACACCCACCAAGATGTCTGGTTCTCTACCAAAGACACCATTTCCAAGAAATACGATGCACAGTTCCGCGAGATATTCCAGGAGGTGTATGAGAAAGACTATGAGATGGAGTTCAAGAAGAGAGGCATTGAGTATTTCTATACGCTTATCGACGATGCCGTAGCCCGCGTCATTCGCAGCAAGGGCGGTTTCATCTGGGCCTGCAAGAACTACGATGGCGACGTGATGAGCGACATGGTTTCCACTGCTTTCGGTTCGCTCGCCATGATGACCAGCGTGTTGGTAAGCCCCGACGGCAACTACGAGTACGAGGCTGCCCACGGCACCGTGACACGCCATTACTACAACTATCTGAAAGGGCAGGAAACTTCCACCAACCCCATGGCCACCATCTTTGCCTGGTCGGGTGCGCTGCGCAAGCGTGGCGAACTGGACAACCTGCCCGGACTGGTGAACTTCGGCAACCAGCTGGAAGGCGCATGCTTCGACACGCTGAACGAAGGCATCACCACCAAAGACTTGGTGAATCTGATGGAAGGCATTACGCCAACACAAGTCAATTCCGCCGAATTTATCAAAGCTATTCGCGAAAGATTGACTAAACGCCTATCGTAATATGTTAGATCCGTAGCCGATGCCGGCGGCCGGCGCTTGCTGTTTTCTTTCTCTTGGAGCAAGCGGGGCTGCCGGCTCTTTTTTCAACGGGCAGCCACCAGTCTGCCACCACTTTTGTCCATTTGCCAAAACACCACTCTCATGGCGTTCAACACGCAGAGCAACGTCACGCCCACATCGGCAAATACGGCCATCCACAAACTGGCCAGACCCCATACGCCCAACACCATGACCAGAATTTTCACTCCGATGGCAAAAGCCATGTTCTCTTTCACAACACGGTGCACACGCCGGCCTATGAGCACCGCTTCGGCCACTTTCGACGGACGGTCGTTCCTGATCACCACATCGGCGGTTTCTATCGCCATGTCCGCGCCCAATCCGCCCATGGCAATGCCCACATGACTCAAGGCCAGCACCGGTGCGTCGTTGATGCCATCGCCAACAAAAGCCACGCGCCGGCCTCCTTTCTTCAGCCGTTCAATATGCCCCACTTTCTCGTGCGGCAGCAAGTGGCCATACCCGCGGACGATGCCCAGTGCTGCCGCCACCTTTCCGACCAAGGCCGGCCTGTCGCCCGACAGAATTTCAACATGCCCTATGCCACTCCTTTTCAAGTCGGCAACCGCCTTTCCCGCATCTTCCTTGAGGGTGTCTGCCAAAAGAACATAGCCCTGGAAGACACCATTCCGGGCACAGGCCACAATAGTTTCGGGCTCGTTCTTCAATGCAGCGGGATAACGGATGTGCTCCTTTTCAAGCAACGAGAGCGTGCCCACCAGCCATGGCTCGCCGTTCACCGTGGCCGACAGTCCGTAGCCGGGCATATCCCTGAGCTGTTCCACGGTGCCCTCGGCACTGGCTGCCCTGCAAATGGCCTGAGCTATGGGATGGTTGCTGTGTTGCTCCATGGCAGCCACTGCCCGAAGATCCACGCCCTCCACCTTTTTCACGGCAAACACACCGTCGGTCAGCGTGCCGGTTTTGTCGAACACCACCGTGTCTATCTGTGCCATGGCCTCCAAATAGTTTCCACCCTTGAACAGGATGCCACGGGCAGAGGCCTTGCCGATGCCGGCAAAATAGCTCAGCGGAACGCTTACCACCAGCGCACAAGGACAGGAAACGACAAGGAACACCATGGCACGGGAAAACCATTCGCTGAAAACAAAACGGAAGTCGGTATCGAACCACGAAACAGCCCATGGCACCAGTACCACGAGCACAGACAGCACCATCACCGCCGGCGTATAGGCTCGGGCAAACTTGCGGATGAACCGTTCGGCAGGGGCTTTCCGCTCCTGAGCTTTCTCCACCATGTGCATGATGCGCGACAGGGCACTGTCCTGAACCTTGCGCACCACTTTCAAGCGCACCACGCTCTGGGAAGCAATCATTCCGGCCAACACTTCCCCACCCTTTTCTATCAGCTGCGGAACACTTTCGCCCGTCAAGGCGGCCGTATTGAACTCTGCTCCTTTGCCCAGTAACGTTCCGTCCAAGGCCACACGCTCACCGGGCCTTGCCTCTATCACGTCTCCCTCGGCCACTTCCCCGGGCGACACCATCACCGTTTCTGCCATGCCCTGCTCCGCTTTTCCCTTCACCAGCCGCACCGTGTCGGGCGTCATGGCCACCAAATGTTCAATATGATCCTTCGCCCTATCCACGGCTATGTCCTGCAGCATCTCGCCCACGCAGTAGAACAGCATCACGGCCACGGCCTCCGGATATTCGCCAATGGCAAATGCCCCGACTGCAGCCACTGACATCAAGGTGAACTCGCTGAAGTAGTCTTTACGGGCAAAGGCCTCCACTGCCTCGTGCAGCACACCCCATCCCACAGGGCAGAATGCCGCTACATACCATACGCCCTGCACCCACTGACTCTGAAACCATTCTGTTTCCAGAGCATCCATCGCCAGTCCGGCTGTCAGCAACACCAACGACAGCAGCGGTTTCCAATACACTCTCTCTTCTTCCATAATTTATCTTGTTATGTTTTTATTTTCCTTTCTTTGCTTTTACGGTTGCAAAATTAAAACATTTTAGTTGCAACTCAGTTGCAAAGTGACTACCAATATTCATTTTCTATCAGAAACATGGATGGTATGCCACCCAAGATATCGACATCAAGATTGTTTAAAAAACATTCCAAAGTCAGAACTTTTCGTTAACGTATGTTACCCCCAACATTGTGTTGACATAAATTACATTTTCACTAAAAGAATGACAGAGGATTCAAAAACAGACTAACTTTGCAGCACAATTAAGGTACTGCCCGAACCCTTATACGATTCAATAAACCCCAATAAATGAGATAAACAAAAAACAACGCACGGAATACTTGTTTCACCAAACTTGACGGTGAAATAAGAAAATGAGGCAGCTATATTATCAGTAAAAAATCATGATGAAATTGAAATTAAAGTATGTATCTCCCACTGTGGAGATATTCCGGATGAATGGTAACTGTTTGATGGATAGCCTGTCAATGGGAGTAAGCGACGACCCGGCTGTCGGATGAGGCGATGCCAAGGACACCAATCTCTTCAACGAAGAGGATGTAGCGGCAGAGGACACGTGGGATGAGAACGTTTGGTAAGAACGTTCTATGAAATCAGACACAAATAAATTGTACAAACAATATTATATAAAAACAACATGAAAAATAAAATTCTACAAGTTCTAAACGGTATTATCTATCTCTCCAATCTATCGGCAACAGGGCTTTGCCGCAAATCGACAAGGGCTGAATCCCCGGGGGGAGTTTCAGCCCTTGTCGCGTGTAACTGCCGTGTTCAGGCCAGCAGCGAAAGCGAGAGCCTGTACCAGACCAATCGCATCCGGCTTTTTTCACAAAATGTATTAAAAACAAGCCGTACCACCATAATGTTTCTTTTTTTGTGTACCTTTGCAGCCTTAACACCAGATACTTATATGATATGAGCAGCGAACATTATACAGAGCATCATGACATTTGCGGTTTAAAGGAGAATGAGGTTTTGGAAAGCAGGGCCAAACATGGAGAAAACTTGTTGACCCCTCCCCCAACCATTCCGCTGTGGAAACTCTATCTGGAGAAATACCAAGACCCAATCATACAGATATTGCTGGTAGCAGCCGTCGTTTCGCTGGGACTGTCTTTTGCGGAAGGCGACTTTGTGGAGACCATCGGCATCTTCCTTGCCATTTTCTTTGCCACCACCATCGGGTTCTATTTTGAGCGTGACGCAGCCAAGAAGTTTGCCGTCCTGACGGAATTGGGCGAAGAAGAACTGGTGAAAGTGAGGCGCGACGGAAAGGTGACGGAAATTCCAAGACGAGAAATCGTGGTGGGCGACATCGTACTGATAGAAACGGGCGATGAAATTCCGGCCGACGGCACATTGTGCCAATCCACCGACTTACAGATTGACGAGTCGTCTTTAACGGGCGAACCCATCATCACCAAATATGCCGACAGGGAAAAGAATGATGCAGAAGCCACTTACCCCTCATACACCGTACTGCGCTCGACCATGGTGATGAACGGCAGAGGTGTTTATAAGGTGACGGCCGTGGGCGATGCCACCGAAATAGGAAAGGTGGCCAGAAGTTCGACCGAATCGACCGAAGTGAAAACACCACTGAACCGACAGTTGGACAAGTTGGCCAAACTCATCAGCAAGATAGGGTTCAGCATATCCATTGCCGCTTTTGTCATTTTCCTCGCCCATGATATCATCACCGATGATACTGTATGGCGCACCGGCAACTACCTGGGAATGGCAGAGGTGGTGTTGAAATATTTCATGATGTCCGTCACGCTGATAGTGATGGCTGTGCCCGAAGGCTTGCCCATGGCGGTGACGTTGAGCCTGGCCTTGAACATGCGAAGAATGTTGAAGAGCAACAACCTGGTGAGGAAACTGCATGCCTGCGAGACAATGGGAGCCGTAACCGTTATTTGTACCGACAAGACCGGAACGCTGACACAGAACAAAATGCAGGTGGCCGACTTGTGGAACAACGGGAAGGCATGCTGCAACGGCAGCGAATATGGACTGCTGCCGGAAGCCATTGCAGCGAACACCACAGCCGAACTGAACGACGGAAAGGGGATTGGCAATCCTACGGAAGTGGCCCTGCTCTTGTGGATGAACCAAAACGCGATGGACTACAGGAAGGTACGCGAAGAGGTGAGACTGCTGAAACAATTGCCTTTCTCTACCGAAAGGAAATACATGGCAACCCTTGCGGCGATAAAGGAGAAAACCTATCTGTTTGTGAAAGGGGCTCCTGAAATCGTGATGAACCACTGCCAGCTGACCGAACAGGAAAGAAACGGAATGGAAGAACGTCTGAAGGGCTATCAGCACCAGGCCATGCGCACACTGGTTCTTGCCTGCAAAGAGTTGGACGGAGAGACGGACAGGATGACGGAGGAAGACTTGCAGATGACCGAACTTGTAGGAACTGCGCACGACTTGACCCTCCAGGCCATTGTTGCCATTAGCGACCCCATCCGTGCCGACGTGCCCGAAGCGGTACACCAATGCCAGAGTGCAGGCATAGAAGTAAAAATCGTGACGGGCGACACCTCGGCCACTGCCATAGAAATAGCACGGCAAATAGACATCTGGCACGATGATGCGGAAGATCTGGCGCAATGCCACATCACGGGCACCGACTTTGCCACACTGAGCGATGAGGAAGCGTATGCGCGTGTAAAGAAGCTGAAGGTGATCAGCCGTGCCCGCCCTTCCGACAAGCAACGACTGGTGCAGTTGCTGCAGAAGCACGGGGAGGTGGTGGCTGTGACGGGCGATGGAACCAACGACGCGCCGGCCCTGCACCACGCCCACGTGGGGCTATCCTTAGGCTCGAGCACGAGCGTGGCCAAAGAGGCAAGCGACATGACGCTGCTCGACGATTCGTTCAAGAGTATTGTGCACGGAGTGATGTGGGGACGATCTTTGTACAAGAACATCCAGCGTTTCCTGTTCTTCCAACTGGTGGTGAACGTCACAGCCCTGCTGCTTGTGCTGGGCGGATCGGTCATCGGCACGGAACTGCCCCTCACGGTGACGCAAATTCTGTGGGTGAACCTGATTATGGACACGTTTGCCGCCATGGCGCTGGCATCGCTTCCCCCCTCGCGAGAGGTGATGAAAGAAAAACCACGCAAACAGACCGATTTTATCATATCGAAAGGAATGGGCATGGGAATCGGATGGATAGGAGGACTTTTCTTCCTGATGCTTTTCGGCTTGCTCATCTACATTCTGCACTGCGACAGTACGCCAGGGGTGCACATCCACGACCTGAGTATTTTCTTCACCGCTTTCGTCATGCTGCAGTTCTGGAATCTCTTCAACGCCAAGACACTGGGGAGCAACTACAGTGCATTCCGCCACCTGTTTCTCGACAAGGCCTTGTTACTGGTACTGCTGATGATATTCTTCGGCCAATGGATCATCATCACCTTTGGCGGAAGCATGTTCCGCACGGTTCCCCTCTCATGGCAAGAATGGGTGGCCATTACCCTGGGAACATCGCCCACGCTTTGGATAGGCGAACTGTGGCGATGGAGCAAGCGCGTGGCAGAAAAGAAACGCAATGACAGACAATGATGGAAGGAATAAAGAACATTGTTTTTGATTTTGGAGGTGTCATCGTGAACCTCGACCGACAGCGGTGCATCAAGGCACTCAACAGCATTGGAGCGCAGAACATTGCCTGCTATGTGGATGAATGCAGACAGGAAGACTTGTTCCACGATCTGGAAATAGGGCACATCAACAGGAAGGAATTCTGCGAAGCGGTAAGAAACAAATCTGCCGGATGCAAGGCAACCGACGAGGATATATGCTGGGCTTGGGGACAGTTGCTCACAGACATCCCCGCTTACAAGACTGTGTGGCTGAGAAAACTGAAAGAACACTACCGATTGTTTTTGTTGAGCAACACAAACGAAATTCATTGGCAACTGTTCGGCCATCACATCGAAGACTGTTTTGAAAAATCGTTTCTTTCCTACAAGATGCACCTGCTGAAACCCGATGCGGAAATTTTTCAGCGAGTGCTCGCTGATGCCAGCATCAAGGCAGAAGAGACCTTGTTTGTGGATGACTCCAAGGTCAACTGCGACAGTGCGGAACGACTGGGATTCGGCAGCATGTGGGCAAAGGACGGAGGAGAATGGGAAATTCTGGTTCGATGATTTTTTAAAGACAAGATGAAGACGATATATTTAGGAAAAGACCATATAAACAAGAAACCGTGCTTTGCCACGGTAGGATTTTTCGATGGAGTGCACCGGGGACACCGGTTCTTGATAGGCCACCTGATGGAGGATGCGAGAAAGGAGGGTGTTGCGTCAACCGTGGTCACTTTTGACAAGCATCCACGGCAGGTGCTTCACTCCGACTACCAGCCCAAGCTGCTTACCACCTTTGAAGAGAAACGGGCGTTGCTCGAGGCAACGGGTGTTGACAACTGTGTGGTGCTGCCTTTCTCTGAGGAAATGGCAGCCCTGTCTGCCCGCGACTTCATGCAGCATGTCCTCAAGGAACAATTGGGCGTAGATACGGTCTATATAGGCTATGACAACCGCTTTGGCCACAACAGAGCGGAAGGCTTCGACGATTATGCTGCCTATGGCAGAGAGGTGGGCATGAACGTAGTGCACGAGCAGGCGTTCGTTTTGAACGGCGTGAACGTGAGTTCCACAGTTGTGCGTAACTATCTGCAACAGGGCGAAGTGGAACTGGCAGAGCAATGCTTGGGATATCCCTATTTCCTGCAAGGGAAAGTGGTGGCCGGTTTTCAGGAAGGCAGGCGGATTGGTTTTCCCACGGCCAATCTGCAGCCGGAAGAGCCCGAAAAGTTGATTCCCGCGCCAGGAGTGTATGCGGTGCTGGCGCAAGTGGAAGGCGAGCCGGAAAACAGGCAGGCCATGATGAATATAGGAACGCGCCCTACGTATGGTGGATGCGACATGTCCATGGAAGTGCATATTCTGCATTTCTCGGAAGAAATCTACCGGAAGAACCTCACTGTCAAATGGATACACCGCTTAAGGGCTGAAAAAAAGTTTCCTTCACCCACCGTTCTCTCAGAGCAGCTGAAAGAGGACATGCGAATGGTGGAAGAACAATTTGAAAGGGACGCAAGAAGATGAAAAAGACCATTCTCTACACCGCCATGTTTTTTGTCCTCCAGTCGTTGGCTTATTTCTTGGTAAAAGGAGGACATCTCATGATTTATGGGAAAGATGCCTCCATGGGAGCCGATGCCCTGCTGCTCATCCAAATGCTGTTTGGCGTGTTGTGCATCGTTCTTTTTCTGTGGCGCAGATGGACTCCGGTGTCCACCCGTTATTTCAGCACACGCCCCTATTCCGTATTCTTATGGTGCATCGTGGCATCGTTGGGCACATTTGTTCCTTCGATGTGGCTGCAAGAACAAATCGCTTTCCTGCCCGACCTGTCGGGCAGCGGACTGCTACAGATCATGCAAACCGAATGGGGCTATTTCGCAATTGGCATCTTGGTACCGCTGTCGGAAGAAATCGTGTTCCGTGGAGCCATTCTCAGGTCGCTGCTCGACTTCATGCGCAACCGGAAGTATGCCGTCATCCTTTCTGCCCTGATATTTGCCGTCATCCACCTGAATCCGGCCCAGATGCCCCATGCCTTCCTCATGGGACTCCTATTGGGATGGCTCTACATGCGCACAGGCAGCATTTTGCCGGGCACAGTCCTGCACGTTGTCAACAATACGGCGACATACATTGTGGCCAGCACCTACATACAGACACCCGACATCACCCTCCACCAGATATTCGGGGGCAACGATCGTTCCGTACTGTTGGGCATCCTGTTCTCCCTCTGCCTTTTGCTGCCCGCCTTGTTTCAGTTATACCTCAGAACGAAGAAGTAGCAGTTCCGCCCACTCACACAACCGCCAATCTTTTTCTGGCATAATTACCTTTGTATTCTTCACGAGTGCATTCAGAGGAAAGGAACTCGCTCTTCTCCAACTTACAGCCCATTTATTCTTTCTTAATTTTCTGATTACCTGAAAGATACAAGTTCATCGAATCTTTGTGAGCATGAAGAGCACCATCTTCTGTGTTGACTTTGCGATATGAAGAAAAGTCAAAAGGAATGAGGGCGTTGCCAAATACTTGGCAACGCCCCTTCTCTTACGTTAGTATGTTATGAAAAATTTGAGAGAATCGAAACTTCACAGTTTCGTTGAAGTTTTTGTTTTACTAAACATGATTTTTTATAGAGAAAGCATAGAAATATATTTACTTTAGAATGATTGTAGCAGTGGGCTGTATGGCCTTTTTCAGCGTGTCTGTCTGTACGGAATCGCCCATGGCTACCGACGGGCCTTCGACCACTTTCTGATAGCCTGCCACGTTTACGGCCTCTTCGGCATTATCGTTGAATGCCACCTGTGCGGCATTGCCGAGCGTCAAGATGATGGCTACAACGGCAGCAGCCTTGAACAAGGGCATAAGCCGTTGCGGCAGCCGGACGACACGAGCTTTTACCGGCTGTGCCTCGCCGATGACATCCATCATACGTTGGTCAAACTCCTCTCCCAACACCACTTCCCTCTTCTCGTTCTGCTCGTAGAGAAACAGGTCGCGATAAGGAAGCAGATTGGCCGGAACATCGGTCTGGCTGAAGAACATTCTCAAAATTTCCTCTTCTTCCAAGGAAGTCTCGCAGTTCCAATAGCGTTCAAGCAATTGTTCAATGTACTTATAGTCCATATTGTTCTGCTTCTTGATATTTTTGTTTGATGGCCTGGCGCGCTCTGAAGATGTTTACTTTCACCTGTTCTTCGCTGATGCCAAGTATTTCAGCTATTTCTTTATACGTTTTGCCTTCAAAGTCTCTCAGCTGCATGCAACTTCGTTGTTTCTCGGGCAATTTGTCCAACAGTTCCCTCACCTTTTCTATGCGATCCCTCCGAATGATTTGTTCGTAGGGATTGGACATGAAATGGGTTTCCGCAATGTTCCCCTCCTCAATCGAGGCATTGAATGTGTCTGCCCGTTTCATCTTGTCGAGTGCAAGATTGCGGGCGATGGTGAGGACAAATGCTTCGATATTGTCGATTTCGTCCCACTCTTCTCGCCGGTTCCAGACTTTCATCAGCGTGTCCTGCACCACATCCTCTGCATCTTGTTGATTCAGCGTTATGCGTAGTGCCAAACGATAAAGCACATTCTTGAAAGGCAAAATATCGTTCCGAAAACTGACTTTTTTCATCTGCACTCTAATGATATGACGATTGGTAGGTTCTAAAGTTACAACAGACCGCCAATATTATTGTTTGTTAACAATCGGCGGTCTGTCTGTCCTATTGCACTTTCTCTATCTGCGTTTTTGTTCCAAGTTCTCTTCTTTTTAATTTAATCATGTGAGGTGGAAGCCTATTCCAGATAGGTGTACCCGTAAAGCCCCGACCGGTAGTTGCTCAAGAACTCTTTTCCCTCTTCCAAAGAAATTTTTTCTGATTTCACACTGTTGGTCACCCATCTTTCCAACTGCCGCACCAACTTCTTGGGATTGTACTGCACATAGTCAAGCACGTCTTCTACTGTTTCACCGTCAATAATCTGGTCGATGTGATACGTGCCGTCCTTCATGGAGATGTGCACAGCATTGGTATCGCCGAAAAGGTTGTGCATGTCGCCCAAAATCTCTTGGTAGGCACCCACGAGGAACACACCCAGATAGTATTGTTCATTCTTTTTCAGGGAATGAACAGGCAGTACATGCGAGATGTTGCGGTTGGTGACAAAGTTGGCTATCTTTCCGTCGCTGTCGCAAGTGATGTCCTGCAAGGTAGCATTGCGAGCGGGGCGCTCATCGAGCCGTTGAATGGGAACAATGGGGAAAAGTTGGTCAATGGCCCACGAGTCAGGCAGCGACTGGAACAGCGAGAAGTTGCAGAAATACTTGTCTGCCAACAGTTTGTCAAGTCCTTTCAACTCTTCTGGCGTATGTTTCAGTGTTTTTGCCAGCGAATTGATTTCACGGCAAACGCTCCAGAACATCCGCTCAATTTCCGCCCTTGTGCGCAAATCCACCATTCCATGGCTGAACAAGTCTAAAGCTTCCTCCCTGATTTGTTCTGCATCGTGCCAGTCTTCCTGCATGCTCCTTGGGTTCAGGTTGTCCCAAATTTCGTACAAATCCTTTACCAGTTTGTGCGAGTCTTCTTTCGGTTCAAAGCTTTCGTTCATTTCCGGCAGCGATGCCGTTTCCAGCACGTCAATCACCAATACCGAGTGGTGGGCTGTCAGTGAGCGGCCGCTCTCCGTAATCAGGTTCGGATGTGGCAGATTGTTGTGGTTGGCCGCCTCCACGAAAGTGTAGATACAATCGTTTACATATTCCTGTATCGAATAATTCACAGAACTTTCGCTACTGGGCGAGCGTGTCCCGTCGTAGTCCACGCCCAGTCCGCCGCCGCAATCCACGAAGTCCACGTTGTAGCCCATCTGGCAGAGTTGGATGTAGAATTGCGAAGCCTCGCGCAAGGCGGTTTGTATGCGTCGGATTTTTGTGATCTGGCTGCCGATGTGGAAATGCACCAAGCGCAGGCAGTCGTGCATGTCTTTCTTTTCCAGGATCTCCAAGGCTTCGAGCACCTCCGAGCTGGTCAGTCCGAATTTGCTTGCATCTCCGCCGCTTTCTTCCCATTTGCCGCTGCCCGACGATGCCAGTTTGATGCGGATGCCCAAATTGGGCTTCACGTTCAGTTTCTTGGCAGCCTTGGCAATGATTTCCAGTTCGTTGAGTTTCTCCACCACGATGAAAATTCGCTTACCCATTTTCTGTGCCAGCAATGCAAGCTCAATATAACTTTGGTCCTTGTAGCCATTGCACACAATGAGCGAATCGCTTTGGCACTGCACGGCAATGACCGCATGAAGTTCAGGTTTCGACCCCGCTTCCAGCCCTAAGTTGAATTTACGGCCATGACTGATGATTTCTTCCACCACCGGCTGCATCTGGTTCACCTTGATGGGGTAAATCACAAAGTTCTCACCCTTGTAGCCATATTCCTCAGCAGCTTTTTTGAAGCAACTTGCCGTTTTCTCAATACGGTTGTCCAGGATGTCGGTAAAGCGCAGGAGCACAGGCGACTCCACATCGCGCAGCGACAGTTCGTCCATCACGTCGCGCAGGTCTATTCCCGCGGTTTCCCTGCCCGGGGTCACATAGATATTTCCTTTCTCGTTGATGCCGAAGTAGGAAGTTCCCCAACCGTTGATGTTGTAGAGTTCCTTCGAATCTTCAATCGTCCATTTTTTCATTTCGTGGTTGTTAAATATTAAGCAATTCCCGCACACGGGCTACTGATATCTTTATTTTCTCATAATTGTCGAGCAAGCTCACGTCGAGCACGTGCTGGGCCTGCATATAATAGCGTTCGCGCAGAGCCACCTGCCCTTTGACAAATGCCAGCATCTCTTCGGGCGACTTACCTTTCAGCAGCGGGCGCACCACTTTCCCCATTTGCAGATGCCCGCAAAGCACATCAGGCTCTGCCTTCAGATATACCGTTTCGCCCTGGCGGTTCATGTATTCCATATTGTCGAAGAAACAAGGTGTTCCGCCTCCGCAACTGAGAATCACGTTTTCAAACTCTGCCACTTCGTGCAGCATGTTGTACTCCATTTTCCGGAATCCTTCCTCGCCCCGTTCATCAAACAGTTGTTCTACAGTTTTGTGCATCCGGCTCGTAATGTACCAGTCGAGGTCGTAAAAAGGAATGCCCATTTCTTTTGAAAGGGCTTTTCCCACAGTGGTCTTACCGGCTCCCATATAGCCGATGAAGATAATGCGGTGCATTATTTTTTCTTTGAGCCTGCGTTCCTGACAACGTTCATACATTCTTCAAAGGTCAGTTCGGCGGCCTTAACCTGCAAGGCCTTCGGCAGCCGGTAGTTCTTGCCATCGTAAGCAATGTAGGCACCGTATCTGCCATTCATCACCTCCAGCTTCTCGTCTTCCTCGAAGTTCTTGATGTGGCGTTTCACCTCCTGCAGGCGTTTTTCCTCTATCAAGGCGATGGCAGTTTCCAGTGTCACGGACAGCGGATCTTCCGTCTTGGGCAGACTCACGAACTTCTTGTTGTGCATGACGTAGGGGCCGAACCGTCCCGAGCCGATGACCACCTGCAAGTTTTCAAATTCTCCCACGGTGCGCGGCAGTTTGAACAACTCCAGGGCTTCGTCCAAGGTGAGAGTCTCCATACTCTTGCCCGAAGGAAGTTGGGCAAACCGCGGCTTCTCTTCATCGTCGGCACTTCCAATTTGCACCACCGGCCCGAAGCGGCCTATTTTCACGAACACCGGTTTTTGGCTTGCCGGATCCATGCCCAATTCCCGTTCGCCTGCCTTGTGTTCCTCCTTTGTCTTTATCGTTTTGTCCACCGTCTTCTCAAAATCTTTGTAGAAGTCGGCAATCATGGATGTCCATTCCTCTTTTCCTTCTGCAATCTCGTCGAATTCCTGCTCCACCTTTGCCGTGAAATGGTAATCCATGATTTCAGGGAAGAATTTCAACAGAAAGTCGTTCACCACAATCCCGATGTCCGTCGGCAACAGTTTTCCCTTGTCGCTGCCGGCCATCTCCTTGCGCGTCTTCTTCGTGATTTTGATGCCTTGCAGCACGTCAATCGTATAGGTGCGCTCCTCGCCCTTTCGGTCTCCCTTCTGCACATATTCGCGCTGCTGGATGGTAGAGATGGTGGGAGCGTAGGTAGAGGGCCGGCCAATGCCCAACTCCTCCATCTTGTGGACCAGACTTGCCTCGGTATATCTCAATGGTCCCTGACTGAATCTTTCCGTGGCGGCAATTTCGCGTTTTTGAAGTTCCATCCCTGTTTTCATCGGCGGCAGCACGTGGGTGTTTTTTTCCTGGCTGTTCTCGTCCTCATCCATCGATTCGCGATACACTTTCAGGAAACCGTCAAACAGGATGACTTCTCCGCTGGCTACAAACTGTTCTTTTGCACCCGACACCTTAATGTTCACCGTGGTCTTTTCTATTTTGGCATCCTCCATCTGGCAGGCTGCCGTTCGTTTCCATATCAGGTCGTACAGTTTTTTTTCCCGTGCAGTTCCCTCAATGGAAGTATGGTTCATATAAGTGGGACGAATGGCCTCGTGCGCTTCCTGCGCCCCTTTTGAATGGGTGTGGTACTGGCGGGGCTTGCTGTATTCCTCGCCCCAAAGACCCACAATTTCCTTCTTGCTCGTTTCCAGACACAAAGACGACAGGTTCACCGAGTCGGTACGCATGTAGGTGATGTGTCCGCTTTCGTACAGTTTCTGCGCCACCATCATGGTCTGGCTCACGGTGAATCCCAACTTGCGGGCAGCCTCCTGCTGCAGTGTTGATGTGGTGAACGGAGGGGCAGGCGTGCGTTTCAGCGGTTTCTTCTGCACATCATCGATGGTGAACTGCGCTTCCTTGCAATTCTCCAAGAAAGCAAGCATTTCCTCGCGGGTTTTGAAACGGGTGTCCAGTTCCGCCTTCACTTCGGATTGCGACCCGTCCGCATGGGTCAATCCGAAAATGGCGTTCACCCTGTAATACGGTTCGCTCTTGAAAGCTTGTATCTCACGCTCGCGCTCCACAATCAGCCGCACGGCCACACTCTGCACGCGACCGGCCGAAAGTGCCGGTTTCACCTTGCGCCAGAGTACGGGCGACAGTTTGAAGCCCACCAGGCGGTCCAGTACACGCCGTGCCTGCTGCGCATTCACCAAGTTCATGTTCAGGTGGCGCGGACGCAGGATAGCCTCCTGAATGGCAGACTTTGTAATTTCGTGAAACACAATGCGGTTGGTCTTTTCCTTATCCAATCCCAGCACCTCGCACAGGTGCCATGAAATGGCCTCTCCCTCACGGTCTTCATCGGAAGCCAGCCAAACCTTGTCGGCCTTCTGTGCCTGATTCTTCAGCTCGCCCACCAGTTTCTTCTTCTCTTCCGGAATCTCGTAGTCTGGAACCAGCGATTTCATGTCTATGCTGATTTCCTTCTTCTTCAGGTCACGGATATGACCGTAGGAAGACATCACTTTATAGTCTTTTCCTAAGAATTTCTCAATGGTCTTTGCCTTTGCGGGACTTTCCACAATCACAAGATTCTGCTGCATAAATAATTGAATGTATATTTGTTCGGGGTGCAAAAGTAGGCAAAACTTTTACATACACCTTGTTATATATGAAATATTTTGAAAAATTTAAGAATTTGTGGGTTCTGGGCAACTACGCAAGTTCAATATAGGACGGTATAACTGGGAAACAGCCCATGCAAATGCCGTTCGCACATATACCGTAGATACGCAAGGACAAGGCCGAGGGCGGAAGCCTGTACAAGCATTACCACTCACAACAGTACCGGGGTTTGCCTGTCACGCGATGGTCAGTAAAAGTCTTGAAAACCGTTGTCTTTTTCGCAGATCCATATACACCATGGCAGAAAGGAGAAATTGAAAAGGCCAATGGATTGGTCAGACAACATATAACCAAATCACAGACTTTTGCACATGTCAGTCACCAACAAACAACCAAGATTTCTAATAAAATCAACGTGAGTCCGATGAACAATAAGTGTCTGTAGATTTGGAGATTAGCAAAATAAATCATGTTAATTATGATCCCCTTTCACGACTCAGGCTACCGCTGCCTGAAGCACTTCTATCTTGAGAAAGTATGCAAGTATCTTCGCCACTTGTTTCCTGAAGTTGTCTCACATAACCGTTTCGTAGAACTTGAGCGAGAAGTGGCCATACCCTTGGCCCTGTTCATCAAGAAGGTTCTTTGGGGCAAATGCACAGGCATCAGTTTTGTCGACAGCACACCTCTTCGCGTCTGTCGGCCTCATCGGATACGCATTCACAAGGTATTCAAGAGTATTGCCAAAAGAGGAAGATGCTCCATGGGATGGTTCTTCGGGTTCAAGCTACATCTGATTTGCAACGAGAAAGGAGAACTGCTCAACTTCATGATAACACCAGGAGATATTGATGACCGCAAGCCTTTGGAATACAAGGCATTTATCAATTTCTTGTATGGCAAGTTGGTAGCGGACAAGGGATATATAAGCAAGAACTTGTTCCAAAGGTTATTCATCGATGGCATACAACTCATTACCAAGTTGAAAAGTAATATGAAAGGTGCGTTGATGAGTATTTCCGATAAACTGCTGCTCAGGAAAAGAGCAATCATAGAGACTGTCAACGATGAACTGAAGAACATTGCACTGATAAAACACTCACGGCATAGATGCTTTGATAACTTCATCATTAACCTTCTAGGAGCCATTGCTGCATATTGCTTTATTACTGTCCGCTAAACTTTTGGGTAAGATACAAATTTAGGGCTGACACTTCTCACGAGGTATCAGCCCTTTTTGTTATCTTTGCTTTTGCTTCTAAACTCAGATAACATGAGCAAAAGTACACATTTCTTCGGACAGCCGGTGTATGGTCAGTTGATAAAATCACTTGATCATGATAAAATTGTTGAAATGAGCCGCAAGAGTGGCGGTGAGCGGTATGTGAAGAGCTTTGACGGCTTCACCCATCTACTTACGATGCTGTATGCAGTGATCATGCGCTTTGACTCCCTGCGCGAGATAGAGGCGGCAATGACGGAAGAGGTTCGCAAGCTTCAACACATAGGCATTGACAGGGTTCCTAAGCGCAGTACCCTGTCAGACGCGAATGCCAGACGCCCGGAGAAGTTCTTTGAGGACGTGTACCACGACCTTTACAAGTCCAATAAGGACAAACTTTCTTCGGACAGCCGACGCAATGGTACGGAGGAATGGATAAAACGTCTGAGAATCATCGACTCCACAACGATAACCTTGTTCTCCAACGTCATCTTCAAGGGCGTGGGACGGCATCCAAAGACGGGAAAGAAGAAGGGTGGCATCAAGGTACATTCCGTCATTCATGCAAACGAGGGGGTACATTGTGACGTGAAGTTCACCTCTGCCGCTACCAACGATTCCTTCATGCTCGCCCCCAGCCATTTCAAGCATGAGGAGATCGTTGC
>JALFBL010000019.1 GCA_022773395.1 Prevotella sp.
GATTGTGTTTCTTGCGTACATACATGGTGCAAAGGTACACGTTTTTCGCTTGCGCCACCCAAACCACCCAATAATTTTACGTAACTCGCTGATTATCATTGTGCGCTATATGATGGCGCAAAAAAGTGATGAAGTCAGGACTCCTGCTGCCAATCATGATGAAACGTCCAACGGATGATTCCTTGCTTTTCTATTTCGGAAAAAAAATGACAGGAAAAATCATCGCAAATTTAACGGATTTAACCATTGTTGGGTTACCCTGAATTCAATCTGGAGATGTGAAATTTGGGATGAAAAACAAAATTTCCGCTCCATATAAACAGTGTGCCGGAGCGGAAATTCATTTATTTGTATTCAGCCCACGATTTTATATCAATCTCATCCAACGACAAGGTGCAGAAAGCATTGATGAAAGCACTTGCCAGCCGGCTGTTGGTGAGCAAGGGCACATTCAGGTCAATGGCTGCCCGACGAATCTTGTAGCCATTCGACAATTCGTGGGAAGAGAGATCCTTGGGGATGTTCACCACCATGTCGATGCAATGCCCATGCAGCATGTCGAGGGCTTGTGGCTGCTTGCCTTCTTCTGATGGCCAATAGACGAGAGTGTTCTCCACTCCGTTCTCCGTGAGGAATTTTGAAGAACCACCGGTTGCATACAGTCGATAGCCGTGTTCTACAAGCATTCTGGCAGCATCGAGCATCTCGGTTTTTTGCTTGGCACTTCCCGTAGAAAGTAGAATGTTTTTCTGAGGAATGCGGTAGCCCACCGACAGCATGCTTTTCAGGAGAGCCGTGTTGGTATCGTCGCCAAGACATCCTACTTCACCCGTTGAGGCCATGTCAACCCCAAGAACCGGATCGGCCTTTTGCAGACGATTGAAAGAGAACTGGCTTGCCTTAATGCCCACATAGTCGAGGTCGAACAGGTTTTTGTTGGGTTTCTCAACGGGCAATCCAAGCATTACCTGTGTAGCCAAGTCAATGAGATTGATCTTCAGCACTTTACTGACAAACGGGAAAGAGCGACTGGCACGCAAGTTGCATTCTATCACTAAGATATCGTTATCGCGCGCCATGAACTGGATATTAAATGGTCCGCTGATGTGCAATTCTTTCGCAATTTGACGGGTAATGCGCTTGATGCGCCTTACTGTTTCAACATAAAGTTTCTGAGGGGGGAACTGGATGGTGGCATCGCCCGAATGAACGCCTGCAAACTCTATATGCTCTGAAATGGCATATGCAATGATTTCGCCTTCACGGGCAACGGCATCCATTTCAATTTCTTTCGCATGCTCAATGAACTGGCTCACCACCACGGGATGATCCTCACTCACATTGGCAGCCAATTGGAGAAACTTTTCCAATTCCTCGTGGTTGGAGCAAACATTCATGGCAGCACCTGAAAGTACGTAGGACGGGCGCACAAGTACCGGGAAACCCACTTGAGAAATAAAGTCATTGATGTCGTCCATGCTCGTAAGTGCCCGCCAGGCCGGTTGGCTGATGCCATTGCGGTTGAGCATGGTGGAGAACTTGGCACGGTCTTCGGCATTGTCAATGTCTTTAGCGGAAGTGCCGAGGATATGTACGTTCTGCTCGTCAAGGCGCACAGCCAGATTGTTGGGTATCTGTCCGCCGGTGCTTACGATAACGCCATGAGGATTTTCAAACTCGATGATGTCCATGACACGCTCAAAAGTTAGCTCGTCAAAATAAAGACGGTCGCACATGTCATAATCTGTGGAAACCGTTTCGGGATTGTAATTGATCATGACCGAACGGTAGCCTTGTTTGCGAATGGTGCTTAATGCCTGAACGCCGCACCAGTCGAACTCTACAGAACTTCCAATGCGGTAGGCACCGCTGCCGAGTACGATGACAGAACGTTTGTCATCGGAAACTTTTACATCGCTGCCTGTTCCGGCATAGGTCACATACAGATAATTGGTGTGTGCCGGATATTCTGCTGCAAGTGTGTCAATCTGCTTGACCACAGGCAAAACGCCACAATTCTTCCTGAGATGACGTATTACCAGTCCTGCCTTTGCCATGTTTCCGATTTCATCTTCAAGTCCAACGGCGCGTGCTATTTGAAAATCGGTAAAGCCATAAACTTTCGCTTCGCGCAGTGTTTCCTTATCCAGATTGTTTACGCTCCTCAACGCTTTCATCCGTTCGTCTATGTCAATGATGTGCTTGAGCTTTTGAAGAAACCACTTGTCGATTTTCGTCAGGTCGTGAATCTGGTCAATGGTGTAGGCTTTATGCATTGCCTTCGAGATGATGAAGATGCGCTTGTCGGTGGGTTCTCGCAATGCCGCATCGATGTCGGGAATTTCCAGTTCCTTGTTTTCCACAAAACCATGCATCCCCTGCCCTATCATGCGCAGTCCTTTCTGGATGGCTTCTTCAAAATTACGGCCTATTGCCATCACTTCGCCTACCGATTTCATGCTGGAACCAAGTTCCTTGTCAACGCCACGGAACTTGCTCAAATCCCAACGGGGAATTTTGCAAACCACATAGTCAAGTGCAGGCTCAAAGAAAGCACTGGTTGTTTTTGTCACCGAGTTCTTCAATTCAAATAAGCCATATCCGATGCCCAATTTGGCTGCCACGAAAGCCAGTGGGTATCCTGTGGCTTTGGAGGCGAGGGCGGAAGAGCGGCTCAGGCGGGCGTTGACTTCAATGACCCGATAGTCTTCGCTGGATGGGTCGAAAGCATATTGAACATTGCACTCGCCCACAATGCCTATATGGCGGATGATTTTGATAGCCAGTGCGCGCAACTTGTGATACTCGCTGTTGGTGAGCGTCTGCGATGGAGCAATGACAATGCTTTCACCGGTATGGATGCCAAGCGGATCGAAATTCTCCATGTTGCACACGGTGATGCAGTTGTCGTATCGGTCACGGATCACTTCATACTCTATCTCTTTCCATCCTTTCAAACTTTTCTCAACCAACACTTGAGGAGAAAAAGAGAAAGCCTTTTCTGCCAACTTGTCAAGTTCTTCTTCATTGTCGCAGAAGCCGCTGCCCAATCCTCCCAAAGCGTAGGCGGCACGGATGATGACCGGATAACCCAACTGTGCCGCTGCCCTGCGGGCTTGTTCCACGGTCTCGCAGGCTTCACTTTTGATGGTCTTTACATCAATCTCATTGAGGCGTTCCACGAAAAGTTCCCGATCTTCTGTGTCCATGATTGCCTTTACCTGAGTACCGAGAACAACCACATTGTACTTTTCGAGTACACCGCTTTTATATAGTTCCACACCGCAATTCAGTGCGGTCTGCCCGCCAAACGACAAGAAGATGCCGTCCGGACGTTCTTTCTCGATGACCCGCTCTACGAAATAGGGCTGAACGGGAAGAAAATAGATGTGGTCGGCAATTCCTTCCGATGTTTGGACTGTGGCAATGTTGGGATTGATGAGAACCGTTTCAATGCCTTCTTCGCGCAATGCCTTCAAGGCCTGTGACCCCGAGTAATCAAACTCGCCGGCTTCTCCTATCTTTAATGCTCCCGAACCGAGAAGGAGCACTTTCTTTATTTTTCCGTCTTTCATCTTTTCTACTGCTTTAATGTTTCAACGAATTGATCGAACAAAAACTCGGTGTCAACCGGACCAGAGCACGCCTCGGGGTGGAACTGGCTTGAAAACCAGGGATTTTTTTTGTGGCGGATGCCCTCGTTGCTTCCATCGTTCATGTTGACGAAGAGTTCTTCCCAATCACCGCTCAAGGTTTTTGCATCAACGGCATAGCCGTGATTCTGGCTGGTAATGAAGCATTTTTGGCTGCCAACCATGCGAACAGGCTGGTTGTGCGAACGATGTCCGTATTTCAGTTTGTAGATGCTCGCACCGCTTGCTTTTGACAGCAATTGGTTTCCCATGCAAATTCCGCAAATGGGTTTTCGGCTTCTATCCATCTGTTTGCGGATGATGGCAACGGCCTCTTCGCACATGTCGGGATCGCCGGGGCCATTGGTCAGAAACAATCCATCGAAATCCATGCTGGTATAGTCGTAGTTCCAAGGCACTCTGATTACTTCAACCCCTCTGCCTGTCAGGCAGCGGATAATGTTGTTCTTCACACCGCAATCTACCAGAACAACCTTCTTGCCGGCACCCTCGTTATAACGGATGATTTCTCTGCATGAAACTTGATCCACGAAATTTACGCCTTCGTAGGCTCCTTCGGGTATCTGTCCGGTTGTTTCATCCAGTAGAATGCGCCCCATCATAACGCCATGCTCGCGCAATATTTTTGTCAGTTCTCTTGTATCAATGCCTGTGATGCCGGCCACATGCTCGCGCTTCAACCACTCGGCAAGACTTTCGCTTGCATTCCAATGACTATATTCCTCACTATAGTCGGCTACTACAATCGCTGACGCATGTATCTTGTCGCTTTCCATGAAATGAGCCATGCCATTGGTATCTACGGTGAATGGGGGGACTCCGTAATTTCCCACCAAAGGATAGGTCAATACCATTAGCTGGCCGGCATACGATGGATCGGTAAGACTTTCTGGATAGCCCATCATGGCCGTATTGAAAACCACTTCTCCTGCCACCTCTCCATCGTAGCCGAATGAGTAGCCTTCAAATTCTATTCCGTTGCTCAGAACTAATCTTGCTTTCTTCATTTTTGTTTGTTTTACTGTCTCGTCAAAACTTTTATTCTGCTTGATAACTTGTTTCATAATAATTGACAAAGGCCTCGTTCACAAGTTTATTTCCTCCAGGTGTAGGATATTTGCCCGTGAAATACCAATCACCTTTGTGACCGGGACATGCCTTGTGCAAACCTTCTATCGATTGAAAGATAAGTTGCACGGGTGTTTGCATATCCTTGGGACGAAGCATCTCAACAATTTTTTCGTTGATTTCCTCTATGGAAAATGGCTTGTAAAGTTCTCGGACACAATTGGCCATCTCGTTCTTCGGCTTTTTCAGTTCTGTTTTGCACTGCTGGTAGGTGTCTTCTACCAGCTGACGCATTCCTCTTTCTTTCAACAGTTCCATCGTGGCACGGAACACGCAGAAATCTTTTGGACTGGGCATATCTATGCCATAGTAGTCGGGATAGCGAATTTGGGGCGAAGAACTCACCATGATGATTTTCTTGGGATGCAAACGGTCGAGAATCTTGAAGATACTTTCTTTCAATGTAGTACCTCTCACAATACTGTCGTCTATAATGACCAAATTATCTGCATGAGGAACCAAACTCTCGTATGTTATGTCGTAAACGTGTGAAGCCAAGTCGTTGCGAGAGTTTCCTTCGGTAATAAAAGTCCTTAGTTTCACATCTTTCCATGCCACTTTTTCACTGCGAATGCTTGTATGCAGAATTTTCACCAATTCTTCGTTGGTGGGAACATGGGGCATGTTTGAGATGCTTTTGATTTTCTGCTCGTTGAGGTAATGATTGCATCCTTCCACCATTCCATAGAAAGCCACTTCGGCCGTATTGGGAATAAAAGAGAATACGGTGTGTTCCAAATCGTAGTCAATGGCTTTTAAAATGGGATCGACCAATTGTGAGCCAAGCTGTTTTCGCTCTTTGTAGATATCGCGGTCTGACCCTCTGCTGAAGTAGATTCTTTCAAACGAGCACCTGCTGTCTCCTTTCTGTTCAAAGATTCTTTGTATGGATGCCTCGCCGTTCTTTTTTACAATCAATGAACATCCCGCTGGCAACTCGTGGATTTGTTCACATTCCAAACCGAAGGTGGTTTGCAGCACAGGACGTTCGCTGGCCAAGACCACCATTTCGTCGTCCATATAATAGAAAGCAGGACGTATGCCCCATGGGTCTCGTATGGAGAACATTTCACCGGAGCCTGTCAATCCGCACATGACATACCCCCCATCAAAATCGGCCATTGTTGTCCTTAAAACATTTCCTACATTTATATGGTCTTCGATATAATGGGTAATTTCTTGGTTTTGCAAGCCTTTTTCCTTGGCTTCTCTGAAATTTCTTTCCACTTCGCGGTCGAGCCGGTGACCCATCCACTCTAGCGTGATATAACTGTCGCCGTAAATTCTTGGGCTTTGGCCTTGCTGCCTCAGTGTGTCGAAAATTTCATCAATGTTTGTCATGTTGAAATTGCCGCATAGGCAAAGATTCTTTGCTCGCCAGTTGTTTCTTCTCAGAAACGGATGGACATAAGAAAGGCCACTCTTGCCGGTGGTAGAATACCGAAGGTGGCCCATATAAAGTTGTCCTGCAAACGGCAGGTTCATTTTTGCAAAATTAGCGTTGGACAATTGACCTGCCTCCACATCTTTGTAATGTCCGTGAACGTTCGCAAAGATTTTTGTAATTGCATTGCTGCCCTCTGCACGTTCACGAAACATATATTCAGTACCAGGAACGGCATCAAGGTTTACGCACGCAATGCCCGCACCCTCCTGTCCACGGTTGTGCTCTTTCTCCATCATCAGATAGAGTTTGTTTAGTCCGTACATCCAAGTGCCATATTTGCTCTGATAATATTCAAGTGGTTTGAGCAGTCTTACCATAGCCACTCCACATTCATGCTTAAGTTGTTCCATTCTTCTGTTTTACATCAATTTTCTGTACCCAAAATAAGGGAGCGTCAACTCCCTTATTTTGTTTTTGTCAACACATGTGCCATTAAAACAGTCATAGAATTGCACATGACAACACGTCCACATTCTATTTCCTATTTGAGGATAGCGACAATTAATGAACTCAATGACGTTACCATCCCTAAAGCTCCAAACCATATCGATGCATTGTTGATGGCAGTGCTGTTGATCTTGGTCTTATTGGGTTCTATGTAAATAATATCGTTTTGCTGTAAATAATAATAAGGTGAGTTTAAGATGTCGGCCTTGCTGATATCCAGCCTGTGCGTGCTTTTTTCTCCATACTTGTCTGTACGAATCAACAAGATATTGTCTCTTCTGCCATAAATGGACAAGTCTCCCGCACTGGCCAATGCTTCAACGATATTCATTTTTTCTGTGGAAACAGGTACGATTCTTGATCCAGCTTCACCAATAACTGTCACATGGTAACTGGACATTCTTACAGTGACAATAGGAGTTTCGGTTTTTGCCATGTATGGACGTATCTTTTCCAAAATAAGCGCTTCGCATTCACGGCTTGTCATTCCTTCTACGTGAAGCGAGCCAACCATGGGGAAATTGATTTTCCCTTCGTTGTCAACAAGGTAGCCATACATGTTAATGCCGTTTGTATTATTGTAGGCTCCCTGCATGTTCTGGTAATTAATGTTGAAAGGTTTTGCGGCTTCCGGGTCGGTTGTACTGACATTGATGATCAACATGTCTTTGGGCATGATGCGTGCATCATACAGAAACCTGGAAGGAGCGAGGTTGATGGTATCGGCACCTTGGAAATAAACAATCTTTTTTGTACTTCCACAACTGCTTAGGAACAAAGATACAAATACAATTACAATGGGGAAAAGAATTCTTTTCATACGTATATCATTTTATTCTTAGAAATTATTTGCAAAAATAGGTCTATTTTCTGAAAACCGCAAATATTTTTTATAAATCTTTCGGAGGACTCGTAAAGAAATTGAACGGACATTGTAGGCTATGTGACCATTTGCAGTTTTTCCAGTAAAGCACAACAAAAAAGTCTGAACCACTGGATGAGAATGATTCAGACTTATTATATACTTTAAATTTGGTATTTACCAGAGATCTAAACGTTCACTTCGAGGAATGAACATTTTATCGCTTTCTTTAATATTAAATGCATCGTACCAAGCATTGATGTGAGGTAAAGCTCCATTGACGCGCCATTTGCCCAAAGAGTGTGGATCGCTCTTTGTACGGTTGCGAATTTCTTTTTCTGTGATGTTTTGTCCCCATACACCTGAATAGGCAAGGAAAAAACGTTGGTCGGCTGTCAACCCGTCGATGGTGGGCAGAGGAGCATTTCGAGTGGCATTCTTGTAGGCATTGAAAGCAACTTCCAAACCTCCGTGGTCTGCCAAGTTTTCCCCCAAAGTGAAGAGACCATTCGCATTTAAATCAGGCAAGACCTTAATATTGGAAAAGTATTCTACATACTTCTTTGTCAATGCTTCAAAATTCTTGCTGTCGCTTTCATTCCACCAGTCGGTCATGTTGCCGTCTTTGTCATAATGGCGTCCCTGGTCATCAAATCCATGAGTCATCTCATGCCCGATAACAACTCCAATGGCTCCATAGTTGAAAGCATCGTCTGCTGTGGGGTCAAAGAATGGAACCTGAAGTATGCCTGCCGGAAAACAAATCTCGTTTGTCGTAGGATTATAGTAAGCGTTGACAGTTTGAGGATACATGAGCCACTCGTCTTTGTCAACAGGCTTTCCTGCCTTTTCTTCAATGTCCTTTGCTACCCAGAATTTGTTGCAAGCCATTACATTTTCATAATAACTTTTTTTCGGATCGATAATAAGTCCGGTGATATCTTTCCACTTGTCGGGATAACCTATCTTTACATAGAATGTATTCAGTTTTTCAAGAGCGGCCTGTTTGGTGGTTTCGCTCATCCATTTTTGCTCCTTGATGCGTTCTCCAAGAGAAACCTGAAGATTTTTTACGAGCTGCTCCATACGCTCTTTTGAAGATGCAGGGAAATATCTTTCTGCGTATATCTTACCCAATGCTTCGCCCATTTCATTTTCAATCTGCTCTGTGGCTCTTTTCCACAAAGGATAGTCTTCTTTTCGTCCACGCAACGTTTTGCCGAAGAAATCAAAATTGGCCTCAGACACCTTGTTACTGAGATAAGATGAAGCGCCAAGGATAACCCCCCATTCCATGTAAGCACGGTAGTCGGAAGAAGAGATGCCGGAAAGCAATTTCTCTACACCTGCCAGGAAATCAGGCTGACCGACCACCAAGGTTTGATAATGGGCGGGATTGACATTCAGGGCTTCCAACTGCTGATCCAACCGGATGTGGGGATAGTTTTTCTGGAAATCGGCAAACGACATCTTGTTGTAGTTCTTTTCAACGTCGCGTAGCTCCGTTTGGCTACGACTTACCTTTGCCAATTCTATTTCAATTCTCATGATTCTTTCCATCTTCTGCGTGGCCTCGGACGGTTCAAAACCAAACATCGTGAACATTCTCACAATGTGTTTCTTGTAGGCCTCCCGAATGGCAGTGGTGGAAGAGTCTGTATCCAGATAATATTCCTTTTGTCCCAAAGTTATTCCTCCTTGGAAAAGGCTAAGAATGTTGTTCTTGCTGTCTTTCTCATCTGCACCAAATCCAAAACGCAAAAACTGTTGGTCACCATATTGCAAGAATCGCTTTTGCAAAGCAAACAAATCATCTTTGGTGGCAGCATTTTCCAACTCCTTAAGAATGGGGAGAACTGGAGCAACGCCTTCTTTATCGCGGCGCCTGCTGTCCATTGCCAGCTTATAGAAATCGCTCAATTTCTGCTCGGTAGTACCTTTCTTGAACTTTCTTTTCTGCAAATCTTTTAGGATGGTGTTGATCCTCTTGTTGTTGTCTTCGCCCAATCGGTCAAAACTGCCGTAACGCGAATAGGCTGCAGGCAACGGATTGTTCTTCATCCATCCACCACAAGCATATTCATAAAAGTTCTCACCAGGATTTACCGTTTGATTCAAGTTCTTGAGATCAATGCCTGATTTCATTTGCGGTTGCGCATCAACCCAGAGCGTTGACGAAGCAATCAGCACAGTTGTCATTAATTTGTTAATTCTCATATTTTTTTGATAAAGTTAGTTGTTCCAATTCTTCCGACAATATTTCCCAGCGTTCCGTCTCCTTTTCTATTTGTTTTTGCACAGAGGCGTATTCAGTCGCTGCATTCATGTCGCTTGCACCTTCAGGGGTACACAACATTACATTTAAATCCTTTAATCTTGTTTCGAGTTTTGCGATGATGTTTTCAACTTCACCAACGCTCTTTTCAACCTTTCGTATTTTCTTTTGCAGTTCCTTCCGTTCCAAATAGGTTTGTTTTCCAACAGAATCTTTTTGTTCGTCTTCTTTTCCTATTGTTGTACCTGGATCATTCTTTCTGATGTCATGGGTATGGTTTTCTTTGTTTTTTCCCAATTGATCAAAAGATTCTATTTGATGCTGGCGCAAGAAATCGTAGATTCCTCCTAAATGTTCTTTCACTTTTCCATTTCCGAACTCATAAACCTTTGAAACCAGCCCATCGAGAAATTCCCTGTCGTGGCTTACAATGATTACTGTTCCGTCAAATACTTTGATGGCTTCTTTCAAAACATCTTTTGAAGGCATGTCAAGATGGTTGGTTGGTTCGTCAAGGATCAGCAGATTCACCGGTTTCAATAGTAAACGAATCATGGCCAAACGACTTCTTTCACCTCCACTCAGCACTTTCACTTTCTTTTCTGAGGCCTCTCCACCAAACATAAACGCTCCAAGAATATCATTGATTTGAAGTCTTACATCACCTTTTGCCACACGGTCTATCGTTTCAAAAACAGTCAGCGATTCTTCTAACAATTGCGCTTGGTTCTGGGCAAAATATCCAATCTGTACATTATGTCCAATTTTCAAAGTTCCGGAATAGGGAATTTCATTCATGATGCACTTGACAAGTGTGGATTTCCCTTCTCCATTCTTTCCCACAAACGCAACCTTTTCACCCCGTTTGATGGTGAGATTCACTCCATCGAACACACAGTGCTCTCCGTAATCCTTCCTCACTCCATCGCATATAACAGGATAATCCCCGCTTCTTAGACAAGGAGGAAACTTCAAATGCATGGCTGAACGGTCAATCTCGTCCACCTCTATCGGAACTATTTTCTCTAATTGCTTGATGCGACTTTGCACCTGGACAGCCTTGGTTGGCTTGTATCTGAACCTCTCGATGAAATCCTTTATGTCGGCTATTTCCTTTTGCTGATTCTCATAAGCTCTTAATTGTTGTTCTCTGCGTTCTTTCCTAAGTATCATGTATTCGTCATATTTCACCTTGTAATCTATGACGCGTCCGCAGGATATTTCCAACGTGCGGTTGGATACATGATTGATAAAAGCTCTGTCGTGACTTACCAGCACTACAGCCTTAGCACTTTGAGCTAAGAACTGTTCCAACCATTGGATGCTTTCAATGTCCAAATGGTTGGTCGGCTCATCAAGCAACAAAACGTCAGGTTTCTGCAGAAGAATCTTTGCCAATTCTATTCGCATTCTCCATCCACCACTGAACTCGCTGGTGGGTCTTTCAAGATCAGAACGTTTAAATCCCAGCCCTGTCAGTGTTCTTTCAATTTCCGCCTCATAGCCCTCTGCCCCCATCATCATATATTGTTCATGTTCGGCGGTATATTTCTGGACCAATGCCAAATAATCCCCGCTTTCATAGTCTTCGCGATTGGATAGTTCGTTGTTCAATCTTTCCAATCGCTCTTTCATTTCTATATTTCCTGCGAAAGCTTTGCGTGTTTCTTCTTTTACTGTTGTATTGTCCTGTAGAACCATTACCTGCGGCAAATATCCTATTGTTGTATCGTTCGGAATAGATACGTTTCCATCTGTAGCCTTTTGCTGGCCACACAATATCTTCAGCATCGTGCTCTTTCCCGCACCATTCTTGCCAACGAGAGCTATCTTATCGCGGTCGTTAATGACAAAACTTGCTTCATGGAACAACGGCCTCACGCCAAACTCCACCTTCAATCGTTCTACAGAAATCATCAAGCAAACTCAAATTAATTGCGCAAAAATAGCGATTTTTTGTCATTGCTGCAAGAAAATTCACATTAGAACAAGGATTTTACAAATATTAATAGGGAAATCCCTATTCGAAATATAGATTTCCATTTCGTCCTTTATGGTTCATTGTTTATCTTTGCAGCAAGTAAAAAACTTAAAACATCAAAGATATGAAACGTCAAACATTAATTGTCAAAATGCTGATGGTGGCAGTGCTGTCATTCACATTCACTTCATGCTATTATCAAGATGATATTCCTGATGCTCTTTCTGGTGATTTTTACGGTAAGACTTGGACGGGTACTATTGAAAGTTATTATTCCGACCGATGGGGACTCTATGGCGACCAATACCGTACAACTTTGCAATTCAATGCAGAAGGGCACTCTTTCGGAACAGGATATGAAGTTGATTACGACATCAACAATCCCTATGGGAATTACTATTACTGCAAATTTACATGGGAGGTGCGCAATGGAATCATTACGTTGCGGTATGCAGATACTGATTTCATGCCCGTTTATATTTATGAGTATCGTCTTAGCCAAGATTACTTCGAAGGCTATCTGGACGATGGAACCAACCGTGAGATTTTCTTCCGTCTTCGCGCAGTCAACAATTTCGACTGGAATCCTTATTGGGGATATTACTACAGCAAGGCATCGCGCAGTGCATCTCCTGGCAAGTTGAAATTCAGCAGCAATGGAGTCTTTGCCAACGGTAAATAAAATTCAGGGATTTTTTCCAATACCTTGGAAAGAGACCTTGTCATTTACCTAAAATACTATGGTATTACACGCCAATATCGTTCGAAAGGCGCACTGAAGATACTCGTTCAATTAAATATTAAGGTGGGATTGCCGGACAGATATTCTATTGTTGTCCGCCAATCCCATTCTCACACTCTGAGAATAATCGTCCATTTCACAGTTTATTCCAATTATTTTCATTACTTTTGTCATTCAATTACAACATCAGTATATGAACATTCTCACAAAACACATAGCTCAACTGTTGTCATTGCCCGAAAAGGGAGTTGACAACGTCCTTGCGTTGTTGGAAGATGGTTGCACCATTCCATTCATCTCAAGATACCGTAAGGAAAGAACCGGAGGATTGGACGAAGTGCAAATCACTGTCATTGCCAACCAAAATGAACGACTGCAGGAAATTGCCAAGCGAAAGGAAACGGTCGTGAAAACCATTACCGAGTCCGACAAGATGACGCCCGAATTGAAAAAACGCATTGACAATTGCTGGGATGCCACAGAACTTGAAGACATCTATCTACCTTTCAAACCCAAACGAAGAACACGGGCACAAATTGCCAGAGAGCAGGGACTGGAAACTCTTGCCACAATTTTGCTGATGCAGCGCGAAAACAATCCAATGCAGGTTGCACAACGATTTGTAAAAGGAGATGTCAAAGATGTCCAGGCTGCCATCAATGGAGCGAAAGACATTATAGCAGAGATGGTGAGTGAAGATGAACGTTCAAGAAACTTGACCCGAAATGTTTTTCAGCGTGAAGCAGTCATTGCAAGTAAAGCAGTGAAATCAAAAGAAGGTTCTGAGGAAGCAGCAAAATATTCCGATTATTTTGATTTTTCCGAACCATTGAAATGTTGTTCGTCCCATCGTCTTTTGGCCATGAGACGAGGAGAAAAAGAAGGTTACCTGAGAATAAAAATAACCATTGACAGCAGTCGGTGCATTCAACAATTGAAACGGAATTACGTTCAAGGTTTCGGAAAGTGCCAGACTTTGGTGGCCGAAGCCGTTGAAGACGGCTACAAACGGTTGATAGAGCCGTCTATCGAAACAGAATTTGCTTCTCTTAGCAAAGAAAAAGCAGACGAAGAAGCCATCAAAGTGTTTGCAGAAAATCTGCGCCAGTTGTTGCTGGGAGCTCCTCTCGGACAAAAACGCATAATGGGCATTGATCCAGGATTTCGTACAGGATGCAAGGTGGTGTGTCTGGACGAACAAGGAAATCTGCTGCACCATGAAGCCATCTTTCCCCATCCACCAGCCAACCACCGTATGCAAGCCACCAGACAAATGCAGAAAATGGTGGAAGAGTATCATGTTGAGGCGATAGCCATTGGCAACGGAACAGCTTCGAGAGAGACTTCAAGTTTTGTCAGCGACTTGACTTTTTCCCATGAAGTGCAATCTTTTGTTGTTAGCGAAGATGGCGCATCTGTCTATTCTGCTTCAAAAACGGCAAGAGAAGAATTTCCCAATGAAGATGTTACGGTGAGAGGAGCCGTGAGCATTGGCAGAAGATTGATGGATCCGTTGGCAGAACTTGTAAAGATAGACCCGAAGAGTATCGGAGTGGGGCAATATCAGCACGACGTTGACCAAAACAAACTCAAGAAGAGTCTTGATCAAACTGTGGAAAGTTGCGTCAATGCTGTGGGTGTCAATTTAAATACCGCCAGCCGTCATCTGTTGATGTATGTGAGCGGACTGGGACCTGCTTTGGCTCAAAACATCGTTGAGTACAGAAAAGAAAAAGGATTGTTTTCTTCGAGAACACAACTGAAAAAGGTTGCACGCCTCGGCCCTTCTGCATACGAACAGTGTGCGGGATTTCTCAGAATACCCAATGCCAAGAACCCGCTCGACAATTCCGCCGTCCATCCAGAAAGTTATGCCATTGTGGAACAAATGGCAAAGAATCTGAATTGTTCTGTTCAAGACTTGATCAAGGACAAAACGTACAGAGACAAAATTACACTTGAACAATACGTCACGGCCGATGTAGGCATCCCCACGCTTATGGATATTATGCAGGAATTGGAAAAGCCATGGCGTGATCCTCGCCAACAAATAGAAACTTTTGAGTTTGATGCTCATGTCAAAGAGGTAGGCGACCTCGTTGAGGGCATGGTCTTGCCGGGCATCGTTACCAATATCACCAACTTTGGAGCGTTTGTTGATATTGGCGTGCATCAAGATGGATTGGTGCATGTCTCCCAGCTCGCCAACAGCTTTGTGAAAGATCCAACCGATGTGGTGCACCTTCACCAGCACGTCCAAGTGAAGGTGTTAGAAATAGACCACAGAAGAAATAGAATCTCATTGACCATGAAGTTTTAGGTAGGCGGTCGCAGCCGCCTCTACATAAAATGCCCACCTCTTCACAGAGGCGGACATTCATCTCAATAGGTATTAGCTTTTTTAAAAGGTAAAAAGATTGTATTCAGGATAACATCTGCAAAGGTAAAGCATTTTGCGCAAAATACAAAAAAACATTTACAATAAATCATACATTTTTTGCAAGATTTGGAAATCAACAAGACAAATGTGTAGAATGACTTTCATCAAATTATCATCCTTCCTATATTTATTTTGTCATCCTAAACCCACATTATTCACGGATTATTACTACCTTTGTGCTCAAATATATAAGATAAAAAAATATGGCAGTGCACAATGAATCCATCAACGAAGAGAGAAAAAGCATCAGTTTCGTAGAACAACTGGTAAAAAAAGACATCGAAGAGGCAAAGAATGACGGAAGAATACAAACTCGCTTTCCGCCAGAGCCCAACGGATATTTGCATATAGGTCATGCTAAAGCCATTTGCATGGACTTTGGCATGGCAGAGAAATACAACGGGATTTGCAACTTGCGTTTTGATGACACAAACCCCATTAAAGAAGATACGGAATACGTTGATTCCATCCTCCATGACATTCAATGGTTAGGATTTAAATGGGGCAACGTATATTACGCCTCAGACTATTTCCAGAAACTTTGGGATTTTGCCATTTGGTTGATTCAACAGGGCAAAGCCTATGTCGATGAACAGACAAGCGAGCAAATCGCAGCACAAAAAGGAACGCCCACCCAGCCCGGAACGCCTTCACCCTATCGTGACAGGCCGATAGAGGAAAGCCTCCGGTTGTTCCGACAGATGAACACGGCAGAAGCTGTGGAAGGCAGTATGGTGCTTCGCGCCAAATTAGACATGGCGAATCCCAACATGCATTTCCGCGATCCGATCATCTACAGAACCATTCACACTCCTCACCACATCACGGGTACAAAATGGCACGCATACCCCATGTACGATTTTGCCCATGGGCAAAGCGATTATTTTGAGGGTGTCACCCATTCCATCTGTACACTGGAATTTGTACCTCACCGTCCGCTATACGATTATTTCATCAGCGAGCTGCAAGCCATGGAAAACCAGCAGGCGTATCGTCCACGCCAGATTGAGTTCAATCGCCTGAACATGACCTATACGGTGATGAGCAAACGCAAGCTCAAGGCACTGGTTGACGAACATCTGGTATCTGGCTGGGATGATCCCCGCATGCCCACCATTTGCGGTATGCGCCGACGTGGTTATTCGCCAGAGAGCATCCGTAAGTTCATCGACAGCATAGGATATACAAAATTCGATGCCCTGAACGATGTTGCCTTGTTGGAGGCATCCGTGCGTGAAGACCTCAACGCACGCAGCATCCGTGTGTCGGCCGTGCTGAATCCTGTAAGGCTCGTCATCACGAACTATCCCGAAGGACAAACAGAAGAAATTACAGCCATCAACAATCCCGAAAACGAGGCAGACGGAACGCACACAATCACATTCAGCCGGAATCTGTGGATTGAGCGCGACGACTTTATGGAAGACGCTCCCAAAAAGTTCTTCCGGATGTCGCTGGGAAAGGAAGTGCGTTTGAAAAATGCCTACATCGTGATGTGTACAGGCTGCACAAAAGATGCAGAAGGTAATATCATAGAGATCCAAGCCGAATACGACCCGGAAAGCAAGAGCGGCATGAGCGGAGCCGGCCGCAAAGTAAAAGGAACGCTTCACTGGGTTTCCGAAGGCCATTGCAAAAAAGCGGAAGTGCGCCAGTACGACCGTTTGTTCAATGTGGAAAATCCATCGGCAGACGACAGAGACTTCAGAGAATTGCTCAACCCTGAGTCCCTGACAATCATCAACAACTGCTATGTAGAAAACTTTGCTGCCACTTGCAAGCCCGGTGACTATCTGCAGTTCCAGCGTATCGGCTATTTCATGGCCGACAAGGATAGCACGCCAGAATCACCGGTATTCAACAAAACGGTTGGATTAAAAGACAACTGGGCAAAAATGGCAAAGCAGTAACCGGCTCCAATCAAATCCAACAAATATAAAGACATTGAACTTATCCGACTATAGAAGAGACGAGGAGTTTCTCGCAGTTCTCAAAGAATATGAGATTTGCGAGAAACGAAACATTCCCTGTATCATCAGCTCTGATGATTACACCCATATTGCAGAATACTATTATTCGTCCGGTAAATTCGATGCCGCTTTAAAAGCCATTCAACAGGCACTCGAAATGTATCCCGGGGCTATTTCTCCTTTGATTTTCCGTGCCCGTATCGCATTGACGGCCGAAAACGACCTGCAAGGAGCAAAGAACTATATCAGAGGAATTGAGGACCAAAGCAACATGGACTATTTCTTTGTCAGGGCAGAAATACTTGTCTTGGAAGACAAAGCCAATGAAGCCGACCTTTATCTGGGGGATTGTCTTGACAGACAGGTGGAAGAGGAAGACAAAACTGATTTCATTTGGGATGTCACCACCCTCTATTTGGATTATGGCTTCGTTTCTCTTGCAAAAGCATGGCTTGAAAAGATAGACGACAAAGACAGCAATGACTATTGGGAATTGTATGGAAGGTTGCTCATCACCGAAAACAGGTACAAGGAGGCGCAAGAAATTCTGAACAAACTGATTGACAGGTCTCCCTATTCCAACGAATATTGGAATCTCATGGCATCCGCACAAATGCTCGACAAAAATATTCAAGAGAGCATCACAAGCAGCGAGTATGCCATAGCCATCAACCCCAACGATGATGAGGCAAT
>JALFBL010000023.1 GCA_022773395.1 Prevotella sp.
ACCTCGCAGTGAAACCACTTTTCGACATATCTGGCAACAAATCTTAATTTGGGTGGCGCATTGACGAAGTCAGGAAATAGACGAGAAGGCTGTTTCGTACATCATGAATGCCTTGTATTTCAAAGGAACCTGGAGTACCAAATTCGAGAAAGAGAATACCTGGGAAGACATATTCACAAAGGAGTCCGGAGAACAAATACCTGTGATGATGATGAATCAAGTGGGAAACTTCAGGCATAACGGCAATAAGGTGTTCAGAACGCTGTGCATACCCTATGGAAACGGCTCCTACCAAATGGTGATGCTGCTGCCAGAAGCAGGAAGTAAGATTTCCGACATTCTCAGCATGATGGATGGAAAGAAATGGCAAGAGAACTTGGACGGATGCCAAACAGGCGAGCTCAACGTGAAGATTCCCAAATTTAGCATTGAATACTCAAAGAGGATGAATGACCCATTGAAAGAATTGGGAATGCGGTCGATGTTCGATTCGAACCTGGCAACTTTCCCCAAGTTCTGCAACACAGGCGTCTTCGTGTCTGAGGTTTTTCAAAAGGCGAAGATCGTGGTGGATGAGGAAGGGACAGAAGCTGCCGCCGTTACGGTCATCGGGATGAGCAACAGCGCAGGCTCCGACTCGAATCTGTTCTATGCCGACCATCCGTTCCTCTATGCCATTGTGGAGCAAAGCACGGGCACCATCTTCTTTATGGGACAATACGCCGGCAACTGACCTTTTCCCTACGGATCCGGCTCCAGAACCTTTTACCTCGCCCACCGCAGCGTTGGAGCCGGGTTCAGAAATGGAACCTCCACTCGTCACCTTGCAAATCAAGTTGCCCGAACGGTCTTTGATTTCTCCATTCCATATCTTTCCAACGGTCATGCCGTTGGCATTCCTGATGTCGCCATCTCTCGCAGAGAGCGACCCTAATTTGCGATGTGCCCAGTCGTAAACAATGCCGTCTTTGGCAACGAATCCCCTTGCGCTGCCTTTCTCCACCTTTTGTATTCTTGAACTTTCTTTTCTCGTGTTGTTTTTGGGTGAATTATGCGTCGATATTGGCGTATGTCGCATTCTTCTCGATAAACTCCCGCCTCGGCTCCACATCATCGCCCATGAGCATGGAGAATATCTCGTCGGCATCTGCCGCATTCTCAATGGTCACTTGCTTCAGCAGGCGTGTTTTCGGATCCATGGTCGTTTCCCAGAGCTGTTCGGGATTCATCTCTCCAAGACCTTTGTATCGCTGCGTGTGTATGCTTTTCCCATCGTCCGTTCCATTGCCATACTTGTCGATGAAGGCCTGTCGCTGCTGTTCCGTGTAGCAATATTCCTTCACGTTCTTGTAGGTGCAGAGATACAGTGGAGGTGTGGCAATGTAAAGATGTCCTTCTTGAATAACTTTAGGCATGAAGCGGTAGAAGAGCGTCATGATCAGCGTGTCGATGTGGGAACCATCGACGTCGGCGTCGGTCATGATGATGATCTTGTCGTAGCGCAGTTTGTCGATGTTCACCTCGCGGTCTCCTTCTCCCTCCACACCGAAACGCACGCCGATGCTCTGGATGATGTTCGTCACCGACTCTGCCTCGAACACACGGTGCCACTGCACCTTCTCCACGTTCAGGATCTTTCCGCGCAGGGGCAGAATGGCCTGCGTGTAGCGGTCGCGTCCCTGCTTGGCCGAACCGCCGGCCGAATCGCCCTCCACCAAGAATATCTCGCAGGCCTTCGGGTCTTTGTTCGAGCAGTCTGCCAGTTTTCCCGGCAGCCCGCCTCCGCTCATCGGGTTCTTGCGCTGCACGCTTTCGCGGGCCTTGCGGGCCGCTATACGGGCTGTGGCCGCCAGAATCACCTTGTCGCAAATCATCTTGGCCTCTTTCGGGTTCTCTTCAAGATAGTTGGTCAGCGCTTCGCCCACGGCCTGCTGAACAGCACCTGTCACCTCGCTGTTGCCCAGCTTGGTCTTGGTCTGGCCCTCAAATTGCGGTTCGGCCACCTTGATGGAAATCACGGAGGTGAGACCCTCGCGGAAGTCCTCGCCGGTAATTTCTATCTTCGCCTTTTCAATCTGCTTGGCAATGGTCGGTTCCGATTCCGCATATTTCTTCAGCGTGCGCGTAAGGGCCATGCGAAATCCCACCAGGTGCGTTCCGCCCTCAATGGTGTTGATATTGTTCACGTAGGAGTGGATGTTCTCGCTGTAGTCCGTGTTGTACATCACTGCCACTTCGATGGGGATGCCCATCTTTTCTGTCTTGAGATAGATGACGTCATCAAACAGATGTGTGCGGTGACGGTCCACATAGCGCACAAACTCTTTCAGTCCTTCTTCGGCATGGAATACCGCCTGCCTGGTCTTTCCGTCCTCGTCGGGGCGGAGGTCGGTCAGCGTGATGGTGATTCCGGCATTCAGAAATGCCAGTTCGCGCATGCGGCGTGCAATGATGTCCCATTGGTAGATGGTGGTGGTGAAGATGGTCTTGTCGGGCCAGAACTGCTGTCGGGTTCCTCTCAGTTCCGTTTCGCCCACCACTTTCACCGGATAGAGCGGTTTTCCTTTTTCGTATTCCTGCTGGTAAATCTTTCCGTCGCGGAAAACCTGTGACATCATGTGCGATGAAAGCGCGTTCACGCAGCTGACGCCCACACCGTGCAAACCGCCCGACACCGTGTAAGAGCCTTTGTCGAATTTGCCGCCGGCGTGCAGGACGGTCATCACCACTTCGAGTGCCGACTTGTGCAGTTTGGCATGCTCGTCCACGGGAATGCCTCGCCCGTTATCTTGTACCGTGATGGAATTGTCCTCGTTGATCGTTACCTCAATGTGTGTGCAATATCCGGCCATGGCCTCGTCGATAGAGTTGTCCACCGTTTCGTTGACCAAATGGTGCAAACCTTTCTCGCTGATGTCGCCAATGTACATCGCAGGGCGCTTGCGCACCGCTTCAAGTCCTTCAAGAACCTGAATGTTGCTGGCCGAATAATTTTCCACGTTGTTCTGATTCTCTGCCATTTTCTTAAGGATGAATGATATAGTTTGCAAAGATACGAAATTTCCTTTAAATCCTGAAGGTTTTCCGTGTAAAAAACTGAAAACGGGAAAAAGGAAAAGGCTGCGATTCAGCAGAATCGCAGCCTATGGTCGATGTATGACAATGTGTACTTTTCTTTACGAGAGCTTGCTGATGTGCAAACACAAACTCGACTTCAGATTTGCCGCCTTATTCTTGTGAATAATGTTTGTCTTTGCCAGCTTGTCCAGCATCTTCTGGACGGTAGAATACAGCTTGACAGCCTCTTCCTTGTCAGTCAAGCCACGCAATTTGCGAACCGCATTACGCATGGTCTTTGCATAATATTTGTTGTGCAAAGTCTTTGTCTTTGTCTGACGGATTCTCTTGATTGATGATTTGTGATTTGCCATCGTTATATTTCTTCTTGTTTTTTCGTTTCCTAAATTTGTAGTCCCTAGGAGAGTCGAACTCCTCTTTAGAGAATGAAAATCTCTCGTCCTAACCGATAGACGAAGGGACCGTTTCTTCGTTTTCCGGAGAATGTCTCCGAAAGTGGGTGCAAAGTTATGCGTTTTATTTGATTCCTGCAAATTTTATCGAACAATTTTTCCACAAAGCGTCCCAAAAGTGTTATTTTCCGGACATTTTGTACGGTTTGGAACCCCGGAATGCCGAAAAACAGGTGTCTGGATTTTGAAGTGTCCCATCTTTGGCTTACCTTTGCAGGCGATGTTGACGAAAACAAAAGCCATCGTGTTGCGCAGTGTGAAGTTCGGCGACCATCGGCTGATTGTCGATTTGCTCACCGAGGCCGAAGGACGCGTGTCCGTAGCGGTCAATATTCCCAAGACACAAAAGGGAAAGCTCAAGAAGCAGTATTTCCTGCCGCTCAGTCTTCTGGACGTGGAAATGGATTTCAGGCCGAACGTCCGTCTGCAGCGTCTGAGAGAGGCCGGTATCGCCCACCCTTTCGTATCCATTCCTTCCAATCCCCACAAACTCAGCATTTCTCTTTTCTTGGCGGAGTTTATCTATCATTGCACGCGCGGCGAACAGCAAAACGCCCATCTTTTTGCCTATATCGCCAACAGTGTGCGGTGGCTGGACGGATGCGTCTCGGCGTTTGCCAATTTCCATTTGGTGTTCATGATACGCCTGAGCAGGTTCATCGGCTTTTTCCCCAACATCGCTCATTATCATGAAGGCGACTTCTTCGACCTGAGGGCTGCCTCTTTCTCATCGACGGCACCGCTGCATGCCGATTTCCTCACACCTGCCGATGCCGGGAAAATAGGCACGCTCATGCGCATGAACTACGAGTCGATGCGGCTGTTCCGGATGAATCACACCGACCGCAACCGCATTGTGGATGTATTGGTTGAATACTACCGCCTGCACGTTCCCGGCTTTCCCGAACTGCGCTCGCTGCAGGTGATGAAAGATCTTTGGGCTGCCGACTGAGGAGGCGCGACGGTGTTTTTCCTGACTTACACATTATATAATATAGAAGCCGAAGTAAATGTTTAATTTGAATATACAATGAAGAATCTTTTTTCAATGCTGTTCGCCGTGATGCTCTTTTTCCCTGCATGCACGGCTGTCGCTCAACCTGGAACCCCGGGAAAGGGGAAACGCATACTGATTGCGTACTACTCACTCAAGGGAGAAAAGAAAACCAAAAAGGGAATGATGGTGCTCCCGCAGGGATTCACCGAGCAGGTGGCCATGAAAATACAGGAATACACCGGCGGTGACATGTGCCACATAGAGAACAAGAAGCCTTATCCCGAAACCTATCGGGAATTGAAAGAAACGGCAAAGGCGGAGTGGAAATCAGGCGAACGGCCCGAACTGAAACCTCTGCCTGTCAACGTTAACGACTACGACGTGGTGTTTCTCGGTTTCCCCATTTGGTTCGGCACCTTTCCTCCCGCCATGTTCACTTTTCTGCAGCAGCACGACCTTTCCTCCCAAATCATTGTTCCGTTCAGCACCAGCGGTGCCACCGTATGGGGGCACACCCTGGAGATACTGCACAGACAATATCCCAATGCCGTTATTCTGGAAGGACTGGATTTGAGAAGTCTGAAAGTAAAAAAATCCGACAGGAAAATAAGGAGGTGGCTCAAAAAAATCCATATAGACACCGTCCGCCGACAGGATCATTCCTGCAATAAATGAACAAATATTAACAAACGGCCGAAATCCTTTAACACGGAAAACGGCCGTTTTCCGGAAAAAGTTTTCCGCGCGCCCAAATGCGCGATTCTACGGGCGTTCGGCAAACGACTGGCATACAGCGGGTTGAAAAATATTGACAAATCCCGCCCGGTAATTTATGCCTACTTACCTTGTAATTTATGCCAAACTACCATGTAAGTAAGGCTTACTTACCCGGTAAAATATGCCAAATTGCGATGTAAGTAGGCATAAATTACTGGAACGCCCGAAAAAAACCGCTCCGCATTTTTTGCCCCGTTTCCAACGGATGATCCGTCATTTTTCTATTTTGCGGGTGAATCCGGCGGAAAATCCGGCAGAAAATTTAACGCAATTAACCATTTTTTTGATTTAGCGCCGTCCCCGGTTTTCCTGCAAAGGCAATGAAAAAGGCGACAGGCCTGTTATCTTGATGCATATAAGCAAACCAAAACCGACAAAGTTATGACTATCAAGATGATGCTTTCATTCCTTGGAAAGGCAGGGAAGCGCGCCCTGCCCGCAGGCAGAGTTCAGAAGAGAGAAAAGAAAAGGGAAAGGCAGGACAGGAAGGAACAGGCGACCTTCTCCTCCTTCCTCCCCGCCGCCTCGCGGGGCATGGGTTCCTCCACGGTGGAGAACTACCGCACCGCCGTGCGGTCGTTCATCCGTTTCAACGGCGGCAGGGACGTGCCGCTGGCGGGCACCGACTGCCGCCTTGTGGCCCGCTACGAGCGGTGGCTGCGGGAGCAGGGCGTGTGCCCCAACACCTCGTCGTGCTACCTGCGCTCGCTCCGTGCCATCTACAACAAGGC
>JALFBL010000049.1 GCA_022773395.1 Prevotella sp.
TAAGGGCGATATTCTTTTCTTCTTTCCGGTTCAGGCGGCATTCGCACGACCTGTCTTTCAGGATATATCCTTTCTTGATGACCGCCTCGATGTTCAGGTTCTCGTCCGATTTCAGCGCACGCCTGAGATAGGTAATCTGCACATTCAGGGCCATGGAGTTGGAATAGGAATCGTCGCCCCAAATCTGTTTGAGAATGGTTTCTCGCGGCACCATGACATTGACGGAATCGGCGAGGAGCTTGAGCAGTTCTGCCTGTCGGCTGGTAATGATGACACGGTTGTTGCCATGCTGCAATTCGTTCATGGAATAGAAAAAGTCCGTTTCTCCGATCTTCAGTGCATCTTTCTTGTCCGTCTCTTCTTCTGTGGGCGGTTGCTTCATCTCGTAAATCATGTTTTTCATAAATTCGCGGCGCAGGTTGTCGATGCGTTTCTGAAAGATGATGGTGCGCATTTGATAGACAAGGCAAAAGGCCAGGGCAGCGAGCATGAGCACGGAGGCTGCCAGCTGCCATGACATGCCGGAAAGCACCATGCTGGTGGGGACGGGAATGTCGAAACGGATGTTCTCGTACTTGATGGGGTTGGTGGAATAGACAACACTCACGGTCTTGTTCCAGTTGCCCGAAACGGAATAGCGGGGGGTGATGTGGCATACGTTGGTTCGGAAGAAGCGGAAGTTGCGTATGCTGTCGTATCCCGAGGCGCGGAAAAGCAAATTGAGCAATGCCGGGGAAAACCGCTCATGTCCGGAAATCATGAAGCGGTTGGTGATCGTGACCCCATCTTCGGGCTTGACTCCCTGCAATTTGATCTCCTGCATCTTTTTGCCGTCTTGCGAAAGAAAGAACCTTATGCTTGTTTTCATCTTCTGCAGGTTGTTGCTGTCAGGATGGATGGATAACTGGATTCTCCTGCTCAGGATTTCTTCTTTTCGTTGAATCTTGATCGACTCAAAGATTTGCTTTTTACGAGGAGTTTTCTCATTGCTTTTCGGATTTGCCGCATTTTTATGCTTGATGTCCTGTCGGTTCTCCTCCTCTTTCTTCAGAATACTGTCACAGTCGGCATACACCTTTTGTATGTTTCTGGCGGTCACAACCTTGTACTGGTTGTATAGCCAATAGCACTGGCTGATGAAAATCAGCAGCATCGTGACAATGCTCATGATCCATATAATTCTGATTCGTTTGTCCATGACAGTTGTTTCTCTTTTTCTTGTTTTTCGTTCGGGTGGAAAGCGCCACGGCACAGGCTCGTTTTTGAATGGCCGAATGCTGTTCCGCTTGTGCAAAGGTAGTGCAAATACCATAGAAAACGGAGTGTTTGGGTCTTATTGTGGGCAAAATAATATCTTAGTAATATCTTTTGTGGCCTGTCGTAATAACTGCATAACAAAATCGGGCAGATGCCTATATGTATATTCCTTAATTTTGCAGCAGAAACGTTTTAAATATGATATGATATGAAAAAAACATTATTGATGATGGCGGGATGGATTGCAGGAGCAATCACTGTCAATGCGCAGATTACAATTTTCCGACAGGACGATTTGCAGAACCGTGATTCTTGTGACAAAATGAAGTACGTGGTGAACTATGACATGGATTTCGTGGAAAATACGGAACAGGTGCCTTACGAATACACCCATGACCGGATGCTGCTGCAAATCGGAGAGAAGGCCACGGCATTCTTCAGTTATGATACGTACCTGGCCGATTCGACCAATCTGGAAGTGATGAAACGCAATGGAACGGACTTCGTGGGCGGAGGCGGTGTCTCGTGGCGATTGTACAAGAACTATCCCCAGGAAAAGCACTATACCTATATGGACAAATTGGGAAGTGAACGCTATGCTTGCACCGAAAAGGTGGAAGAACCGGTGTGGCAGTTGGTGACAGACAGCGCAACCACAATCAAGGAGCATCCCTGTCTGCTGGCAACGGCCGACTATCGGGGGCGCAAGTGGTATGCGTGGTATGCGGAGGACATACCCGTGAGCGAAGGCCCGTGGAAACTTTGCGGATTGCCGGGACTGGTTCTCCGTGCCTATGATGCGGAAAATCAATACCGCTTTGAACTGAGCGGCATTAGAAATGCCCGTCCCAACGAGAACATTGTCTATGTAGGAAAGAAATACGAGGATATTGACAAGAAATCGCTGAACAAGCAGTATGAACGCTATTATGGCGATCCGCTCGGCTTTATTTCCGGCAATCCCAATGTAAAGGTGACGGTGACGGATCAGCATGGGAACAAGCTCAATAAAATGTCAGCCATTCCCTATAACCCGATTGAACGATGACGAACATGCGTATGATGTTGACCTTGCTGTACTTGGCGTGTGCTTTTGCGGCACGCGCACAAGTCGCAGTGCAAGGAACGGTGAGAGATTCTGTGACCCATGAGCGACTGGAGCTGGCAAGCGTGACGGTGATGCGCCACGGCAAACCGCTGACGTTTACGAAAACTGATGGGCAGGGACGCTTTCGCCTGTCAATGAAAAGCATAGAAAAGGGCGATGTCCTTTCCGTAACGTATCTGGGGTATAGGAAATGTACCGTGGCACTCGGCACTGGAGAAAAAGACCTGTTGGTGGAAATGTCTCCGTCGGAATTTGCCCTGAAGGAAATTTTGGTCAGGGGTGGCCCTGTTACGGGGAAGGCGGATACCGTGACCTACGATTTGTCACGCTTTGCCGACCAACGCGACAATTCTCTCAAGGACATCTTGAAGAAACTGCCCGGTGTTGCCATTGACAAGAGCGGCGGTATCAGCGTGAACGGAAAAGCCATCACCCGGTTTACGGTGGAAGGACTCGACCTGACGGGCGGAAGATATGGAAAACTGAACGAAACGCTGAAAGCGAAAGACGTGAAGAGTGCGGAGGTGATTAAACACGACCAACCCGTGAAAGCCTTGCAGGGCAAGGTGTTCTCGGACGATGTGGCCATGAACATCAAACTGAAGGACGGGGCAAAGGACAAGTTCATGTTCACCCTTTCGCCTGCTGCCCTGCTGCATCTTCCCCTGAAGGAGACGGCAGCAGGAGGAAAGGCGGATGCCTTGCAGATTGGCAAAAAGCGGCAGCAGATGTACGATGTGGAATACGACCGGACGGGAAGCGACCTCAGCATGTCGCACCACCAGTTGTCTTCGTCCTCGCTCTCGTTGCAGCGGTCGGGAATCACAGCCCCTCAATGGTTCAACCTGCCGTCGCTGGATGCACCCATTGATGACCATCGGCTGAGATTCAACAACTCGCACGACTGGAATTTCCGTCATGTGAGAAAAAACGAGAAGGGGGAAGAAACGCGTCTCTATGCCGGTTATCTGCACACCACCGAGAATCAGACCACGTCCCGCTCGGCACATTATTATATAGATGGTCGGCAGCCCGTGACCACAACGGAGGACCAAAGCCTGCATCTCAGCAAAGACCGTTTGCGCATGGACTATAACCGTAACCTGAACGAAGAGAAAAAATATGGAAACCACTACATTCTGGCAGAGGCTTCGCAAGCCGATGGACGGGCCATGCTCAACGGTTCGGCAACCGGTTCAACGGCTCCTGGCGAAGAGGGCGATGCGAAGAACAGCCGACTTTCACAACGGGTGAAATCGTCCGAGATACACTTGCAGCACACGTTCAGCCGTATGTTCGTGTACGACCGACATTTGCTGTCGCTCCATTCCAATGCCGAGTTTTTCCATTCCCCCTCCCGGCTGGAGGTTGATGGGAGCGAGTACAAACTCACTTCCACGCTTTGGCACACCAAGAACGACTTGGAATGGGTGGGCAACCGTTCGTTTACATCCACTTCGCTGAAGGCGGGGGTCGAGGCGGAGCATCTCAACGTGAATGGCGGAAACACCCATTTCTCCCTCTGTGCCGTTCCTTATCATGAAATACGCAAGGGGGCTGCCACGTGGCGTTTCCGTATGCCTGTTGCATGGGAACGCTATGCCGACCATGCCCGGTCGTTTCTGAATGTTTCTCCCAGCATGAGACTGAATGTCAAGAAAGGCAATCGGGCAGAATGGTATCTTTATGCGCTGATGTCGCAAAACAGCGGAAGTCTCAGCAGTTTTGCCCTCGACAATTACCGCTGCGACTATCGCACAACGGTTCTCAACAATGGGGTGATTCCTCGTACCACCCTGTTTGCCGCAGGCATTGATTACAATTACAAACGCCCTGTCATGGAGTGGTTTTGGGTGTTGGGTGCCCACTATAGCCGTTCACGGTTTAATACCATGCAGGACTTTCAGATAAAGGACGGAGAATACCGCTACAGGACTGTGGAGCGAAATCATGCAAACGATGTGTTTAACGCCCGCTGCGAAATGTCGAAGGGATGGTATTCCTTGCGGCTGAAAACACGGTTGGCTCTGGGATATCAGGGAGTGAAGGGGCAGCAACTCTCTGGCAACCGTCCGATTGGTTTCCGGAGCCATTCCGTCAGCACATCGCCCGAAATCGTTTTCTCGCCCTCGTGGTGCGATGTCACCTATTCGTCGTCGTTCTCCGTCTCACGGCTGAACACCGACGATGTGGATCTGCAAACGCTATGGAACTGGCGACAAAGTCTTTCGCTGACCATGACCTTCGGCAAGATGGACTGCTCCCTGTCGGCCGTCCATTACCACAACGAGTTGCAGTCGGCACCTCCTCTCAACACCCTGCTGGCCGATGCGTCTGTGGTGTGGAGGATGAAAAAGCTGCGCCTATCGGCAGAATTGCGCAACCTTTTCAACCACCGCAACTATATCGTGACCTCCTACAGCGGTGTAGGCTCTCATACGGGCCATTACCACTTGCGCCCCCGAGAAATATTTCTGAAAGCACAGTTCTCTCTCTGATAGCTTGGAGAAAGCCTTTCCCTCCACGGTTTTTATGCAAACAACCGATGAAAGGCTTTCTCTCAATCCACAGCCCGTGGAATTGCCGGGTTTGGGGAAGGCAGGCTGCTGTCTTTGAAGGGCTCAAACGCCTGTCTTCAGAATCCAGTCGGCCATGTCTTTCAGCACTTCTTCCGAGATGGTTTCCTCAATCTGACTGTATTCTGTTGCCATTCCCGTCTTGGCATGTTGGAAAAGGTGGTTCAGTCCGGAGTACTCTTTGATGAGATTTTTTGCGTTGGCCGGAAGATTTTTCCTGATGCCGCCCAAATTCACAGCGGCGTTCACCTGCATGTCCATGCTCCCGTTGATGGCCATGACGGGACAGTGGGTGGCACGGATGGCATTGGTAGGGTCGTATTCCACAAAATAATCCAACCATGGCGACTGCTGTTCTTTCAGTTTGACGAGCAGTTCCTCTTTGTCGATGTTGTCGCTCTGTCCTGTCATGCGCAAAGCCGTGCGGTTTTGTTCCAAAATAATGTCAATGCCTTTGACTGCCGTGCCGGCCAGACTCACGGCAAAGTCCACCTTTTTTTCCGCCCCCAATACAAAACAGATGGTGCCGCCCTCGCTGTGCCCCAGGATGCCGACAGACGCGAATTTTCCCGTTTTGCGCAGGAAATCCAGTCCCGCGGCCGCATCGTTGGCAAAAGTTTGCGTCGTGGCTTTTACGGCATCGCCCGTAGACAGGCCTGTTCCACGGTCGTCATACCGCAGTGAGGCAATGCCGCTTCTCGCCAAATAGTCGGCTATTACCAAGAACGGCTTGTGCATGAATATTTCTTCGTCGCGGTTCTGAGGTCCGCTGCCCGTCACCATCAAGACCACCGGCACAGGCCTTTTGAAAAAAGCGGTTCCGTAGCCGGTGGGGTAGGTGAGCGTTCCGCTTAGCACAGCCCCGTCATCGGGGTTGGTGAAAGTCACCTCTTCCGTTGTGTAGAGATAGGGCGGAACCGGAGTCTGCGGTCGCTTCACTTCCGGCTCGCCACGTTTCAGGGTCAACGGAAACGGATAACCCATTTGCGTGAATGTTCCCTTGATTTCATCGCCCGAGACCGTAGCGGCATATTGAATGCCGAAGGCCGGTATGCCCACCGCCACGCTGTCGGCCGTCAGCAGTTCCACCTCTGCCGGTATTCCTTTTGCCCCTTGGTCCGGACTGTCCATTGTGCAGGTGGTTTTCCCCTTCCCGTCTGTTTGGAAATGGAATACAATGTTCAATTTCATCTGCGGCACATCCAAAACTCCGTTCCATGTCCCGTCAATGCCCTGCGCCTTTGCCTGTAGACCCAGCAAAACGACCGTCAGCAGCAATACCCATCTTGATTTGTACTTCATAGCGATTGTTGTTCTCATGTTTTGAATAGTTGTCCTTGTCATTTAAACTGTGCAAATTTACATAAAATCCTGAACAATACACCTGTTTGGTAAAGAAAAGGCATTTTTCTTTAAGAAAAAGACAACATTCTTCTGCTCCCTTTTTTACCATTGTGATAGGCAAGTTCATAAAATATACGTAAAAATGTAAATTCTTTCGATTGATATTTTGCAGTTACAAAGGAAAAGAGTACATTTGCAATCGAACAGCAATTCTTTACTTTTCAAAAGTAAACATGAAAAGTTGTCCGGCAACTATCTGAGATACCTTAATTCAGGTGAACAAATAGGGTAAAATGAGATAAAATACACTCTTGAAAACAAATACGAATTAATATGAAACATTACATGATCGTGCTGATGCTGACATTATTGTTTGGTTCAGCTGCAAAGGCTCAATTGCCTCAAGTTAGTCTTAAAAGTATGAATGGTAAAGAGGTGCGTACCGATACCCTTAACAATCAGGGAAAGCCATTGATTATCAGTTTTTTCGCCACTTGGTGCAAGCCTTGTAATAGAGAGTTGAAAGCCATCAGTGAAGTATATGACGACTGGGTAGAAGAAACGGGAGTGAAACTGATAGCAGTCTCCATCGACCAGGCCCAGAACATAAACAAGGTAAAACCCTTGGTCGATTCCAACGGCTGGCCTTACGAGGTGCTGCTCGACCCGAACAGCGATTTCCGCCGGGCACTCGGCATCCAGATGATTCCTTTCACGGTGATTGTTGACGGCAAGGGCAACATTGCCTATAAGCACAACGGTTACACCGATGGGGCTGAGGCTGAACTGATAGAGAAAGTACGCGAACTGGTAAAGTAAGTTTTGTCTCACGTACATGCATACAAGAATACGTTAAGAAAATCAATGAAACGATATAGAACACTTTTCTTTGCCTGTTGCTTGGCTGCCACTGCGCCAGTCTGGGCACAGGACGACAGCGACGGAAAGAAGATAACCGTGAGCGGAAGTGTCCAGAGCGACATGCTCATTCCTACGACGAGCAAGCAGGCCGATGGCTCCAACGAGGATTTCAGGACGAACACCTATGTGGATGCCAGTGTGATGAACAAATATGTGGATGCAGGGCTTCGCTTCTCTTATCTGGAGCATCCCCTGCCCGGCTTTGAAAAAGACTTCAAAGGATGGGGGCTTCCGTTTTTTTACGTAAAGGGGAAACTGAAGAAGGCAGAACTGACACTTGGCAGTTACTACGAGCAGTTTGGATCGGGTTTCATCCTGCGTACATACGAAGAAAGGTCGCTCGGCATAGACAATTCGCTGTTGGGCGCACGACTGGTGGCTAAGCCCTTCAATGGCGTTCAGGTCAAGGCACTTGCCGGAAAGCAACGCCGCTATTGGTCGTTGAACAAAGCGTGGATGACCGGTGCAGACGTGGAGCTGAGTGTCAACGAATGGTCGAAAGCCCTGCAGGAGAGCGGCACTTATGTGACGCTCGGTGCCTCGTGGATGAACAAGCACGAAGCGGCCGGTCAGGAAGAGGTGTTTGCCGACGCTACGCACAAACTGAATTTCCCGGCATACGTAAATGCCTACGACTTTCGCGCGAACTTTCAAAAAGGAGGACTCAACGTGTTGGCCGAATATGCCGGCAAAACCCAAGACCCCTCATTCGACAACGGATACATTTATCGAAAGGGGTACGTGGCCATGCTTTCCACTTCCTATTCCAAGAAAGGCATGAGCCTGTTGCTTCAAGCCAAACGTTCCGACAATTTCGCATTCCGCAGTCGCCGGAGCATGATCGGCACTTCTTCGTTCCTGAACCATCTTCCCGCATTTACTGAAGACCATACCTACGCGCTGTCTGCCATCTATCCATACGCCACACATCCGGCGGGCGAATGGGCATACCAGGCACAGTTCGGCTATAAATTCAAGCGCCGCACGGCATTGGGCGGAAAATACGGCACCAACTTGAAAGTGAACTTCTCGCATGTTCATGCCATCGACCAGAACCCGCATTTGCTTGACGGAACGTTTTCCAAGGGTTCCAACGGCTACGGTTCCAGTTTCTGGAAGTGGGGCGACCAGACCTACTATCAGGATTTGAACGTCCAGGTAGAGAAACGCATCACCAAGGGATTCAAACTGAGTGCCACCTACATGAACCAGTTCTACAACAAAACGATTGTAGAGGGCGAGGGCGGTATGATTCATTCCGACATCTTCATTGCCGACGGTCTGTTCACACTCAGCCCCAAAGCTACCCTTCGTGCCGAGGCGCAGTATCTGAGCACCAAGGAAGACGAAGGCGACTGGTTGTTCGGCCTGCTTGAACTTTCGTTGGCTCCCCACTGGATGGTCACGGTTTCGGACATGTACAACAGCGGTGTTACCAAGGCACACTATTACCAGACATTCGTCACTTACAACCAAGGCTCACACCGCATTCAACTGGGCTGGGGCCGCACGCGTGCCGGGTACAACTGCTCCGGTGGCGTTTGCCGCTATGTGCCCGAATCAAAAGGTTTCACCGTGTCGTATAACTATAATTTCTAAACGAATGGTTTCTGCTCTCCCGGGGGAGAAGGAACATTATACTTGAATCATAAATGAAGAAACTTATTTATATATTAATCGGAATGGCGCTGGCTTTGACATCTTGCAGCGAGATTGACGAGAGCGAGCGTTTGGAATACGTGAAGCCCGCCGAAGTGGGAAGAAAAATCCTTATCGAAGATTTCACGGGACAGAAATGCGTGAACTGCCCTACTGCAGTGGAAGAGATAGAAAAACTCCAGAAGGAATATGGAGCCGACAACATCATTGCCGTGGGCATACATTCCGGCCCTTTGGGCTACAGGGGAAACGAAAAGAATGTGGGACTTGCCACTGAAACCGGTGATGAATACTTCAAGCATTGGGGCATAGAGTACCAGCCGCAAGGATTGGTCAACCGCCAAGGTGGCCGATTGGCTCACACGTCTTGGGCAAAGGCGGTTCACGATGCCATTTCGCAAAAGGCGCCCCTGACCATCGACATCAGCAACACGTACAATGAAGCGAACCATTCCGTGGCAATTGACGTGAAAGCAACGGGTGTGGAAGGCAGCATCAGCGGAAAACTGCAGGTCTGGATACTGGAAGACGGTATTGTGGCCATGCAGAAAATGCCCGACGGCACTACAAAGTCCGACTATGTGCACAATCATGTGTTCCGCACGTCTGTCAACAATTTGTGGGGCGATGACGTAACCCTCCGTGAAGGCGAAACAAAAAAATCCACCTACACCCTGACGTTAGACAAGAAATGGGTGGCAGACCGTTTGACGGTTGTGGCATTTGTCTATAACGACAACGGTGTGCAGCAAGTGGAAAAGAAATCTATAAAATAACAATTAAGGAGAACAAGACGATGAAAAAACTATTGGTTTTATGTTTGATGTTTGCGCTGGGGGCAACCGTTTCCTTTGCGCAGGATTCCGGAAAGGTTGACGGTGTGTTCCAGTTTGTTGACAAAAACGGAAAGGTAATACCCAACGGAAGTGAATGGACTGCCAAAGATGTAAGCGACGATGGTTTTGAGAAAATGATCAAATCGAACCTCTTCGTAAAGAATACCTCTTCTGAGGATGCTTACATTTACGTTAAAATGAACGTTACCTATATCGATGGAGGAAGCGTGTCCATCTGCTTTCCGCAGAACTGCATGCCCCCTGTCAGCGAGGTGAAAGGAATCGACACGACAAAGGGAATGATGACAGCAAATGAATCCAAAGACTTGCAAACGGAGTGGATCATTGATGAAACGCCTGAAAACACGAAGTGCGTGGTTACTTACGAGTTGATTCGTGTAGAATGCTTGGGCGGCGTTCCCCCTACATATGGTGAAGAGTTTCCCGGCTCAAAGATTACCGTGAACTATCTTTATGGAGGCACCACCGGAATAGATGCAACCCGCCAGGACAAGAACGTGGAAGTTGTCGGGCACTACAATGCCAATGGACAAGCATTGCAGGGTGACGTAAAGGGACTCAACATTCAGAAATTGTCTAATGGCAAAACAATTAAATACATGGTTCGTTAATTTATCAACTTATTTAATTATGAAAAAATTATTTACGCTGACAGCATTGTTCATGCTGTGTCTTGGCTTGAATGCCCAGACGGTGGCAAAACTGATGAAGTCACCACAAGTCAACAACATTGGAAGAAACCATGCACCGGCAGACGGGGAAAAATGGTGGCCGGCCTTTTCCGGAGGTTATAAAGCTGCTGTAGGTACGGGCAAAGCGGCCACCTACGACTGCGCCATCTTCGTTCCTGGGCAGCTTGCAGGAGCAACCATCGAATCCTTCAAGGTGTATTTGGCAAGCAAGGGTGTCGTAAAGGAAATGAAAGTGTGGATTTCGGAATCGCTCCCTTCTGATGTTACAAAAGCAAGTGTCATGTACAAGACAGTGGAAACACCTGCAGATGTCAATGACATACAGTTGGATGCCCCCTGCATCGTCACAGACAAAGGCGTGTATGTAGGCTATACGTTCAAGATAACTTCTGCCACCTCTGATGCTGCCAAGTATCCCATTGCCATCAGCGATGCTTCTGTCCAGTCTGCAGGCCTGTGGCTTCGTACAGGGGCTTCTTGGGACAACTACATTGGCATGTTCGCTTCTCCCGGCATTTGTGCGAAGTTGACAGGCAACATCCCCGCAAGTGCCATTGCCATGGCGAAAGAATTTGCCCCCATGAATGTTGTGATGGGGAAAGATGGAAATCTGACGACTTTCGTAGAAAACATCGGTGGAAACGATATTACCAGTTTGTCCTATACCCTTACAAATACAGAAACAGGACAGGCTTCGGGCGAGAGAACCATTCCTGTCAGCGATTTCTCCTTCGGAACAGGAAAAGCCATTTCCTTTGCCGTTCCGGCAGACGAGACAAGTGGTCTGGCCGACAAGAAACTGACTGTTACAAAAATCAATGGAGAATCCATCAGCGCAGTTGTTTCTGCCACTGGTACAATAGGTACTCTGGCCGCAGAATCGTTCCGCAAAGTGGTGGAAGAGGAATTTACCGGAACATGGTGTGGATGGTGCACAATGGGTATTGTGGGCATTGAAAAAATGAAGGAAAAACATCCGGACGATTTCATCGCAATTGCCATCCACGGCAACGACCCTATGCAGATCAACGACTACATGCCTATTCTCAAGAAGGTTGAAGGATTCCCCTCGGCACATCTCAACAGGCACTTGATGGGAATCAGCCCTTATTACGGAACTGCCGGGCAGGGCGTGTTGACGATTGAAAATGATTTTCTGGCAGAAAAAGCCGATCTCGTGGAAGCTTCTGTAAAGGTAACCCCAACATGGGAAAACGAAGACATCAAGATTTCTACCGACGTTTTGTTCCAACTGAACCGCAAGGACAATCCTTTCCGACTGATTTATGTGGTGACAGCCGACGAGCTGCAGGGAACTGGTTCCAGCTGGTATCAGAAGAATTATCTGCCGAGCCAGCCGTCTGTTGTCGGTGACGACCCCAATCTCCAGGAAGCTGCAGGCTGGGGAGCCACTATCAAGAATATGAAATACAACCATGTGGCCGTTGCCGCTTATGGTGTAGAGAAAGGTCTTGAGAACAGCATCACCGGTGAAATTGCAGCAGGAAAAACCGTCAATCACGTTTACACTGCCAGCGTAAAAAACAATAAGTTGATCCAGAACAAGGATAAGGTGAATGTGGTGGCCATGCTGGTGAATACAAAGACGGGCATTATCGTGAATGCTGACTGTGCAAAAGTGACGGGTGTTACGGGCATTGAGACATTGAGCGGTGAAACTTCAAAGAATGCTCCCATCTATTCTGTCAGTGGCATGAAAGTGGGACAGGGCGAAAGCGATTTCGCACGTCTTCCCAAGGGCATGTACATCATCAACGGAAAGAAGGTAATGAAATAATGCTTGTGCATCAATATGCACTGCTTTACAACGGCCCGGAACTTTGGTTTCGGGCCGTTTTCAATATTGTGCGTCCAGAGGGGCAAGTGTTCTCTGTTGGGAACAGAACATAATTTAACAAACAGCCGAAATCCTTTAACGCGAAAAACGGCCGTTTTCCGAAAAAAGTTCTCCGCGCGCCCAAATACGCGATTCTACGGGCGTTTGGCAAACGGCTGGCATACAGCGGGTTGAAAAATATTGACAAATCCCGCCCGGTAATTTATGCCTACTTACCTTGTAATTTATGCCAAACTACCATGTAAGTAAGGCTT
>JALFBL010000050.1 GCA_022773395.1 Prevotella sp.
CCCTTGTGCGATAGGCGTTTTGATGGATATCTTCCCCGCCTTGAGGTCAGCCTCGCTCTCACTGACGATGGTATATACCATTTTAGACTTCGTCTTCATGTTCGTCATCTCGACTTTGGACAAGATCTGCACTGTATCGGCACTGAGACGAGACACGTCAACAATCTTCGCCTCAGCGATGGTCAGTTTCATTTTATTGATTTTATCTTCGAGATGCGCCTGCACTTCCTTGGCAGCGTCATATTCAGAGTTTTCACTCAAATCACCCTTATCACGCGCTTCTGCGATGGCAGCTGATGCCTTCGGGCGCTCAATAGATTCGAGCCGGGTAAGCTCGGCTACAAGATTGTCGTAGCCTTCTTGTGACATGTAAGCCATAACGTTATAAGTATTTATTATTAATAATTGCTGTTGGTGAAGACGATAAAAGAAAGAATTCCGACATCTACCAAAGTGTCGGAATTCCTTTTCCTAAGTCTTCTCTTGTTGTTTACTTTTCGCAAAGTTAGACATTCTTTTCCAATAAACAAGTTTTTTCACATTATTTATTAAATGATTGGGACTGCATTTAGCGCCGGACAATTCGCTTGATGAATTGATTTACATCAAGAAACAGGCATTAAAACCAAATTGTTTGCGTAAACAGTTGCTATTATGCTTAAACTGTCATATCTTTGCAACGTGTTTTCATAGTATTAGATTTAAGGTTAACAATTTGGGGTACAGCGGTACCCTTTTTTTTTACCCAAGAATTTTTTTTGGCGAACAACTTGGTTGTAGCCTTTTATAAACCACATAATTTTAAATGAAAATGAAAAAGTATTTGGCAGAAATGGTTGGCACGATGGTGCTGGTGTTAATGGGATGCGGAGCAGCCGTAAGTTTGGGTTGCAACAATGCAGTTCCCGAGACGGTTGTTGGGACAGCTTTGGCTTTCGGGCTTGCTGTTGTTGCTATGGCTTATACCATTGGAGGCATCTCGGGGTGCCATATCAATCCCGCCATTACCTTGGGAGTGTTCCTGAGTGGTAGAATGAACGGAAAAGAGGCAGGAATGTACATGCTGTTCCAGACAATTGGTGGCATCATCGGAGCGTTCGTCCTTTATGCGCTTACTACGGCGGCAGGTCTCGAAGGGACAGGTGCCAATGATTTGCAGGAAGTGGGTGCAGGTACAATTCCTGTGATGGGCGGACTCTTGGCAGAGATTGTCTTTACTTTTGTCTTTGTTTTAGTTGTGCTTGGCGCAACGTCAAAAACAAATGGGACTACCAGTGGTTTTGCCGGCCTTGCAATTGGTCTTGCATTGGTTTTGGTTCACCTTTGCTGTATCCGATATACAGGTACATCAGTAAATCCGGCTCGTTCAATAGGCCCGGCTCTTTTCCAAGGCGGTACGGCTCTCTCTCATTTGTGGATATTCATCGTTGGCCCGTTTGTCGGAGGTGCTTTGGCTGCAGGCGTATGGAAAGTGACGGCTCCTGCTGAATAATAAATGTTGGAAACGAAGATCAAGATTTTAAATTGCTGAAAGAGGAGACTTGCACCATGTGGGTGCAGTCTCCTCTTTTTTGTAGGTGATAAAAGGGATGCCAATAGGGCTGTGTGGGTCTCTACCGTTTCCTTTGAATAAAATGCATTCATTTTTTGTGTTTTTAGAATAAATTTGTATCTTTGCGACATGAAGTTGTGAAAAGGCTTTTGCGACTTAACAATTATTTTAATAGATGAAAAGAAAATTTACAAGAAGCAAGACAAGTGTTTTATTGGTTGTACTTACTGTCTTTCTCCCCCTGTCCTCCACTTTCCTTTATGGCAACGATTTGTATGGAAAATTTCTTGTTTTCGGCAAGAAAAAGAAAACGGAGACAAAAGTGACGTCCCCGTACTGCCGTTTGACAGGAAGCGACTCTGTTGTCATGAAAGGTGTGGTGAATGTCATTAAAAAAGGTGACACGTTGTATTTCGAGATACCCGAACAGCTCATGGGACGAGAGTTCTTGGTAACCAATCGGTTGCAGCAGGTACCCAAGGAACTCAACGAGTCGGGGGTGAACAAGGGTATCAATTACGAAAACCAATCCATCCGGTTTGAGTGGGATAAAGCAAATAAAAAAGTTGTAATTCGTCAGCAAAGGCTTACGCCCGATGTGGATGAGAACGATGCCATTGCCCGTTCGGTAAAAGACAATTACATCGACCCGATCATTGCCGCATTGAAAGTGGAGGCTGTTCCAGAAGACTCGTCAACGGTGGTTGTAAAGGTGAACGATCTTTACAATGGCAGAGAAAACTGCATCAATGATGTTTTTAATCTGATCAATCTTGGCACATCCACCAATACGGATCTTTCGAGAATCATCAGCATCAAGTCGTTTGACAACAATGTGACGGCCATGTCGGAACTCACCACCATTGTGCACGAGGCTAAAAGCAAAGTGAATGTCACGGTGGTGGTGAGCAGCACCCTTACCCTGTTGCCCGAGCGCCCTATGTCCTGCCGTGAAGAGAACCAGAGGGTTGGGTATTTCACCACGTCAAGATTGAAATACGATGACAGGCAGCACACCGTAGGTCACAAAAACTACATCACCCGTTGGCGTTTGGAACCTTCCGACACTTCTGCATACATGAGTGGAAAATTGGTAGAGCCGGTAAAGCCCATTGTGTTTTATATAGGCAACGATGTCCCCGGGTGGCTGAAACCTTACATCCGCAAAGGCATGCTTGACTGGAATGCAGCCTTTGAAAAAGCGGGTTTCCGTAATGCCGTCCAGGTGAAAGACTATACGGATAGCCTTGCTGCCATTGGCGATGACATGGGCTATTCGGTGCTCACTTATGCGGCTTCGACCAAGGCCAATGCTATGGGGCCTTCGGTCTGCGATCCCCGTACCGGAGAAATTCTTGAAGCCGACATCATCTGGTGGCATAATGTGCAGTCGCTGATTCGTGAATGGATTATGGTGCAGACAGGTGCGGTGAATCCCGATGCCCAAAGATTGGACATGCCGCGTGAACTGATAGGCGATGCCGTGCGTTTCGTGGCTTGCCATGAGGTGGGCCACTCTCTGGGGCTGCGCCACAACATGATGGCTTCCAGTGCCTATCCTACGGATTCGCTTCGTTCCGCTTCGTTCACTTCGCGTGTGGGGGGCACATCTGCTTCTATTATGGATTATGCCCGTTTCAATTATGTGGCACAGCCAGGCGATGGGGTGAAGGTCATGTCGCCAGGCATTGGCCCATATGACATGATGGCGATTGAATGGGGATATAGGTGGTATCCATCGGGAGTGGACGAAAAGAAAAAACTCAATGATTTCTTGAATGCACATCGCGACAGAGTGTATAGATACAGTGAGGCGCAGAACAAGCGTACAGCCATTGACCCCCGTGCACTGAGCGAAGATTTGGGCGATGATGCAGTGAAGTCGGCACGGCTGGGTATTGCCAATCTCAAGCGCATCATGCCCCATGTCATCGACTGGACTCGTACGGGAGAGCCTGGGCAAAGTTACGATGAGGCATCTGCGCTGTATTCGGGCATCGTGTTTCAATGGGGGCTTTATCTTTATCATGTCATGGCGAACGTGGGGGGCATGTACATTGAAAATACAACTATCGACGACCCTCGGCATTCCTTCGTTTTTGTAGAGAAAAACCGCCAGCGCGAAGCCTTGCAGTTTCTCATGGATGAAGTACTGTGTTATCCCAGATGGTTGTTCGACACGCCCCTTTCCCACCGGCTGTATATGCAGCGCACAACACCTTTGGGCGTTGAAGAACAGCAGCCCAATTTTGTTTTGAAGAATCAGCAGAACTATATTCTGTGGGATTTGTTGGACAACGCCCGTTTGGTGCGTATGCTTGAAAACGAAATGCAGAATGGCAGACAGGCTTTTACTGCAGTGGATATGATGGACATGCTGCACAAGCACATTTTTGCGAAAACCCTTGCAGGGGCAACTCCCAACGTCATGGAGCGCAGTCTGCAGAAGAGTTTCATAGATGCCTTGATAACGGCGGCTGCCGAATATGAAGGTGTGAAAATCAACAAGAAACTCTATGAACACAACGATTGGTTGGACAGTCCGTTTGGCCCCTTCTGTTGCGAAGACCATGTCCATGGCGCAAACGCTCTTTCTTCAGCATCGCGCAACGTGGAAATGGCTAGCGGACAGATAATCCGTAACAGCGATGCCCTGAGCGTGAAGCGTGGCGAACTTATCCGTGTGATGAAACTCATGAAAAGCCGTTTGCAGACTGGCAACACGGCAGCCCGTCTGCACTACGAAGATGTCATATTGAGAATCCAGACGGCTTTAGGACTCGGAAAATAAATAGGAACGAAAATAGTGTAAATTTTCAAAATGAAACAAAGTATGAAAAGAATAATTACCCTGCTCGCCATCCTTGCATTTGTTTTGCAGCTTATGGCACAGGAGCGCACGGTGACAGGAACCGTCTTTGACGGCGACTCAAGCGGTGAACCGCTCATAGGAGCAACCGTGGCGGCAGATGAAGGCAAGGTGTCGCAAGGCACGATCACCGACCATAACGGTAACTTTACGATTAAAGTGGCGGCAGGCACCAAGGCACTTATCGTGAGATTTTTGGGCTATCAGAGTCAAACAGTCGTTTTGCGCAGTGGTGTGAGCCATTATAAGGTAACGTTGAAAGCGAATGCAGAGACCATCAAGGAGGTGGTGGTGACTGGCTACCAGAAGATAGACCGTAGAAAACTTACTGCTGCCGTTTCTTCCATCAACATTTCGGAAGAGGCCGTGGGGGCCGTGAAAAATATCGACCAGGCTTTGGCTGGGCAGGTTGCCGGTCTGGCATCTGTGGCAGCCAGTGGTGCACCGGGTGCTCCCGTGAAAATCAGAATCAGAGGAACAGCCTCCATCAGTGGAACACAAGAACCTCTTTGGGTGCTTGACAGCATGCCGTTGGAAGGAACCGATATCCCGACCATGGAAAACCTCAAGGACATTGACGACATCTACCAGACATCCATTGCAGGCATCAACCCTTCTGATATTGAAAACATCACAGTGCTGAAAGATGCTGCTGCAACGGCTATCTATGGGGCGCGTGCTGCCAACGGTGTGATTGTGATAACCACCAAGAAAGGAAAAGAAGGACGTCCCGTTGTCAATTTTTCCAGTAAACTTACCTACACTCCGAAGGTGAGCACCGGCAGGCTGAATCTGCTGAACGCTTCCGAAAAGGTCGATCTCGAATTGGTTCTGTTGGCATCTGATTATGGCTATCGCAGTGGAAAGGGAGCCGTTGCCGGCATTCTTTCCGCACTCAACCAGACTGACAGTTATAGACAGGGTGGATGGAATGCGTTGTCGCCCGAGGCACAATCGCAAATCAACCATTTGCGCAACATCAATACCGATTGGAACGACATTCTCTTCCGCAACGTGGTAAACCAAGAATACAACTTGAGTCTTTCCGGTGGAAGCAATCGCACGAGTTACTACACTTCCGTGGGCTACTACGATGAACAAGGAATGGTGAAAGGCATCAGAAACAACAGAATGAACATCACGTTGAAAGGAAACTACCGCATCAACAATCTGTTGAAAGTCGGCGCATCGGTTTTTGCCAACCACCGTAAACAAATAAGTTACCTCACCGATACCAATGGATTTACCAACCCTGTGTATTACTCGCGCTTGGCAAATCCCTATTTTGAACCTTTCAATGCGCAAGGCAGCTACAACTACGATACCAATGTGCAGGGAAAAGAAGACTCTTCGCTCGATTTCAACATTTTCGAGGAAAGGGCAAATACGTCCAACCGGCGGAAAGACCGCTCGTTTATGGCTATCTTCGATGCGGAACTCAAATTCAACAATCATCTCAAACTTACTTCTCAGTTCGGTTTGCAATACGATGCCTACACCTTGAAAAAATATGCGGGGGGCGACAGTTATGCCATGCGCAAGGAAAAGCTCTTTGCCACCTATTCCTATCCCGATGGAAAACGTACCATTTTCCCGGAAGGCGGCATGCATAAAGTGACCGAATTCAACAACTGTCAGTGGACGTGGAAGGCGATGCTTGAGTTTGCCCGTCGGTTCAAGAACATTCACGATGTGGAAGTGATGGCAGGAACAGAAGTTCGGCATTCGGAGGCCGAGTCGGTCTATTCCGCTGCCTATGGCTATGATGCACGCACGCTCACCTCGCAGCCTGTTGTCTTTCCTACCGAAACTATGGCAGAACAATACCCCCTCCACAAAGAAAACCATGTGGAAAATGCATTCGTTTCATGGTTTGCCACCGGTTCCTATACCTTGCTTTACCGATACACTTTGGGCGGAAGCATTCGCTTCGACGGCTCCGACGTGTTCGGTGTTGCCAAGAAATACCGCTATCTGCCGCTCTATTCTGTCAGTGCCCTCTGGCGTGCCAGCGAAGAAAGTTTCGTAAAGAAGGCAACATGGCTCAACAACTTGGTGTTCCGTGCTTCTTACGGGTTGCAGGGAAACATTGACAAAAACACTTCACCCTATTTAATAGGAACTTTCGGCAAGGTGAGCATTTTGCCCAACCATTCGGAAAAAGTGATTGAGGCAGAGATGGCCCCCAACCCCGATTTGCGGTGGGAAAAAACCAAGAACATGAATGTGGGTGTGGACGTGGCGCTGTTCAACAATGCCCTGAGCTTATCTGCCGATTATTATTATCGTCGCAGCACCGACTTGATAGGCATGAGAATGCTGCCTTTGGGAACAGGATTCTCGTCCACCACTATCAACTGGGCAAGCATGGAAAACAGTGGATGGGAAATTTCCATGGGCACGAGAAATGTCTATACAAGGAACTTCAAGTGGACAACCAACATCAACCTTGGTTTTAACAAGAATAAAGTGCTGAAGGAAACGGTGGCAGAAAACTCTACTTATCCAGGGCGAGAGGGGCATCCCATCGGCGCAATCTTCGCCTACAAGACGGCCGGACTTGATGCACAGGGCTATCCCCTGTTTGTCGCTGCCAATGGGCAAGCGGTTACAGCCACAGAGTTCTTGAAACTGAATCGCCATGGAGCCAGTACGCTGAAAGCCGAAGAACAGCGCAACCTCTACACTTATATGGGTACGAGCGACCCCAAATGCTCGGGTGGTTTCATCAACAATTTTGAATACAAGGACTGGCAGTTGCATGTGAACTGCATCTTCAACTTGGGCATGAAGGTGCGCGTGGTTCCCACCTATTCACCCACTAACTACGACAGGGGACTGAATACGAACCATGACATTTTGAACCGTTGGACAGAAAACAATCAGCAAACGCAGTTTCCCACCATGATGGTGAGCGGTGACCGGCCGGCAGAATATATTCAGTATTCCGAATACAATCTTTACAGCATGCTCGACATGTGGGTGAAAGACAACAACTACTTCCGGGTGCAAAGTGTGCGCTTGGGTTACAAACTTCCCAAGGCATGGATGAAAAGAATGGGTATAAGCAACGCTTCTGTATCGTTGGAGGGCCGCAACCTCTGGGTCATTGCCAGCAACTACACCAACTATTTGGATCCGGAAACAATGGGCAATCCGTTTGCACAGCCCATACCCAAGAGTTTTACAATAGGACTGAACGTTAATTTCTAAAGAAAAATTATGAGCACAAAATCCATTACTTTGGCTTTGGCCACGCTTCTCGTCACTGTTCTTACGGGTTGCGACAACTTTCTCGACATCACTCCTACGGGCAAAGTGATTGCCAAAACATACGAGGAATACAGGGCATTGCTTACATACGAATATAAATTTTTTCCGGAAGACCGCGGATTGGCAACCTTGCGAACAGATGAAATGACACTCGACAAAGCCTCTACCACAGCCGAAGACTATGACTCGTATTTCGACATCTGGGCGTGGAAAGACAACGCACCTTCTGCCACTACGGTTTCTTTCGGATGGCGGCGCTATTACCATGCCATCTATATTGCCAACTACATCATTGCGCACCAGAAGGAAATCACCAACGCTTCTGCCGAAGACATCAGTCAGTTAACTGGCGAGGCTTACATGATGCGTGCCTATGCCCATTTCCTGTTGGCCAATCTCTATGCAGAACCCTATACGCACTGCAGTCCCGAAACCACACGCGGTGTTCCCGTGCAGCTGCAGCCCGATGTGAACAGCATTCCCCTATGCAGCAGCTTGGCGGATGTCTATCGGCAAATATTGGCTGATATTGATGTGGCCAGGCGGCATTTGAACGTAGAACAATGGAAAACGGGCATCAACTATCGGTTCAATACCGTGTCGGCCGATGCTCTCAAGGCACGTGTCTGTCTGTATATGGGCAACTGGCAGGAAGCCCTGGCCGCTTCCGAAGCCGTGCTGGCCAAGCGCGGACAGTTGGAAGATATGACGGCATCCAATTCTGTTCTGCCCGACCATTATACATCGGTGGAGAACATTGTGGCACTGGAACAGGTAATGACCAATGTCTATAAGAATATCGGCCGTCCTTCCAACGAACTGATCAGCCTTTATCGTACCGGTGATATGCGCAAGTCGAAATACTACAAGCAGGTGACTGCCAGTGTGAGTTCGTTGCGCAAGGGGGGAAGTAATGAGTACTGCTGCACTTTTCGCACGGCCGAGTTCTATCTTACGGCTGCCGAGGCTGCTGTAGAACTTGGCAACACTGCCCAGGCTGCCAACTATCTCATCAAACTCATGGAGAAGCGCTACACGGCCAATGCCTTGTCCGCCCTGTCTCAGAGCGTAAGCACCATGGACAAAGAAACGCTGCGCCGGGAAATCTTCGACGAGCGCAAGCGCGAATTGGCATTCGAGGGATTCCTCTGGTACGACCTTCGCCGAACCACTCGCCCTGCCATCGAGAAAAACTACGATGGTGTGAAATACCTGTTGAACCGGCAGGATGCGCGCTACACAATGAGGTTCCCCACCGAGGCCGTGGAGGCTAATCCCGGACTTGAAGTGTGGCCCAACCCATAAAAAATTCATTATTCACTTTTATTTTATAGTTTATGAAAAAATCATTACTCGCAGCATTTGCGCTATTCATTGCGCTGGCTGTCAATGCCCAGATTCCAGGCACCATGAAATGGACGGTTAAAAACTCTCCGGCGACAGAGGCCGCAAGCCTTTATCGCACCGCCCCGCTTGCTGTTGCGGCAGACGGTAGCGTGTTTACCACAGGAACTTTCGACCAGCCCATCACCATCGGGAAATATGCTTTGGAAAATGTTGCCACCAGTGCCTATCTGGCCAAATATTCTGCAACAGGCGAGGCTCTTTGGGGCATTTCCTTGAGTGGTGCAGCCACCATCACGTGTATTGCCGTCGATGCCGATGGTCAGGCGTATGTGGCGGGAATTTTCGCCGATGCCGTAACGGTGGGTTCTACCGACGGCAACGGGCAAACCATCAACGGCAAGGCGGATGAAACCAAGCAGACTTCCGCTTTCGTTGCCAAATACAGTGCCGATGGAAAGTTGCTCGCGGTAAAGACCGTTTACACGGCTCCCAATGCCGAAGTGGCAGGTACAGGCCTCTATTTCCCTGAGAGCGGTGACGTTTATTTTCGTCCCAAACAGATGAAGGTGGCAGATGGGAAACTGTATGTCTCGGCCGTTTATACGGGAGATGTTTCTATGGATAATGTGGCATGGGGAGGAAGATACGTCAATATCTTCGATGCAATGTTTTCCGATCTTCCCAGCGTGGGTCTTTTTGCCATGGATGCAGCCACATTGGCAGGGGCGCAGTCGGTTGTCTTGTTGCAGGGCACCGAAAAAATCACCACCGTGCAAATGATGCCTGAAGACATTTGTTTCACTGTTGACGCTGGAGTGGTGTATGTCGGTTTTGTGGCCAATGGCAAAATGAAACTTACCTCGAAGGACGGCGAACAGGCCATCGACATGGCTTACGATGAAGTGGGCAATTATGAGCATGCCTTCATCCTGTCTGCCATCGGTGCAAATACCCAAACAAGCATTCATCATGTTGCTGCTCACGACAAAAGTTACGGCACCGACCACATTTCTGCCATGGCCGTGGCCGGTGACAAACTGTATGTAGGCGGTACGTTCTACAACGAATTGGCTTTCAACAAACTGAAAACCAGTAAGGGTGCTGCCGATATGTTTGTGGCTTGTCTCAACAAGGACGACATGAAAGTGGTTTGGGCAGGAACCGATGCGTATGATGAGGGCGATGCCAACAATTTTGACGAAGTGATGACCGGATTGGCTGTTTACAACGGCAATGTGTTTGCAACCGGCTATGCAGAGCAGAAAGACCGCACCGTTACTGCCCGTCTCTCTTTCCTCTTCACGGCAACGGGCACCGCTTCGGCTGGCGACAACGGATTGATAGGTGCCCTTGCCTACAATGGCGAGATGTTTGCGGTCAACGTTGTTGACCGTCTCGACGTCAACACTGCCGCCTACGAATTTGGAACTCCATCTGCCATCGCATTCGTCGATGATACGGCAAACGTCAACGGACAGGTATATACCATCGATGGAAAGGTGTTGGGACGTGTGCCTCAGGCAAGCCTTCGCAAAGGTTTGTACCTTGTCAAGAAAAATGGAAAGGTAGAGAAACTGTGGGTGAGATAAAGCCCCGGATAAAGACAATAGGGGCGGATTTCCCACAATGGAAATCCGCCCCTTGCATTATTCATTCATGGCTCAATGGTTAATCCGGCTGCACGAGCTTGTTGTCTGAGCCAAGCACGTCCACTATCTTGTGGCCGTACAACTCTGTCATCAGGTCGCGTGCGGGCCCGCAGTATTTGCGTGGGTCAAACTCGCCCGGTTTCTCGGTAAACACCTTGCGGACTGCCGCCGTGAAGGCGAGGCGAGAGTCGGAGTCTATGTTGATTTTGCAAACGGCACTCTTGGCAGCCCTGCGGAGCTGTTCTTCCGGGATGCCCACTGCATCGGGCAGTTTTCCACCGTTTTCATTGATAATCTTCACGTATTCCTGTGGAACAGAAGAAGAACCGTGGAGCACGATGGGGAATCCTGGCAGTTTCTCCATGATGGCGTCGAGGATGTCGAAGGCCAATGGAGGGGGGACGAGCAAACCCGTCTTCGGGTCGCGTGTGCACTGCTCGGGCGTGAACTTGTAGGCACCGTGCGAAGTGCCGATTGAAATGGCCAATGAGTCAACGCCTGTTTTTGTCACAAAGTCGATTACCTCTTCTGGTCGTGTATAGTGCGATTCGGCAGCAGAAACCTCGTCTTCGACACCGGCTAAAACGCCAAGTTCTCCCTCTACGGTAACGTCGAACTGATGGGCATATTCCACCACTTTCTTTGTCAGTGCCACGTTCTCGTCGTAGGGAAGTGAAGAGCCGTCGATCATCACCGATGAAAAACCAAAGTCAATGCAGCTCTTGCAAGTCTCAAAAGTATCGCCGTGGTCCAGATGGAGCACGATTTCAGGGTGGGCACAGCCTAATTCTTTTGCATATTCAACAGCGCCTTGTGCCATATATCTGAGAAGAGTCTGGTTGGCATAGTTACGGGCACCTTTGGAAACTTGAAGAATCACAGGAGACTTTTTGTCAGACGAAGCCTTGATGATTGCCTGCAACTGTTCCATGTTATTGAAATTGAATGCCGGAATGGCATAACCACCGTCAATGGCTCTCTTAAACATATCGCGTGTGTTTACGAGACCTAAGGATTTGTAATCTACCATAATTGTGTTTGTTTATAATAAAAGTGAATATTTCCTTTTGTTTTGCAAAAGTGGAATACAATCGAATGCAAAGATAGCAATTTTATTTTGCCCTCCAAAATATAAACAGTTTTTTTGTTGTTTCATGCTGTTGCTCTTGATTTACTTCTATGAAGATATGTTTGGAATCTTTCTGAAGACTCATTGCTCTTGGAGCCGCAGTGCCTCCCTGCAAGCGAAGAAGCCCCCCGCTTTTCGTGGAGTTTCTTTGTTTTTCACAGTTTTGAACGCATGGCAGCCGTGACAGACCGTCAGGTTTGCCTTGCGCACTTGCTGTTGGAGTTGCAGTATCTCCCGGAACTGAATGTCAGGCAAGATTAGTCGGAAAAGATAACCGGACTTTTCCGTGAGGCGTAATCAGTCATTAAGAATTAAGGGAAACAGAGGGAAACGGAAGGAATGTAACTATTTGAAATATCATCATTTAGCATTTTCTTACTATTTTAAGGGTAAGCGAAAACGAGCATCAAACGGCAAGAGTTCCGTTACCAAATCGTAACCCATCAAGGAAAAAGCAAAAAGGGGTTACGAATTGAAGATAAACAACTGTGTCATAGGTTTTTATTCCTCATCTTTCATTTTTCTGCATCGCTCAGGAAAACTTGTTCATTTGTACCTTTGCAAGCAAAGGAAATTTAGAAAAAACGACAGAAAAATGAAAGAAAACAAACTCAAAGTATCGTTCTTCGTTCAGGCGAAACGAACCGACAAGAAAGGACTTGTGCCTGTCATCGGGCGCATCTCCGTAGGCAGAACCCATTCGGGCTTCTCCACCAAGTGTAAGACTCCGCTCACTCATTGGGACAGCCGCAAGCAAAGGCTTATCGGCAAGAGCAGCATGGCTGTGTCCGTCAATCAGAAACTTGGTGAATGCACCGCACTTATCCACGCACGCTTTCACGAACTCAGTGAAAGGAAAGAAACTTTCACAGCCACAGACGTGAGGGATGCCTATCAAGGACAAATCCACCGCCAAGCCCTGCTCTTGGAGAGTTTCGGGGAGTATCTCACACAGACAAAGGAGCGTATAGGCATTGATAGAGCTTTAAAGACATTCAAACTCCGTACCTACCAGCTCTCCCTGCTCCGTGAGTATGTGCAGAAGAAGCACAAGGTAAGCGACATCCCACTCTCACAGCTGGACAAAGCATTTATCGAGGGCTTCGAGTATTATCTCACCATCGACCGCAGACTGAAACGCAGCAGCATATCCAGTACCTTATCCACCTTGCAGACCATCGTCCGCATGACGGTAAAGAAAGGTGTGCTGGACTTCTATCCTTTTTTGGGCTACAGTTACGAGCGACCAAAGGGTGAACCAAGAAGCATTACGCAGGAAGAACTTGAGCGCATCATCAACTTGGAGATTGAATGGGAGAACTATCGTTTTGTCCGTGATTTGTTCGTCTTTTCTTGCTTTTCAGGGCTTGCCATCTCCGATGTCCGCAATCTGAGAGAGGAAAACATTGTCTTGGAAGAAGGCAAACTCTGCATCAAGGGCAGACGCATGAAGACCAAGACCCCGTATCGTGTACAAGTACTTCCCCCTGCTTGGGCGATAATGGAGCGGTACAGGGGAAAGCGTGCAGGCTTTGTCTTTGACGTGCCGACCACCGACATTATCCTCAATGGTATGCACTACATACAACGAAACATCGGCATGGAAACTCCACTAACCTTTCATGTCGGAAAGCATAGAGAAATTCGTAAATATCAAATAACCAATAGATTAGTTTGATTATCAATAAGGGATGGTAACGATAAGGAAACCAGCAAACTTCCATACTCTACCTTATTTTGCCATTTCAAAGAATCACTTTGTCTGTTGCAAAGATAGGGGTATATCGTGAGAAAAAAGAATTTTCTCCGAATTATTTTTGTAAATCAGTCCGTTGGGGCGACTTTTTTCCGTGGATTCTATTCCTATGGTAAAGTGCGGCCTCCGAAGACTGCGTTTTCTGTTTTCGCCCTGCTTCTCTGTCTGCACATCCTCCACTTATGTCGGGATCGGTTGTTCGTTGTCAGTGGCAAAGGTAGTTCCGGGCTTCTACGGACAAAAAAGGTCGGTGCAGCAAGCCGTTTAGACGAAAATCTCCACACTTCCATTTCATTGCAGGTAGTATTCTCGCCGTAAAACCTTGTTTGTCCCAAGCCCTACCTTTTTACGCCACTGAAACGAAAACGACCGACCCGACGGA
>JALFBL010000083.1 GCA_022773395.1 Prevotella sp.
TTCTTCAGAAGTATCGGTGAGAGCCTTTCGGGGAGTGGAGAGGGCAGTTCTTTCTCAAACTCATTCTCCAAGACAGACACAAGCGTATCATACTTTGAGAAATGCAGTCCTCGATACAACACTTCGCTTGCCATACTCTCTGCTTCGGGATGCGAGAATCCTTGCGCCACGGCATCACAGTAAGTGGTAAGTGCTTCATCGGCTCTTGCCGTTATGAATGGTTTGTCATTCAGCATTTCGGGGAAATGCTCATTCAAGTAGTTCTCTAACTTCAGACGGAAGTAGGATAGTTCTTTCTTTGTCGTTTCCATTGTTCTTTTTTATTTTTAGGGTTATACATTATTATATTATCGGATGCCCATCGCCTTATTGAACTTGCCGAGCTTATCGGCGAGCTGCTCCATGTCATGCTCTACTTTCTTGTTCGTTATTCGTGCATAAATCTGGGTTATTCTGATATTTGTATGTCCAAGCATCTTAGACACCGATTCCATAGGAACACCCTTGGATATAGACATAGTTGCAAAAGTATGCCTTGCCATATGAAAGGTAAGATTCTTTTTTATGCCACAAAGGTCGGCAATTTCTTTCAAATACGAGTTGATACGCTGATTGCTCATCATCGGAAAAACCTTTCCTCCCTTTCTGTCAATATCGTAATATTTCCTAATAATGGCAAGTGGAATGTCCAGCAACATGACATTTTCGTCAATACTTGTCTTGTATCTCTTGGTGATGAGCCACTGCCGGTCCTCAACAGTCACAATCTTATCGTAAGTAAGATTGTAAACATCAATATAAGCCAACCCCGTGAAGCAGGAAAAGATGAATATGTTTCGTACCAGCTCCAGCCTTTCTATCTCAAAGTGCTTCTTCATGATTCGGAGTACCTCTTCTTCTGTGAGGTAGCCCCGGTCTACCAATTCATAGTGCAACTTGTGGTTTGCAAACGGATCATGCATGATAAGTCCTCTGTTTCTCGCATAGTTCACGACTGTCTTCAAGTTTCTCAATTTTTTGGTGGTTGTGTTATGTACACCACCTACAACGGATGTCAGATACAATTCAAAGTCCTGAATAACGGCACTTGTAAGTTCTGTCAATCCAATATCCTTACGATGATATTTTGCTTGCAGAAAATCCTGAAAGTTCTGCCTAACTACCTTATACTTATAAAAAGTACCCTTTGTCAGCGTCTTGCCAACTTGTTGCGTGATGGAGTCTATGTATTTGTCAAAGACTGGAAGGAAAGTTGTAAACTCCTTATCTGTTCCAAGAAACACTGACCTGATAAGGTCTAAGGACAGGCTCTCAGAGGTTTCATATTTCCTATAAATCTGCATCAAAGTAGTTGTCAGTGCATCTATCGATGCATTGACAGAAAGGGCTTCTGCCGTTCTACCAATCATTCTGCTGGTTTTATTACTCCATTTAGATTTATCCACGAAAATTTTAGTGGATCCCAGATTTGCCATTTCGCCTCCGAGATACATCCGGAGCATTACAGGCGATTTTCCTTCTTTGTTCTCATAGTTGGAACGTAGGTAATAGGACACCTTGAAAGTTGTTTTCATAACGCATCATTTTAGTGTAGCTTTTCGACTACAAAGTTCTACATAAATTATTGAAAACAAGAGATTTGCATGCCGTCAATTTGGTAGTCATTTTCCATTCACTGCTACATTTTTTTTAATGCCTGCTTTTGTGTAGCAGTTTCTGTAGCAGAAAATGACCGAATGATGACTATCAAAAGGTATGGTTTGGCAGTCAAGCGAATGTGGATAAAAACAAAAAAATCGCTGTAAAACCTTGATTTTACAGCGATTATCCTTGTTTTGAAGGCTAAAGTGACGTATTGTCTGACGTCCTCTTGAAACCTATTTGTGGACCAGCCTGGGCTTGAACCAGGGACCTCCAGATTATGAGTCTGTTGCTCTAACCAACTGAGCTACAAGTCCGTTGAAATAGCTGATTTTGGCGTATTTCGGATGCAAAGGTAGTGGGTTTTGAAGAAAATACCAAATAATTTTAGGGAAAAATATCATAAATAAAGGATATGGACGTTATTGGTAATGGCTGAGGCTTTATGAAACTTTAATTACCGATTGATATAATACGTATGAAAAAACAATTGCTTTTGATTTTTGTGGCCGCAATGGCACTGGTGAGTTGTGAGAAGGCATTTCTTCCGGAAGATGAAACGGGTGGAAATGACAAGAAAACGTTGCGTATAGCCGTGGACCGGCTGGAACAGGCGGACTTTGGGCAAGTTCGAGGAAGCAGTCCCTTGAGGAATCTCTGCACAAAACTTACATTCGTGCTTTTTGATGAGGAGGGCGGGCTGGTGGCTCGTGTGAACCAGGGCGTTGCGGAAGAAAGTTTTGGCAACGCAACGATAAATGTGGAATTTGGCAATTATCATTTGCTGGTGGTTGCCTATCAAGGCGAAAAGAACTGCGTGGTGGAAAAAGACGGTGGCGTCACATTTAACGGGGCGTCCAAAATCGGCGATACGTTCTGGTATTATGGCGCCGTTAGCTTCGGAGAAACTTCCTCCGACGTAAGCGTTGTCTTGAAGCGTGTGGTGGCAAAGATGGAGATAAGGGGTACGGACGCCCTGCCTTCCAATGTGAAGAAGGTGAGCATAAAATATTCGAAGGCCACAGGTACGCTGGATTGGGCGACCGGCTATGGAAAGACTTCGACAAGTCTGACCAAGGACTTTGAGATTACCGACAACATGGTGGGCAAGCCACCGTATTTTGAGTTCTACACCTTTCCCCATCAAGAAGAAGAATCTTTGACGGTGAAGGTATGTGCCTATGATGCCAATGGCGCTTTGGTTCTGGAGAAAGTGATGGAAAATGTACCCATCAGGCGAAATGCCATCACCCGTTATTCCGGCAATTTGTTCAACAATGCAGTGGGGATATCCGTCAGCGTGGATGACAATTGGGAATATGTGGACTATCAATAGTGGCAGAGGGTGTGGTTCTGACACTCTTTGCCCATAAAGCCCGTTTTTTTTAATGGCCAAGAAGGAGGGCCGGATGAACAGGTCTTCCTTCTTTTCTTTAACCACATTGGTTTTGTGCCCGTCTGCTGCGACAGATTTCCCTTTGCAAGCGGCGAATCCGGAGGATTGAACTGGAGAAATTTGCAAAGATTAACGACTTGCCGAAATCCTTTAACACGAAAAACGGCCGTATTCTGAAAAAAGTTTTCCGAGCGTCCAAATGCGCGGTTCTGCGCGGTTTTCGCAAACGTCTGATAACGAGCGTTTTGTGTAATCCGTTCATTTTCCGGCTCTCAATCCGTCATCCTTTGCCCGCCATCCGATGATTCTTTGCGCACCAAGGGCTGATGCCCAGGCTCTCAGCCAACCGGCGGCAGTGTTCCAAGGGACGGCGCTTTGCCTTCCAAGGCAACAACTTTTGAAAATGGAGGAGGGGAGTTTTCTGCCGCAGAAAATGCAGCCTATGCCGGCGGATCATCCCTTGCTTTTCTGTTTTGAATGAAAATCCTGTGGAAAATCCGGCTGAATCTTTAACACAATTAACCTTTGTTGGGTTCATGCAGGTTCAACCGGCAAATGCAATTACTGTTTGTCCGGCTTTATAGAAATGACGTGCGAAACCGTCTTGTGTGAAGCCTTCATTTGTAAAGTAATGTTAATACCCCCCCTATTATTTAAACTTTATTAAACGTGTGGGCGTTGTGTGAAGAAATTACATGTAAAACGAAATCGGTATGAATAATGGTATTACCTTTGCCCAAAATTATGCGACCTGCCTTAGTACAACAATTTTATCCATATATAATAATATCAGTATGACTATTGAGAAAGAAAGTGAAACGTACAATTCACCCCTAACGATGATGATCAGGATGAATTCGTATGGTTTGATGGACAGTTTGTCCATGAATGTAAGTGACGATCCTGCAATTGGTGCCAGTGATGCCAAGAAATGGGATATGCTCGAAGATGACTTCAACCAGGAAGAAGATGCTTTTCAGGAGGGTTGGTGAAAACCGTCCTGGGCAACTTTCCGTATTTTTACCCTATCCTCAAAATTTGTTTAACCGATAAGACGAGTCAAAGTGGACTTAACTTTACTCATTTGGTTTCACTAAATGTTCCTAAACCCCAATTACAACAATTATCACAAACGAGAAAACATGAAGAAAATCATTACCCTTTTGCTTTTAAGCATCGTTGCCATGGCAGGTTTTGCACAGACTGCATTCGAATACCCGGCAGGCAACGTTACCTATTATGTCCACGGCAACGACGCCACCATGACGGGGGGCATCAAACTGAAGTCCGGAACTCCCGCCTCCGGCGAGATAACGATTCCCTCCCAATGTGCAAATCCGGCCGACCCCTCCAAGGTCTATACCATTACGTCTGTTTTATACCAGGGGTTCATGGGCAGGGCCATGACGAAGGTTACTTTGCCTTCCACCCTCAAGACCATTGAGACAGAGGCTTTCCGCGAATGTGCCGACCTTACCCAAGTGGTGTTCAACGACGGATTGGAGAGCATCAAACTGCAGGCATTTTTCAAATGCTACAAATTGGGAGACCTCAGGCTTCCCTCTTCGCTTACCGAGATGGCCAGTGGGGCATTCTATAATTGCAAAAGCATCCACAGCGTAAATTTCGCCGATTTAACGTTGCTGAAAACCATCGGAGCAAGAGCATTTTCATTGTCTGAAGTTCCTGGCTACAACCAAAGTACCGATGGCCTGCACGGAGATCTCATATTTGCCGAAGGGTTGGAAAAGATAGAAGACGAGGTGTTTGCCCGACACCTCAATGTTAACGGACGCCTGGTATTGCCTTCCACGCTGAAACATTTTGGAAATGTTGTTTTTCAAGGCAACGGCACTTTTCCCAACTTTACGGGAACATTGAGCCTGCCCGACGGATTGGAGTACATCGGCTCCTACGCTTTTTGCCGCTGGCCACAGCAAGCCCCGATCAAGCTTCCCAGCAAGCTCAAGTATATGGGAGCATACGCTTTTTTCCGCTCGCTCGTCTTTGACAAAAACTTCGTTATACCAGCATCGGTAGAAGTTATCGGCTTGCGCTCGCTGTATTTCTGTAGCACGATCAACAACATCACTGTGGAAGAAGGCTCAAACTTGAAAGCCATTTATGACCGCGCCTTCCTGAACCCCTATCTCAACTTTGTTGACTTACGCAATGCTCCCATCACCGATTTTACAAAATATACAGACCAAGACGGAACGGAGCAAGTGTATGCCAACACTCCGTTTGGCAGAGATAACAACTCGGATATCAAATCCGGTTTCATGAACGGGCTCAATCCTTACACTCTGGTATATCTGCCATCGGGTATGACCGACCCCGGCAAAGTGCCGGCCGATGTCGTCAACGTGATACAGACCACTGCCGACGGCTCGTTCGCCTGCAAGAACTTCGTGGCACACGACGAGTTTCAAAACGGCTGGGCTTCCTATCCGGATTGGGACTACCATTACGATCCGAAACTGGGCGAGAAAATACCTTACGAAGTGCGTGGCTGCGACTACGGAAAAGCCATCATCGAAGATTTCACGGCAGCACGGGCAAGGTATGTGCGCACATTCTCGTCCGGCAGAATCGCGTCCGTCATGCTGCCCTACGATGCAACGGTGCCTGCCGGCATGAAGGCTTACAAGCTGCAGTGTAAAAACGAGTCGGGGCAATTCTACTTTCTTTCGATAGACGACAGCAGGCTCACCGACATTGCGGCCGAGGACAGAAACAAGCTGAAGGCCTACACGCCCTATCTGCTCCGCGTGGTGAATGCAGGCTCGGCCACTCTCGATGAAGATTTCAATGTGTTGGTTGCCAAGGCAAGGGACATTGAAGACATTAAGGCGGCCAACACGACAAAGGACAACTTTTCGTTTGTAGGCAGTGTGGACAATATCTATCACGATGCGGCCAAAAACATGCGTGCATACACGATGAAGAACAATGTGTGGTATCCGGTAAAGGACAATCCCAGCCTGCAGCCGGGAGAGGTAGATGGGTTCGTGCATTCGTTTCGTGCCTTTGTCATTCCGCCGGCCGGCACTTCCGGCGGGAAGTTTGCCATGCTGATTGAGGATGATGAAACCACGACCGACATTCAGGATATTCAGACTGGACTTGACAACGAAGCAACCGACATCTACACCATAGACGGCAGGTATGTGGGACGCAAACTTGATGCGCTTCCTGCCGGATTGTATGTTGTGGGAGGCAAGAAACTTTATAAGTTCTGATTGCGGAAGGTAAGAGAACAGACATCACTTTACGGCTGAGGGCGTGCCCAAAAAACATCGTTTTTGGGCACGCCCTCAGCCGTTCCGCCAATATCGGCCAAGCCTTTTCAATGCCTTGGGCTGCTGTTGCGGCACCGAAGGGATAGAAACGAAAAAAGGATTACCGAAGTAATCCTTTTCGCGCTTCAAGATGGGCTTGAACCAACGACCCCCTGATTAACAGTCAGGTGCTCTAACCAACTGAGCTATTGAAGCATTTTTGCCGTGCAATTTTCCAATTGCGGTTGCAAAGATAAGGCGTTTTCCTGAAACTGCCAAATATTTTCGGGAAAAATTTAGAATTTGGGATAAAATACGATAAATAATATGGCGAATAGGGTGGAATACGGACTTAATCTTGTAATTTTGCACATATTAAAATAAAAAACAGATATGAAGACACGTGAAATTGGATGCAGGGGAAGAGGGATGCTTCTTGGCTTGTTCGCACTCCTTGCCACAATGCCTGCAGCGGCCCAGACGGAGAGCGCCCGGCAGTTTGAGGTGGCAAAGAATCTGGACATATTCAACGCCATCTGCAAGAACCTGGACATGATGTATGTGGACACGCTGGATGCGAAACAGACCGTTGGCACCGCCATCACCGCCATGCTGCAATCGCTCGACCCCTATACGGTGTACTATCCGGAAGCAAGCGAGCTGAGGAACTTCCTCACGGGCAAGTATGCAGGCATTGGCGCACTGATCAGGTATCATCTGAAATGGAACAACGCGGTGATTGACGAGCCGTATTACGGCACTCCCTCGCAAGAGGCGGGACTGCGGAAGGGCGACATCATCCTGAGCATCGACGACACGACGATGGTGGGCAAGGACACCAAATACGTGAGCGACCGCCTGCGCGGCGATGCCGGCACCACTTTCATGTTGAAGATCCGCCGTCCGAGCACGGGCAAGGTGATGCAAATGAGGATTACCCGAAGGGCCATCCGGCAAATGCCCACCATTCCCTATTACGGGATGCAGGGAAATGGCATTGGGTATATCTACCTTACGCAATTTACGGAAGACTGCTCGAAAGAGGTGCGGCGCGCCTTTCTCGACCTGAAACGCCAGGGCATGAAAGCATTGGTGCTCGACTTGCGGAGCAATGGGGGCGGCAGCGAATCGGAGGCGGTGAACATTGTCAACATGTTCGTGCCAAGGGGAGTGACCGTGGTGTCGAACAAGGGAAAGCTGAAGCGGGCCAACCACGACTTCAAGACAACGGTTGAACCCATTGACACGGTGATGCCCCTTGTGGTGATGGTGAACGGAGAGACGGCTTCGTCGAGCGAAATCACAAGCGGCGCCTTGCAGGATCTGGACAGGGCGGTGATATTAGGCACGCGCACGTATGGGAAAGGACTGGTGCAGCTGCCCATGGATCTGCCCTACAACACGCAGATGAAAATGACCACGGGGAAATACTACATACCGAGCGGAAGATGCATACAGGCTGTCAACTACAAGCAGGGGAGCGGCGGATACATGAAGCACATCCCCGACTCGCTGACGCGCGTGTTCTACACGTCCAGCGGAAGGGAAGTGCGCGACGGAGGCGGCATCATGCCCGATGTGGTGCTGAAGCCCGACACGATGCCCAACATCGTCTATTATCTGAATGGGGCTGGACTCGACTCCACAGAAGTGATGTTCGACTATGAGGTGGACTATATCGCTGCCCATCCCACCATCGCGCCTGCCGGCGATTTTGAACTGACAGATGCCGATTTTGAAAATTTCAAGCAGCGTGTCCTGCAAAACGGGTTCACCTACGACCCCCAAAGCGAGAAAATGATGAAAGAACTGAAGAAGATCATGGAGTTTGAAGGGTACTATGAGGATGCAAAGCCTGAATTTGAAGCCCTTGAAAGAAAACTGAAGCACAACCTGGAAAAAGACCTTGACAGAAACAAGGAGGTGCTGAAGCAAATGCTGGGCAGCGATATTGTGGCAGCCTACTACTACCAGGGCGGGGCCATTGAATATGCGCTGAAATACGACAGGCAGATGAAAGAGGCGTGCAGGCTGCTGCTGTCGCCCGGGGAATACCGCAGTTTGCTCAGGCCCAAGAAATAACTTTTTTATGACAAAAATGGAAAAATACTTGCAGGAGTACGCATTTTTTCGTATTTTTGCAGCGTTCAGTGGAATGAGGGGCTTGTAAAAGTTCCTCATTTTCAATTATAATAACACATATATGATTGACAAAAGCGTTGTAAAAGGTTTTGTGGACGAATGGCTGAAGGACAAAGAATATTTCCTTGTGGACATCGAAATCAGTAACGAGAACAAGATTTTAGTTGAAATCGACCATGCCGACGGCGTGTGGATTGAGGACTGCGTTGAGTTGAGCAGGTTTATCGAAGAACGCCTCAACAGAGACGAGGAAGATTACGAACTGGAAGTGGGCAGTGCCGGACTGGGACAGCCTTTCAAGGTGGAGCAGCAATATATCAATTTCATCGGCAAAGAAGTGGAAGTGCTCGATGCCAACGGGAAGAAGGCGAAGGGAGTCCTGAAGAGCGTTGACGGGAACGACTTTGTGGTGACGGTGAACGAGAAAGTGAGGCTGGAAGGGAAAAAGCGCCCCTCTCTGCAAGAGGTGGACAAGGTTTTCCAGATGGACAAAGTGAAATATACTAAATACTTAATAAGTTTCAAATAAGCTATGGCAGCATTAAAGAAAGACGTAGAGACCATAAGCATGGTCGATACTTTCAAAGATTTTACAGATACCAAGAATATTGACCGCACCACCCTGGTGAGCGTTCTGGAAGAAAGTTTCCGCAACGTTATCGCCAAAATCTTCGGCAGTGACGAGAACTTTGACGTCATTGTGAATCCTGACAAAGGCGACTTCGAGATTTACCGCAACCGCATGGTGGTGGCCAACGGAGAAGTGGCCGACGAGAACAAGGAAATTGCCTTGGCCGACGCGCAGAAAATAGAGGCCGACTATGAAATTGGCGAGGAGGTTTCCGAGCGGGTGGACTTTGCAAAGTTTGGTCGCCGTGCCATTCTGAACTTGCGCCAGACACTGGCTTCGAAGATTCTGGAACTGGAACACGACAGCTTGTACAACAAGTACAAGGACCGGGTGGGGCAAGTCATCAGCGGCGAGGTTTACCAGGTGTGGAAGCGCGAGGTGCTGTTGGTGGACGACGAGAACAACGAGCTGATTCTGCCCAAATCGGAACAGATTCCGGCCGACCAATACCACAAAGGTGAAACGGTCCGTGCCGTTATCCATCGTGTTGACAACGAGAACAACAACCCGAAGATTATTTTGAGCCGCACTTCTCCCGAGTTCCTGAAACGCCTGTTGGAAGCGGAAGTGCCGGAAATCAACGACGGACTGATCACCATTAAGCGGGTGGCACGTATGCCGGGAGAGCGCGCTAAAATTGCAGTGGAGAGCTATGACGAGCGAATAGACCCGGTGGGGGCCTGCGTAGGCGTGAAAGGCAGCCGCGTCCACGGCATAGTCCGTGAACTTTGCAACGAAAATATTGACGTTATCAACTATACGGCCAACACCAAACTTTTCATCCAGCGTGCACTGAGTCCTGCTAAAGTGTCGAGCATCGCCATTGACGAAGAGAACCACAAGGCGGAGGTCTATCTCAAGCCAGAGGAAGTGTCGCTGGCCATTGGCCGTGGCGGACTGAACATTAAACTGGCAAGTATGCTCACGGAATACACCATTGACGTTTATCGCGAAGTGGATGAGAACGAGGTGGATGAAGACATCTATCTGGATGAATTCTCTGATGAAATTGACCAATGGGTCATCGACGCCATCAAAAGCATCGGTCTCGACACGGCCAAGGCGGTGCTCAATGCGCCCCGTGAAATGCTGGTGGAAAAGGCCGACCTTGAGGAAGAGACCGTTGAGCATGTAATTAACGTATTGAAAGCAGAATTTGAAAATTAAGGAGCAGTTAATGAGTATCAGATTAAACAAAGCAATCAGAGAATTGAACATAGGACTTCAAACGGCAGTTGAGTTCCTTGAGAAGAGAAGCGACTTGGGCGAGGTAAGGGCCGATTTGAGTTTCAAACTGAGCGATGGGCAATACAATGCGCTGGTCAGCCAGTTTCGCAAGGACAAGGAGGTGAAAGGTCTTGCCGAGAAACTCTTTCAAAAGCATCCCAAAGAGAAGAAGCGTCCGGCTGAGAAAAAAGAGAACAAGGTGGAAACGATTGTGGGAAAGAGGCAGGAGTTCAAGCCTCTGGGAAAAATCGAACTGGACAGTCTGGGAAAGGGAAAGAAGTCTGCTACCGTTAACATTCCAAACGACAAACCCGCCGTTGAGCAGAAGGCTGCTGCCGAAAGCCTGAAGCCTGGGTCGGCTGTTGAGAAGGTATCTGAAGCAAAGCCGGAAAAGAAAGAAATGCCGACAGCGGAGCCGAAGCATGAACCGAAACGCGAGCCAAAGGAAGAGCATGTGCAGGAGGTGAATGTTCCGGAAAAGCCTGTTGCTAAAAACGAACAGCAGAAACCGGATTTGCAGGAAGAGGCTTCCCAATCACAGCATGCCAAATACCAGGACGTGAAAAGCGGGCAAGAGGCCGCCCAACCGTCCCACAACATCCCCCCACGAGAGACAAAGGCTATGGAAGAGGAAAAAACGGTTCCGGAAGACGACAGGCAAAGCAAGTTGTTCACGCTGAAAAGTGAAAAGGCGTTGGCCCCGAAAGTAAATGTGCTTGGAAAGATAGACTTGGACGCTCTGAACCAAAGCACACGTCCGAAGAAAAAGACGAAAGAAGAGAAACGTCGTGAACGTGAAGAAAAGAACCAGTCGCAACATGGTGCAAACGGTGAAAAAAAGAAACGCGCCCGCATCACCAAAGAACGCGTTGATATAGAAGCGGCAGGAAAGCAGCAGCAGAATCATGGCAACAAGGGAGGCGGCGCTCATAATGCGAACAGCGCCAGCAGCCATAATGCCGGCGGAAAGAAAAAGAACCGCAAGCGCAACCAGAGACCTCTGGAGGTGAACGAGGAGGATGTGGCACGCCAGGTAAAAGAGACGCTGGCACGTCTTACCAACAAAACCACCTTCAACAAGAAGGGGGCAAAATACCGCAAGGAAAAGCGTGACGCCGCCCAGGAAATGCTGCGGGAACAGCAGGCAGAGGAGCGTGCCGAGAGCAAAACGCTGAAGCTCACGGAGTTTGTTACCGTAAGCGAACTTGCCACCATGATGAATGTGGAAGTGACGCAGGTGATAGGCACTTGTATGAGCATTGGCGTGATGGTAAGTATCAACCAGCGCCTGGATGCAGAGACCATCAACCTTGTGGCAGAAGAGTTTGGATTCAAGACCGAATACGTGAGCGCCGAAGTGCAGGAGGCCATTACTGAAGAGGAGGATGATGAGAACGACCTCGTTTCGCGCGCACCCATCGTAACGGTGATGGGACACGTTGACCACGGTAAGACATCTTTGCTTGACCATATCCGCAACACCAACGTGATTGCCGGCGAGGCTGGTGGCATCACCCAGCACATTGGCGCATACAACGTGACGCTGAAAGACGGAAGGCAGATCACGTTCCTCGACACTCCCGGACATGAGGCATTTACCGCCATGCGTGCCCGTGGTGCACAAGTAACGGACATTGCCATCATCATCGTCGCGGCCGATGACAGCGTGATGCCTACTACGCGTGAGGCCATTGCCCATGCACAGGCTGCCAACGTGCCAATGGTGTTTGCCATCAACAAGATTGACAAACCGGGTGCCAACCCGGACAAAATACGTGAAGACTTGGCAAATATGAACCTGCTCGTGGAAGAATGGGGAGGCAAATACCAATGCCAGGAAATCAGTGCCAAAAAAGGCATTGGCGTGGAGGAACTTCTGGAAAAGGTGCTGCTCGAAGCAGAGATGCTTGACCTGAAGGCCAATCCCAACCGAAAGGCCAGCGGCTCCATCATCGAGTCTTCTTTGGACAAGGGGCGTGGCTATGTTTCCACGGTCCTCGTTTCCAACGGAACGCTCCAGGTGGGCGACAACGTGATTGCCGGAACCAGCTGGGGGCGCATCAAGGCGATGTTCAACGAGCGCAACCAGCGCATAGACATGGCGAAACCGGCCGAACCCGCTATTATTCTGGGATTGAACGGTGCACCTACTGCCGGTGACGGATTCCATGTGTTGGAGACGGAGCAGGAAGCGCGCGACATTGCCAACAAGCGTTTGCAGTTGCAGCGCGAACAGGGACTGCGCACGCAGAAGCGTCTGACATTGAGCGACATCAGCCACCGCATCGCCCTTGGCTCATTCAAGGAGTTGAACATTATTGTAAAGGGAGATACAGACGGCTCTATCGAGGCGTTGAGCGACTCGTTCATCAAACTTTCGACCGAAAAGATCAAAGTAGATGTTATCTATAAAGCGGTGGGACAGATTTCGGAAAATGACGTGACGCTGGCCGACGCTTCCGATGCCATCATCGTAGGTTTCCAAGTGCGTCCGTCGGCAGCAGCACGCCGTCAGGCAGAACAAGAAGGCGTGGAAATCAATACCTATTCTGTGATTTACGATGCCATTGAGGATGTGAAATCGGCCATGGAAGGCATGCTGGACAAGGTGGTGAAGGAAGTGGTTACCGGCCAGGTGGAAGTTCGCGAGGTTTACCGCATTTCAAAAGTGGGTACCGTGGCCGGTGCTTACGTTACCGAAGGAAAGGTGCACCGCACGGACAAGGCCCGGTTGATACGCGACGGCATTGTGGTTCACACAGGTGCCATCAACGCTTTGAAACGCTTCAAGGATGATGTGAAGGAAGTGGCTACCAACTTTGAGTGTGGTATCAGTCTTGTCAACTTCAATGATATTCTGCAAGGCGACATCATCGAAACATTCTCGGAGATTGAGGTGAAGCAAAAACTGTAATGGAGATGCCGCACGGTTGGTGGAAAACTGTGGGCGTGACAAATAAAAAATGCAAATGCTGGCATACGTACAGTGTGGCATGCATTTTGCTTTCAAATAAGCAAGGACGGGCAGAAAGAGCCCGCCCTTGCCACTTGAAATACTACTAAAAAGATGAATGAGAAGGAAAAAACTATCAGGAATGGCAATCATGACGGCGGCATAGGGTCACAAAGCACTGGGAATTTGGCAGCAGATGGAGCCGTGGAAGCCAGCGGAAACGAATTGGTTCGCCAGATTGCCGAACAAAAATACGAATTTGGTTTCACGACCAACGTTAATACCGAGATTATTGAAAAAGGGCTTAACGAGGACGTGGTACGGTTGATTTCACGGAAAAAAGACGAGCCGGATTGGTTGCTCGAATTCAGATTAAAGGCATTCCGCCATTGGCAGACATTGAAGCAGCCCAATTGGGCACATGTCAATCTGCCGCCCATTGATTACCAGTCTTATTCTTATTATGCAGACCCGCTTGCCAAGAAGAAGGATGAAGGCAAGAAGGAAATCGACCCGGAACTGCTCAAGACTTTCGACAAATTGGGCATTCCCCTTGAAGAAAGACTGGCTTTGAGCGGAACGGCTGTCGATGCCATTATGGATTCTGTTTCGGTAAAAACCACCTTTAAGGAAAAATTGGCCGAACTGGGCATCATTTTCTGCTCTATCGGCGATGCCGTAAGGAATCACCCAAATCTGGTGAAAGAATACCTTGGTTCCGTAGTTCCCTATCGCGACAACTTCTTTGCCGCACTGAACAGTGCTGTATTCAGCGACGGTTCGTTCGTGTATATCCCCAAGGGAGTTCGCTCGCCGATGGAATTGAGCAGTTATTTCCGTATCAATGCACGCAATACGGGACAGTTTGAGCGCACGCTGATCATTGCGGAAGAAGAGGCATATGTAAGTTATCTCGAAGGCTGCACGGCACCAATGCGCGATGAGAATCAGTTGCACGCTGCCATTGTGGAAATCATTGTGAAGGACAATGCTGAAGTGAAATACTCCACGGTGCAGAACTGGTATCCCGGCGATGAAAATGGAAAGGGAGGCGTGTATAATCTCGTTACCAAGCGTGGCGACTTGCGCGGTGTCAATTCCAAACTGTCGTGGACACAGGTGGAAACAGGTTCTGCCATCACATGGAAATACCCCTCCTGCATTTTGCGTGGCGACAACTCGCAGGCCGAGTTTTATTCGGTGGCCGTTACGAACAACTATCAAGAGGCAGACACTGGCACCAAGATGATTCACCTTGGAAAGAACACCAAGAGCACAATCATCTCTAAAGGCATCAGTGCCGGCCACAGCCAAAACTCATACAGGGGGTTGGTTCGCGTATCGGCGCAGGCCGACAATGCCCGCAACTACAGTTCATGCGACAGTCTGTTGCTGGGAAGCGAGTGTGGAGCACACACTTTCCCCTATATGGACATCCATAATGAATCAGCGGTTATCGAACACGAGGCCACCACCAGCAAGATTAGCGAAGACCAGCTTTTTTACTGCAACCAGCGCGGCATTCCCACAGAACAGGCGGTAGGCCTGATTGTGAACGGCTATGCAAAGGAAGTGCTCAACAAGTTGCCAATGGAGTTCGCCGTAGAGGCTCAAAAACTGCTGAGCGTTTCATTGGAAGGCACCGTAGGTTAAACAAATGGACAGATAAAAAAACAGAAAAAAGTCAAGAAAAATTCCAAGGATAAAAAGGAGAATGGAAAGAACTGTATTATTTATCGGTTTGCTTTTCTGTGCCGTTTCTAATGTGTGGGCACAGGATGAGGGCGAATATCCACGCCGTTTTGCCATTGACGGGCAAATCGGAGCCACGGTTTCGCCTAAAGGAAAGACGGACATTGTTGAAGAACCCATCTACCATTACGGTTATCCCAAAGGCCAAACCTCGGCGTTGCTCTCGAAGTTCCATGTGGAATGCTATCTTCCGCAAACGCACTTCTCCTTGAAAGCCGGCTACGAACACGAAGAGTTGGGCTTCATGAAGAATGATATTTCATACGATATGCACCAGTTGATGGCAGGGGGACGATATTATCCGGCACCCAACGAATGGTTGGTGCAGCCATATGGGGGAGTGGATGTGCTGTGGAACTGCAACAGCAGCTGCAACAGAATGGTCAGCAGCATGACAAGTATCTCTGCCAATGGCGAGAGATATGAAAGAAGTGGCATTGCCAAAGCACCCCACTTCAGCATCGGTCCGGTAGTGGGTGCCGACATCTATTTGTTTACCTGCATCGCCTTGCAGTTGGAATATGGCTATCGCTGGGGATTGGGGTCTTATGTCGATGTCAGTTCAAAATACAACGGAGACAAGAACATCTATCACACTCATACCCACATGAACAGGCACGTTCTCACAATGGGACTCAAGGTGACGTTTCCGTTTACATTCACCTCAAGGGACGGAATGGGGCTGGTCGAGTTTTTGGGGGATGCGCTGTTTGGAATATATTAGCAAGATACTAATGACGATAGAATCATCAAAATAGGAAGATACACATTGATATAAAAGCAGACTATATGTTAGAGATAAAGAATTTATGCGCCAACATCGGCGAGAAAGAAATATTAAGGGGCATCAACCTCACCGTGAAAGACGGTGAAACGCATGCCGTCATGGGACCCAACGGCTCTGGTAAATCAACGTTGAGCGCCGTTCTCGTAGGTAATCCTGTATTTGAAGTGACGAACGGATCCGCATTCTTCAATGGGAAGAATCTTTTGGAAATGAAACCGGAAGACAGGGCACACGAAGGCCTGTTCCTGTCGTTCCAGTATCCCGTTGAGATTCCGGGCGTGTCAATGACCAACTTCATGCGTGCGGCCATCAACGAGAAACGCAAATTCCAAGGTCTGGAACCGATGAATGCGGGCGATTTCCTCAAACTTATGCGGGAACGCCGCAAGATCGTGGATCTGGACGCAAAATTGAGCAATCGCAGCGTGAACGAAGGTTTCAGTGGAGGCGAGAAGAAACGCAACGAGATTTTCCAGATGGCCATGCTCGAGCCTAAACTGAGCATTCTTGATGAAACCGACTCTGGTTTGGACGTGGACGCCATGCGTATTGTTGCCGAAGGGGTCAACAAGTTGCGAACGCCTGAAAGCAGTTGCATCGTCATTACCCACTACGACCGCTTGCTGGAAATGATCAAACCCGATGTGGTTCACGTACTCTATCAAGGCCGTATCGTGAAAACCGCTGGTCCCGAATTGGCAAAAGAAATACAGGAACGTGGTTACGACTGGATAAAAGAAGAAGTGGGTGAGTAGTAAAAAGAAAGAAAATGCAAGCAGAAAAACAATATATTGACCTTTACAGGCAAACGCACAGCATGATTGCCCAACATAGTGCGGCAGTGATGAACAGCGTGCGCAAAAGTGCCTTTGAGGATTTCCAACGCTTGGGATTCCCCACCGAAAAGGTGGAGCGATACAGATATACGGACATCCCGGCATTGTTTGAACCCGACTACGGATTGAATATCAACCGCCTGCAAATACCTGTTGACCCCTACAAGGCTTTCAAGTGTGCTGTGCCCAATCTCAGCACACTGCTCTATTTCGTGGTGAACGACGGCTTTTACAGCAAGGAACAGCCCAAAGGAAGCATTCCGGAGGGTGTCATCATCGGCTCCCTGAAAGAGGCAGCAGAGAAGAATCCCGAATGTATCGCTGCCTATTACGCCAAAGTCGCCAAGTCCAGCGAAGACGGTATCACAGCCCTCAACACCATGTTGGCACAAGACGGCATCTACGTTTATGTGCCCAAAAACGTCAAGGTGGACAAGGCTGTGCAGATCATCAATATCTTGCGCTCCGACGTTGACCTGATGGTGAACCGCCGTGTACTGATTGTCGTGGAAGAAGGGGCTGAAATCAAACTCCTTTTTTGCGACCATACCATCGACGGCAAGCGTTTTCTCACCACTCAGGTCGTTGAGGCTTTCGTTGCCGACAACGCATCGCTCGATATTTATTGCATGGAAGAAACCCATGCCAAGAATGTGCGTGTGAGCAACGTTTACATCGACCAGCAGGCCAACAGCAGGGTGAACCACAATGTCATCACCTTGCACAACGGCGTTACCCGCAACCGCACCGACCTCATTCTCAACGGCGAAGGGGCAGAATGCAACCTCAGCGGGTGCGTCATCGCCGACAAGCACCAGCACGTTGACAACAATACGCTCATTGATCACCGTGCACCGCATTGTACCAGCAACGAACTTTATAAATACGTTCTTGAAGACAATGCCGTAGGAGCATTTGCCGGACGAATCCTGGTGGAAAAGGAGGCTCAGAGAACCATTTCAAACGAACGCAACCAAAATCTTTGCGTAACCAACAGTGCCCGTATGTTCTCCCAGCCCATGCTGGAGATTTATGCCGACGACGTGAAGTGCTCCCACGGCTCTACCGTTGGGCAACTCAACGATGCCGCACTTTTTTATATGCAGCAACGGGGCATCAGCCGGAAAGAAGCCAAATTGCTTTTGAAGTTCGCCTTTATCAACGAAGTGATCGACCAGATGAGCCTCAAGCCGCTTTGCGACCGTCTGCACTACTTGGTAGAACAGCGTTTCCGCGGTCAATTCAATTATTGTGAAGGGTGCAACCTTTGTAAATAGGAAGAGTGCCATATACGGTATAAAAAGGTGATAGATATGGTATCGAAAGCACCATATACGGTATAAAGAAGGCAATATATACGACATAAAAAGTTCCAGGTACAATAAAAAAAGGCAACATGTACGATATAAATAAAGTAAGAGAAGATTTCCCCATACTCGGCCGCATGGTTTATGACCGCCCACTGGTCTATCTCGACAATGCAGCCACCACCCAGAAACCTCGCGCGGTAGTGGATGCTTTGGTGGAGGAGTATTACAACGTGAATGCCAATGTGCATCGGGGTGTACACTATCTTTCACAGCAAGCAACCGATTTACACGAGGAGGCGCGCCAAAAGGTGCGTGCCTTTATCAATGCAGGAAAAGTTGAAGAGGTGATTTTCACGCGTGGAACCACCGAGAGCATCAATCTTGTGGTATCTTCTTTCTGCGATGAGTTCATGAAAGAAGGCGACGAAGTGATTGTTTCCACCATGGAACACCACTCCAACATCGTGCCCTGGCAGTTGCAAGCCGCGAAGAAAGGCATCGTTGTCAAAGTGATTCCGATGAACGACCGTGGCGAACTTGTGATGGAAGAATACGAGAAACTCTTTACAGAACGTACCAAAATCGTCAGTGTTGTCCACGTCAGCAACGTGCTGGGTACCGTCAATCCCATCAAGGAAATGATACGCGTGGCCCATCTGCATGGCGTTCCTTTCATGGTGGATGGTGCTCAAAGTGCCCCCCATTTCAAAGTGGATGTCCAGGATTTGGACTGTGATTTCTTTGCCTTCAGCGGCCACAAAATGTACGGACCCACGGGCATCGGCGTACTTTACGGCAAAGAAAACTGGTTGGAGAAACTGCCCCCTTACCAAGGTGGCGGCGAAATGATAGACAGAGTCACCTTCGAGAAAACCACCTTCGAGCGACTGCCCTTCAAGTTTGAGGCAGGAACGCCCGACTATGTAGCCACCCATGGACTGGCAAAGGCCATCGATTACATCACCCGTTTGGGCTTGGACAACATCTCATTCCATGAACAGGAACTCACCCGCTACGCCATGCAAGAGATGCGAAAGATCGACGGCATGCGTTTCATCGGTGAAGCCCAGGAAAAGGATGCCGTAGTTTCTTTCCTCGTGAAAGACATCCATCACCTGGACATGGGTACACTGCTCGACCGTCTCGGCATTGCCGTTCGTACAGGACACCACTGCGCACAGCCCCTGATGGATCGCCTCGGCGTTTCCGGTACCGTCCGCGCCTCCTTTGCTCTCTACAACACCAAGGAGGAAATCGATGCACTTGTGGCTGGCATCGAACGAGTGGGCAGGATGTTTTAGGCAATATGCTGGGCCATATTGCAATGCGTTGCCAATGCCTTGCAAGAAGCTGAATTGCAACAAGTCTTGCCAGATTTGTCTCTTTATGTATGGGAAACAGGTGGGATTCTGTTCGTTTTCCATATCCTCTTTCCATAAAACAACTTTGTTGGTAATAGGTTTGTTACCAACAGAGTTATTACACCTTTCCGCATAAATATGTTCGTGGGAAACAGTCAGAACTATGTATTTTTACACTTTCTCAGGGCCATCAGCAGCCAAACGAAGAAGGCGATTCTCAATATCAATGGATAGTTGGCTGGGAAGATGCCGGCAAAAAATGCGATTTGAGCCTCTACGAGTGCCCGGGTTTTCCGTGCATTCACAGGCTGTTCCAATACACTCGAATAGTAAACGCTTAGCTTGCGTATGGGTGCACCCATCATTTCCTTTATTTTCCTGACAGCCTCTTCCATGCCCTTTTCATTGCGAATGCCAACGGGAACGATTGCTTGATTTTCCATTTTTTCTTGTTTTATTGGTTTTACGACGGCAAAATTAAGGGTTATCTGTGCACAATAAGTTCACGACCGATGCGTTTTTAGGTAAAAAACAATAAAACATCCATGTTGAAAAGCCATTATTATGCAGATAAAGTAGAGGCTGGCTGCGACGAGGCGGGACGGGGATGTCTTGCCGGGAGCGTGTTCGCCGCTGCCGTCATCTTGCCCGACAACTACCAGAACGATGATTTGAACGATTCAAAACAACTCACCGAAAAGCAGCGGAAGGCACTTCGTGAGATGGTGGAAAGAGATGCCGTGGCCTATGCCGTGGGCATCGTTACACCCGATGAAATCGACAAAATCAACATTCTCAACGCCAGTATCCTGGCCATGCACCGTGCCCTCGACCGGTTGAAAGTGCGCCCCGAAGCCGTTATCGTGGATGGAAACCGCTTCAAATCCTATCGCAATCTCCCTCATACCACCATCGTCAAGGGCGATGGCAAATATCTTTCCATTGCGGCAGCCAGTATTCTGGCAAAGACCTACCGCGATGAATACATGGAACGGTTGGCCGAAGAATACCCCCCATACGACTGGAAAAGCAACAAAGGCTACCCCACTCGCAAGCACCGGCAAGCCATCAAGGATTTCGGGGTCACGCCCCACCACCGCAAAAGTTTCCGTCTTCTGCCGGAAACGCAACTTGAAATACCTTTTGCCGATGACGAACCGGATGCGCCGACAGAAGTCTAAAATGTATGTGCGCGCATATATATAATAGGTGTAAAACAAGATTTTGACAAGGCATGAGACACGACAAACTGGAAAGAGAACTCAATATGCTCCTCATGCTGGCAGGCAACAGGAGCCATACGATGGAAGAAGTCTGCGAGCGACTGGGCATCTCGCGGCGCAATTTCTACTACTACATGGAATTTTTCCGTGGCAGTGGCTTCATCGTCAACAAGCAGGGAGGCCGATTTTCCATAGACCGCAGTTCGCCTTTCTTCAAGAAAATCATCGAAACGGTTTCCTTCACCGAAGACGAAACCGTGCTCATGCACCGCCTGCTCAACATGCTGGACGACAAAAACGCCATTGCTCAGAATCTTAAGGACAAACTCAACCGCTTCTACGACCTCAACATCCTGCACAACGGCAAGATGTCGGAACGCAACGCCCACGTGGTGAGCCAACTCTACGATGCCATCAAACTCAAGCAGATGGTCATCCTCAAAAACTACACCTCCCTGCACGGGAAAAGCCAGCGCGACCGCCTTGTGGAACCGTTCCTCTTTATGGACGGCAACAACGAGGTACGCTGCTACGAGCCTGCCACCGACATGAACAAGACGTTCAAAGTGTCCAGAATCAACGATGTGGAAGTGCTGGCCGACCATTGGCAGCACGAAGACCGCCACAAGCAGGTTCACACCGATATTTTCATGTTCAGCGATGAATGCCAGATGCCCGTCACGCTTCGTCTCAACGCCCGTTCCTGCCAGATGATGAAAGAGGAATATCCTGCCGCCCTGCCCCACATCGTCCAGCAGTCAGATGGCAGTTGGCTGCTTCGCCTGCAAGTGTGCAGTTTTGCCGGCATCGGCCGTTTCGTGTTGGGACTGTACGAAGACATCGAAGTGCTCGAATCGCCCGATTTCATCGCTTTTCTCAATGAAAAAATCAAGCGGATGAAAACAAAATAATCCTCCCACCGCCACATTTCAAAACTCCAAGTCCACTTTTCCTTTTCCCCTCTTGCTTTATTGAAATAGTTTCCTTATCTTTGTCCTGTCTATGCAACCGCTTCGCCCCTTCCGTCCACGGCAGACGGAAGAGGGAGGCATCAGGCGGTGCACAATTGTAAAATAAAGAGAAACATGGAAATCATCATTGCGGCCATCATAAGCATAGGGGTGGGTATCGTCATCGGCCTGTTGATGGGCAAAGGACAGAAGAGCAGTCTGACCACCAAAGCGGAACTGCTGGCCAGCGACGTCGAAAATATGCGGAAGGACATGGAAACAAAGAATGCTTCCATCCGGCTGATGAACGAGGAAAAAACCACGCTCACCGCCAAGGGCGAGGTGCTTGCTGCCGAAAACGAACATCTGAAAGCGCAGTTGCAAGAAGCCAACGATCGCCATGGCAAAAGCATGGAGGAGGCCGATGAACGTCATCGCCAGCGCATGGAGGAACTGAAAAGACAGTTTGATGAAACTTCTTCCCGCGAGCGCGACCTGTACCGTTCGGAAATCAATTCGCTGAAGGAGGCGCACACCAGGCAGATGGCCGAGATGAAAGGGCAGATAGAGACGGAGCGCAACTATGCCAAGGAACTCATAGACACAGCCAACGACAATTTGAAGAAAGAAAAGGAGCACCATGCGGCCATGCGCGAAGAAAACGACCGGCAGTGGGCACAGAAACTGGAGACCCTGAAACAGGAAATGCAGAAAACGGCCGCCGAGCAACTGTCCGCCAAGCAAACCGCCCTACAGGAAAACAACCGCACACAGATGGACGAATTGCTGAAGCCCATCAAAGAGCAGTTTGCAGAGTTCAAGAGGTCGGTGGACGAGAGCAAGACCCAGAACGAGGTGAACAAGAAAGAACTGCAGTCCACCTTTGCAGCTACCATGCGCCTTTTCCAGCAAGAGCAGCAGCAAACCGTTTCATCGCTGAAAGAACAGACACAGCGCATCGGTTCGGATGCAGCCAACCTTACCAAGGCTCTGAAGGGCGAAAGCAAGACACAGGGCGACTGGGGCGAAATGGTACTCGAAACCCTGCTGGAAAACAGCGGACTGCAAAAGGATGAGGAGTTTTTCGTGCAGGAACACGTGAAAGACGAACAAGGCAACTGTTTCCGTCCCGACGTGATTGTCCGCTTTCCCGAAGGGCGTTCGGTAGTCATCGATTCCAAGGTTTCGCTCAAGGCATATGCCGAAGCGGTGGCAGCCGAAGACGATGCAGAACGTGAGCGGCTGCTGAAAGAGCATGCCAGGAGCGTGCGCAAACATGTGGATGAACTGTCGGAAAAGAATTACGACAAGGTTGTGAAAGACGTCATAGGCTTTGTCCTGATGTTCGTTCCCAACGAGAACAGTTATATTGCCGCCATGAAGCAGCAGCCCGAGCTGAGCCGTTACGCCTACCAAAAACGCATCATCATCATTTCGCCCAGCAATCTCCTCATGGCTCTCCAGCTGGCCTACAACCTCTGGCAGTACGACCGTCAGAGCAAGAACGTGGAAAAAATAGTGAAGGCCGCGGCCGACCTGTATGATAAGGTGGCCGGGTTTTCCGAAACCTTCACCGATATCGAGGGGCAAATTGAACGGCTCAACAAGTCGTTCAACAAGGCCAAGGACCAGATGTTCGACGGAAGGGGAAACATCATGCGACGCATGGAAAACCTGAAGCAGATGGGCATCACCCCGAAAAAACAGATCAGACAGGCCGGTGATGGCGAATGATTCACATTTCACTATCAAAACATCACGAAAACAGGTTTTAAAGTATGAAAATACATCAAAGTGGCTCGAATATTTGATGATTTTGCGTTTTTTATCCGCCAAATATTTGCAGAAATCAAAAAAATAAATAATTTTGCCGCCGTGAAATGAAAAGCCTGTGGATTTTTCTCAATCAAAAAGTCTTTTCGCAACTTTTCTTTCCGTGAAGAACATTATTAATTTTTTAACACGTATTTGTATTATGGAAAAAAACGAGCCACCATTTTTTTAAGTTCCCATGGCATTTCTATTGTCTATGTCCATAGGAAAACAATTGAACGACACACATTTAAATCTTAAAAATTTTATTACCCTATTATTCTAAAAAACACAATTAAGTTTAATAACATGAGAAAGTTATATTCCATGCTGGTGCTGCTGTTGTGTCTTAGCACCGTTGGTTTGGCTGCACCTGTCCAGCCGCAGAAAGCCAAGCAACTTGCCGACAACTTTTTCGGGCCGTCAGCGTCCGGCAACCGCAATCTGAACATCACCTATCAGGCTAAAGCCAAAAGCACGACAGCCGACAACAATGAGAACGACAATCTATACTATGTAATCAACCGTGGCGAGAACAACGGATTCGTTGTCATCTCTGCCGACTCCCGAACCAGAGCGGTTCTTGCTTATTCGGACGAAGGCTGTCTCGACGAGCAAACCATTCAAAACCATCCGTCCGTAAGATGGATGTTCGAGGAATATGCAAGACAAATTGAATGGGCCAAGAACAACATGGAGGATTCGCCATCCCCATCTTACAGAAAACTGGCATCCGGACAGATGAAGGCTCCGGTACACATCATTGAGCCGCTGCTCGAGGTGGATTGCAATAACCGCGCCCGGAAACTGCCCACTCCCATCAGCTGGGGGCAAGACTGGCCGTTCAACCTCTACAGCCCCAACATCAGTTACGGCGGAACCATCTATCCCACCGTTTCTGGTTGTGTGGCCACCGCCATCTCGTCCGTTTTGCGTTGGCACAGATGGCCTGCGCGCCCAAAGGGAAGCCAGACCTACACTTGGTCGAGGACAGGAAGGAACCTTTCTGTAAACTACGACAACCAGGAGGCCTACGACTGGGAAAACATGCCGGAAGGCGTGGACGCCAATGGAAACGACCGTGTCACCGGGAACAGAATTACTGAACAGCAAGCGCAAAACATCGGGCGTCTGCTCCGCGACGTGGGCTATGGCGTAAAGATGAACTACGGCCCTTCTTACGATGGCGGCAGTGGCGCTTATCTTGTGGACGCACCAGCCACTCTTGTTGACAATTTCGACTACGACGGACGTCTGGAATGCCTCATGCGTTCAGACTATACATATGACGACTGGCTCACGGGCATCCAGGACGAAATGACCAACTACGGCCCTGTGGTATATGCCGGTTTTTCAAGTGCCGGCGGACACTGTTTCGTGCTCGACGGATTTGCCACAGAAGGCTACGTGCATGTTGACTGGGGATGGAACAAAATGTCCAACTGCTGGAGTTCCATCGATGTGCTCGAACCCGACTACCACGGTATCGGAGGCGGTGTGGGCGCATTCTCGCGCGGACACCAGATGCTTCGCTATCTTAAACCAAGTGATGGAGAGTTCGTGCCCATCAGCATTTCAAAGGGCGTGGCACAAACTGAATATGAGAAGGCTGCCAACCAGAGTTTCGACATCACCTTCAAGAACAACCGCACAAAATATTTCTACGGAACCTTCAGGCTCTCTGTCAAGAAGGCAGGCGAGACGGCACTCAAGACTCTTGCTACTTCTTACAAGATCCTGATCGACCGCAACAAGGAAAGAACCTATTCGTTCTCGGGCAATCTCTCTGCCTTTACCGACGGAAAATACGAACTTTATGTAAGCTATTCGGAAGACGATGTGAAATGGACCGACATCAAACAGAGCGCAGGCACCATCACCATTGGAAATGCACCGGAGCCTCCTGTGCCTCCTGTTGTAACCGACCCCCTGTACATCTACACCAAGAACGCACGAACGGAATATACACAGGAAGCCGGACAGAACTTCAGCGTCACCGTTGGAAACAGATATACCGATTATTACTATGGCACGCTTAAACTCTCTGCCAAGAAGTCGGGGGCCACTGCCTATACCGATCTTGCCACTACATCTTCGTATGTAAGAATCAATTCGAACGACAAGGCTGCTGTCAATTTCACAGCCGACCTGTCGAACCTCCCAACAGGTAGTTACGACTTGCGCGTAAGCTATGCCAACAACAATGAGTGGAAAGCAATCGGGGAAAGTGCGGGAACCGTTACCGTTAGCGGCGTTACGCCTCCGGTAGAGCAGTCGCGCTTCGCCATTACGCAGACTTGCGACCAGACTTTCGAGAAGGTGCCCAACCAGTCGATGGCCATTACCGTGAAGAACCAGGGCAGCAGTTACTACTACAACTACTTCAGAGTGTATGGAAAGAAAGTGGGCGGCAGCAGCTACATCACTTTGGGCACCACAAGCAGCTATAAATATATCGGCACCAACTCAACCGCAACGGTTTATTTCACAGCCGACTTCACCAACGTCGAGGCGGGCGTTTACGACCTGCGCCTGAGTTATGTGGAGAACGGAGCATGGAAAAACATCGAGGCCGGTGCAGGACGCATCACCGTCAAGGCCGAGGCCATGGGACCCAAACTCATTGCCACCACGCTCCTTTCCAGTCTGGAAGCGAACGAGGGCGAAGCCATCAGTGTGGAAGTTCCTGTTGCCAACAATGGCGACCGCACCTACAGTGGCAGCGTGCAGCTGCTGGCTGGCGGTAGCGTAATTTCGGAGGGAACAGTCACGATTGCTGCTGGACAGAATGCAACGCTTGCCTTCAGCACCAACACCGCTGCCTTCAACAGCCTCAAGGCTGGCGAATATGCCCTTACCGTATTGTACAACGGAAACGAGAAAGTGGCCTACTATGGTACTGAAAACCTGGGCAAACTCATCATCAAGGCAAAGGCACAGCCTGCCACGGCCAAGGGCGACCTGCGCCTCAACTCTGTATTCTTCTATCAGAACGGAAGCTATGTAGGTTCTAAGTACTGCACGCTCTCCAAGTATTCCGATGTGACCATCAGGGCCAATGTTTATTCTTCAAACGGCTTCAACGGTCCGGTCAAGTTCTTCATTACCGACCGCTACGGCAACACCTACGGAGCAAGTTCAAAGCTGGAAACCACCAAGGACGTGGCTGTTGGCACATACGGCAGCGGCTATGTTGACATAACGTTCAACATCAACGACTTCACGCTGAACCACTACTACGTCAACATGATTTACAACGATGGCACACAGAACGTTTGCAAGTCATGGGATGCCGTTTCGTTCTATATCAGCAGTTACTACATTTACAACGGAAACAGTTCTACAGAAAAGAACGAAATGGGCGAAACGGTGGAAGTGGATGGCCTGACACCCGGTTTTGTTTACTTGCCGGTAGGCATCAGCAACACCAATGTGGCCGACAACGAAACCACTGCCGTTGACGAAATCAGTGCCAGCGCATCGGGCATCTATCCTGCCGTGGCTTCCGAAGTTGTCAACATCGTCAGCAACGCTGAGACCACAGCACAGATATTCAACGTGCAGGGCACTTTGATAGAGAGCGTGAAACTGGAAAAGGGCGTCAACCGCGTTCCTGTTTCCCACTACGCATCGGGTGTCTATCTCGTTCGTTTGAACAAGACCGCCTTGAAGTTTGTCAAGAAGTAAGCGCCCGGCAAAGGCCGCAGGGCTGACAGAAGAACCATCCCTCATCGATGGAGGGAACTGAAAAAGAGACGGGCGGTTCACCTATGGAACCGCCCGTTTTTTCATGTCTCACACCAAGTCTTCTGCCGCCTACCGGTTTTTCCGGTAATACGTCAGCCCGGCTTTTACGTTGGCCTTCACGGCATTGCTCGACAGGGTGGCGCCGCTCACGCCATCCACCTCTGCCGTCAAGGCCTTGCCCACCTTCATGCCGTTCCAGCTGTTCAGTATTTTGTCTTTTACCTTTTGAAAATAGCGTGGCGATTCCTGGTTCTCCAGTGCCTCTACTTTCACCACCTTGTTGGCCTTGATGTATATCTTGAGGGGCGTGTTGCCCTTGTAGCCTTTCACTCCGCCCGTAATTGTCGCCGTGTTCACTACGTGCGTGCCGTCGGCCATTTTCGTGATGACTTCCGTTTTTGTCTTTCCTGCCATGGCATCTGTGCCTGCGGCAGCCGCCATGCAGAGGGCTGCCCCGGTCACGAAAACGCTGAATACCTGTTTTTTCATTTCCTTGTGATTTTTGTTGTGGATGCAAAAATAGCAATTATTCTTTGAACTCCACCATGGAATGGCAGAATTTTGAAGTGGCAGGATGCTGGCGTCTGCCCAACTGCTTTTCTGCCCTTTTCCGGCTGTCCGGAGCCAGTGGGCGGAAATGCGGGGAGGCAAGAGGGGTTTTGTCAAAATTTTTCAGCATTTATGCGCTTTAGAATCTCCCGTTTGCAGAAAAAGGTTGAGGATGGCAAAAAAAAACGAAATTTTCGGGAAAAACATAAACTGCTGTTTGTCAGCAATATGCTGCCTGACGAGCTGATGTTTCGCTGCTTGCTTCCGACAGAAATCGTCCGACGGATGATGCTTTGCCCAGAGTTTCCGCCTTCCCCAAACCGTCTTGCCTGTACGTTTGAAACGCTTTTCGGCAGTTTTTGCGTCAGCAGAACTTTTGCCCAAATGTTTCAACCCGCCATCGGGCGACCGGCAAGCGATGATTCCTCGTCGCGCAACGGATGATGGGTTGAAGGGCAACGGATGATACCTCGACTCACAAAGAAACATCCATGGCCTGTCAGTGGATGGTTTCCCGGTAAAAAACAGCCGTTTCATCGTTGTTTTTCGTGAAAATCTTCTGTTTGTCTAAATGCTGCCATCAGCATCCGGATGCGTTTTTCTCAGAAATGCGGGGCCTTGTCGTCCGCTTTGGGGAGAAAACGTTTTTGCGTGTTTGTCAAAATAATTCGTAAAAATGGAGGGAGAAAATTCTGTGGGTGCTTGCCGCTTCCATGGCATTCTTTATTTTATTTAAGACAACCGAAAGCGTTTGTGAACGAAATGTGCACAAATCGTATGTAATTTTGCATCCGAAAACACACGCCCCACAGCGGAGCTGATTGTTTCTGATAACCACTTTATTATTTTACTACAATGTATTACACGCAAAAGTCAACGAGTGGTGGAGAAGATGTCCGCCCAAACACGATGAAACCGCAGAATGAGAAACGCAACCGGAGCAGATGCGAGTGCGCCCAGGCGAAACTGACGGAAGAGTTCTGCCAGTTGTTGAACGCAAAGGGCACAGGTCGCTGGAGATGGAAGGGCACCACAACCGACCTGCTGGAGGCCGCCTACAGGGTGTATCTTTCCAACAGCGTGCGCAACCGCCATGGATGCCCTTGTACGTTTCGGCATATTGCCGATGAAATCTGCAAAAAACTGCAAAGAACACTGCCCAACCATCCCACTTCGTATGTGTATCGGGCACAGCACCGGAAAGGGGTGCGGCAGGAATCGTTCTTTACCCGCTACTGCTGGATTTGGGAACACGAGGATCCGGAGCAGCCGTTGATGCACTTTGTGGCAGCGGAGAAATCGCCGCGGCTCTGAAAAGAAACATGCAGGCCGGATCGGCTGGCATTTTATTCAACAAACAAAAAACAAAACCATGGAAAAACAAGTAAGCCGGGAGCAGATGCTCTCGCCCCACTTTTCGCTCGAAGAGATGTGCAAAAGCGGAACAGCCATCCGCAAAAACATTGAGAATTGGCCCGATGCCTTGGCGGTGGAACGCCTGCGGGTGCTCTGCCTGAACGTGCTCGAACCCTTGCGGCGGCGCTTTGGCGTGATCCGCATCACCAGTGGCTATCGTTGCCAGTCTTTGAACGAGGCTGTGGGTGGAGTGCCCACCAGTCAGCATCTGCTGGGCGAAGCCGCCGACATTCATGTGTCCAACAGGGAGGTGGGGCAGAAAATGTTCGATTTCATCGACAAAAACTTGGTGTTCGACCAACTGCTTTTCGAACAGCGACAGTCCAGCGGTGCCTGCTGGTTGCACGTCAGTTACAGGCTCCGCCGCGCCGCCAACCGCCATCAGGCCATACCTTATCATAAGGTGAAATAAGACGCAAAACAAGGCAAACGCCCGGCAAGGGAGAATCTGGAAATGGACGAAAATCGGCCGGAAGGCCTCTGTTTGTCGGTCTCGGGAGTGTAACTGCTTTTGTATCGCATAATGTAAGCAGCTCATCCTTGACATCGCCTTCAAAATGTAGTACCTTTGCATCGTCAATCAGGAACGGCGACAGGTCTTAGGAAGATTGCAATCCCTGCCGCCCGCCCGAAGACAAACTGCGCAGTAGAGAGAGTATGAAACCATCAGTAACAAACCTTTTTAAAATTGAAAAACAATGCCTGTATTTTATAGATTGTACAAGAACAACAACAAGAAGAGCCAAGCATACAACAAATGGTATGCGGCAGCCGTGACCACAAAGACCGTGACGTTGAAAGAGGTGGCCGAGATCATCCAGCGCAACTGCTCGCTCAAGCGAAGCGATGTGAACGCTGTGCTCACCGAATTGCCCGAAGTGCTGAAAGACATGATGCAGACGGGTGTCCGCGTGAAAATCGACGGGCTGGGTTCGTTCAAATATGGCCTGAAGTCCATCGGGACGGAAACCGTGACCGAGTTCAACTCTTTGGAGAACATCATGAAAGTAAGGGTGATTTTCCAACCCGAAACCGTTGTGGACACTGCCACCAGGAAGCGCCGGAAAGCGCTTTGTCAGGGAGTCACCTTTATGGATGTGAACAAAATGGCCAGCAAGGCGGCTCTCGACGCTGCTGTTACGGAGGCTACCCCCGAAACGCCTTCCCAGCCCTAACCGGCGGCGGAGCCAGGCAAATGCAACCCTCATTTATTAACCTTTTAAAACCAGAAAAACATGAACAAGAACAGTTGGAAAGTAGTAGTAAAGTTAATCATCGCCATTGCCACCGCCATACTGGGCGTGCTGGGAACGGGTCAAACCGAAAATGCAGACTGACATGGGTGGGAAAGACTGGCACGACACCATATTGTTCGTGCTGCGTGCCATCGTCTTGTTGCTGACGATAGCCGCCATTATCAGTTGCAGTGATTTGATTTGAGAATGACTTGAAGATGTGGTAGGGAAGAGGGATGGCCGGAAGGGTCTTTCCCTCTTCTTGCCATGTGGGCTGCGAGAAACATTTGTCCGGCCTGCCCAATGGTCGGCGAAAAGTGCATTGTTTTCCCGAACTGTTGGCATTTTGCTTTCATTTTGTGTTTTTTTATCTCTATGTTGATTGTGAATTGCAAAAAAATGGTTTACTTTGCAGCAGAAAGTCAGCAGAACCGTTTTTTTTCTGTTGGAATTTAAAATTAAAACAAATTAATCATTCACATTTGGGTCTGCAAGAGAAGTTTCTGAAATATAGGATTGAAAGAAAGAAACGTTTGCAGGCGAAATGCTAAAAAAAGAAACATGATGAACAGAAATTTTCAGGATGCTGTTGCGAACCGTCGCAGCTATTACGCATTGAAAAACGAATCGCCCATTGGCGACAACGAAATCAGGGGCATTGTAGAGCATGCCGTGAAGCATGTGCCGTCGGCTTTCAACAGCCAGAGTACGCGCGTGGTGGTGCTGCTGGGCGAGAACCACCGCAAGGTGTGGGAAATTGTGAAGGGCAAACTGCGCAAAATGGTACCCTCTGAGGCTTTTGCCGCAACAGAGAGCAAAATCAACGGGTCGTTTGAAAGCGGTTATGGAACCATATTGTATTACGAAGACCAGGATGTGGTGAAGGGCTTGCAGGAACAGTTCCCGCTCTATGCCGACAACTTTCCTGTATGGTCGGAGCACACCAGTGCCATGCACCAGTTTGCCATTTGGACGGCTTTGGAGGATGCGGGCTTTGGCGCCTCGGTGCAACATTACAATCCACTGATTGATGCAGAGGTGGCAAAGACATTCGGCATCAAGCCATCGTGGAAACTTCGTGCGCAGATGCCGTTTGGTGTGGCCATTGGCGAAGCAGGCGAAAAAACATTCGCTCCGATAGAAGAGAGGGTGCTGTTTTTCAAGTGAACAAACCGTCATGCATGAATGGGGCGCCGGCAGAAAATCTGGCACCCCATTCTTTCTATGGGCAGAAGAACGTGCAAGGTTTGTTGGTTTTTTGCACCGACACACGGGATTTCTCGATTTTTTTGTCTAATTTTGCAGAAATTAGGCTGTTAACGCCTGTTTTGAAAAACGACGAGGAAGAATTATGGCTCATTTAAAGTCACTGGTGAAAGATACGGCCATCTATGGGCTGAGCAGTATCATTGGCAGGTTTCTGAATTATCTGCTGGTTCCGATATATACGGCAAAAATATCGGCGGCGAGTGGCGGTTATGGGGTGATTACCAATGTGTATGCCTACGTGGCATTGCTGTTGGTGGTGCTTACCTATGGCATGGAAACTGCGTTTTTCAGGTTTTCCAACAAGGAAGGGGAAGACCCTGAACGGGTTTATAGCACCACGCTCATGATGGTGGGGTGCACGTCGCTGCTGTTCGTGGGACTGGTTTTTGCGCTGATTTCGCCCATTTCATCGTTCATGGGCTATGCCGACCATCCCGATTATGTGTGGGTGATGGCCCTGACTGTGGCGATGGACGCATTCCAGTGCATTCCGTTTGCCTACCTGCGCTATCGGAAGCGGCCGGTGAAGTTTGCCGCCTTGAAAATGCTGTTCATCTTCCTGAATATCGGTCTCAACCTGTTCTTCTTCGTGGTCTGTCCCCGTTTTACGGGCACGGCCACCGATGTGGGCTACGCCTTCTACATTAATCTGGCCTGTACGGGCATCGTGATGCTGTGTTTCTACAAAGAACTCACGGGCTTCCGGTATGTGTGGGACAAGGCTTTGATGAAGCGGATGCTGGCCTACAGCTGGCCCATTCTGGTGCTTGGCATTGCCGGTATTCTGAACCAGACGGCCGACAAGATTCTCTTTCCCTACATCTATCAGGGCAGTGATGCGCACGCACAGTTGGGCATCTACGGTGCTGCCAGCAAGATAGCCATGATTATGGCCATGATCACGCAGGCGTTCCGCTTTGCCTACGAGCCGTTCGTGTTTGGGAACGCCAGGGAAAAGGACAGCAGAGAGATGTACGGCAAGGCCATGAAATATTTCATCGTCTTCACCCTGCTGGCTTTCCTTTGCGTGGTGGGCTACATGGACATTCTGCGCCACATCATCGGCCGAGACTACTGGGAAGGGCTGCAAGTGGTGCCCATCGTGATGGCCGCCGAAATCATGATGGGCGTTTACTTCAATTTGTCGTTCTGGTACAAGCTCATCGACAAGACCATCTGGGGCGCATGGTTCTCGGGTGCGGGCTGCATGGTGCTGATTGTCATCAACATCGTGTTCGTGCCCCGCTACGGGTACATTGCCTGTGCGTGGGCGGGCTTTGCCGGCTACGCCACTGCCATGCTGCTCTCCTATGCTGTAGGGCAGAAGAAATATCCCATCAGCTATCCCGTGAAGGAAATCATGGTGTATGTGGCCATCGCGGCTCTGTTCTTCTATGCCATGACGGTGGCCAACCGGCTGTTGCCCACCTATGCGTCACTGGCAGTGAACACGCTGCTCGTCGCCCTTTTCGCGGGCTATGTCCTCAAGAAGGATTTTCCGTTGTCGCAGCTGCCGGTGATTGGCAAGCGGTTCAGAAAATAATTTAAACGACTGGCAATCAAACCAAAATATACAGAACGTGATAAGATTCATTGATTTATTTGCAGGAATTGGAGGTATAAGGAAAGGATTTGAACTTGCTTGCAAATCTCTCGGCTTAGAGTGTGACTGTCTTTTCACCTCTGAAATCAAGAAACCAGCCCTTGACATTCTTCACCAAAACCATCCGCAAGAAACCATTCATGGGGATATCACAAAAATACCGACAAGTGAGATACCAGATTTCGACATTTTGCTGGCGGGATTCCCTTGCCAAGCTTTTTCGGCGGCAGGGAAACGGTTGGGATTCATGGACACAAGGGGAACCATGTTCTTTGAGGTGGAAAGGATTTTGGCAGAAAAAGAACCACAAGGATTTCTCTTGGAAAATGTAGAGGGACTTGTCAACCACGACAAAACAGACAAAAACGCAAAAATGGGACGTACCTTGTCAACCATTTGGGACAGTCTGCAAGAACTCGGGTATCACGTGTCATGGAATGTATTGAACG
>JALFBL010000108.1 GCA_022773395.1 Prevotella sp.
TGATGTTGGTATTACAGATTTATTAACATATCATTAACCAGCCGATGTGTGGTGTAGGTGCAGACCGCGACTAAATATACTTCAGTGGGGCACTACTTATACTTTAGATGCCCACTACTTATACTTTAGTCGTTGTTAACATTTCGACCGCTTTTGGCATAAAACAATCAAGCCTATGGCATTCTACAGGAAAGTACAGATGAAAGTGAACGGCAAGTGGTATCCCAAATCCATTCTCGTAGGCTCTGCTATCACGACGGAGCAGGTGGCAAAGCGCGTGGCAGCCGAATCGACGGTAAGCCCCGCCGACGTGCGTGCCGTGCTCACGGCACTCGGCGGAGTAATGGGCGACTATATGGCGCAGGGACGCTCGGTGAAATTGGACGGAATCGGCTCGTTCTACTTCACAGCGGCGACGAACAAGAACGGTGTAGCAACTGAAAAGGAAGTAACCGCTGCGCTCATCAATGGGGTGCGCGTGCGCTTCATTCCTGAGACCCGTTTCCGCGGAGGCGGCTCTCTCACGGGCGGAGGCAGTGGTCGCCGTGCCGTGCGCGGACTCTCCGACGTGGACATCGAGTGGGAGGAATGGAAGGGCAAGGTCGAAGCGGACGAATCCGGAACGTCGTCGGGCGGCGGCACGGAGTTGCCGTAACCCTTGATTTTATAACTCTCTAATTTGTGGCGCAAGGCTTGTTGGGAAACAGGGCTTGCGCCTTTTTGATTTATCCCTATTCCGTTTTAGAATGGAGAAAACAAAAAACGGTAGTTATTATCATATAATGCTTGCTTATTTTATATAGGTTCGATATCTGGATAACTCTTTGGCACTGTTTTTGTACATACAACACAGAATTAATATACTAAATAAATGAAAGCAATAAATCTGAATACTTTAACAGATGCGTATGAGCGACTATCCAAAGACACTCTGATCGCATTTCTAAGTATTTACGGGATAGAATTGGCTGAGAAAGGAAAAAACGGCGGACTGAAAGAAGACGAGCTGGAGTGTATGAAGTCTTTTATAAGCAACTTTGATACGGAGGACAGCTTCATCTCTTTATTAGATAATTTCTTTGCGGGCTTTAAGATTCCACAAATTGGGAAAGAATTTGATTTATTGCGAATAAACGACGACAATATTGTCAATATCGAATTAAAGTCCAAGGCAGGAGAGGAAAAGGTATTGAAACAACTCAAAAGAAATTCATATTATCTGAAATTCTTAAATAAGGAAGTGGCCTTGTTTACATACATCCAAGAGACCAACACACTCTTTATGTTGAACCAAGAGGAAGAACTTGTTTCCGTAGATTTTGATGTTTTATTTAAAGAATTATTGAAAGAAAACAGGGAGACGGAGAATATTGACAAACTGTTTAATCCCAGCAACTACCTGATATCTCCGTTCAATTCCACACGGCAATTCATGGAAGAGGAATACTTCTTGACCGAGCATCAAGAGGAAATAAAATGTAAGATTTTGAAGACTGCTGAAAGTACGAAAGCAGAGTTCATGGCACTTACAGGAGCAGCCGGAACAGGAAAAACTTTATTGACATACGATATAGCCAAAGAGTTGATGAATAAGGGACGAAAGGTTCTCATTGTTCATTGCGCACAATTGAATGAAGGACAATATGTTTTGCAAAACGAATATGATTGGGATATTTGCATGGCAAGAGATATTGGATATAAAGATTTGACAGGATTTGATGTGATAATTGTGGATGAAGCTCAACGAATTTTTCAACCACAATTTAACGATATAAAAGTCAATGCGGAAAAAAAGAAAATGAAGTGTATCTTTTCGTTTGACGAAAAGCAATATTTACATAATAATGAGAGGGCGCGGAATATGTCCGGACAAATTTCGGCAATTTTGACTCAACCAATTCACAAACTGACAGACAAGATAAGAACCAATAAAGAAATCGCTTCTTTTATTAAGCCTTTATTTGATTGTCATGAGAAAATAAACCATTCTGATTATTCAAACATAGATTTGCATTATTGTTCGACCAAGCAAGATGTTATAGCATTGTCAAAATACTTACAAGAAAAAGGTTGGAAAGTACCGAAATATACTCCCGGAACTCGTTCGATATTTAAATATCAAGGATATGGAATAGCCAATGAGGAAAGTGCACATGCTGTGATAGGTCAGGAGTTTGATAAAGTTGTAGCTGTAATGGACGAAACTTTCAGGTACGATGGAAACGGAAAACTAACGGCAGGTAACGACTACTATTCACAGCGGCAAATGCTTTATCAGATATTAACAAGAACAAGACAAAAATTATTTGTCATAATTCTCGATAATGAAATTATGCTGAAAAGATGCCTTGAGATATTGGGAAAATAAGGGAGGGTAGGAGAGTGTAAAGTAAACTGTGTCAGGCTACAACAAGAAGCAGTTTAATACAGTTTATTTTATGATGTCAGAAGAAGAAATTGATTACAATGGCTGCCGAGCAGTTACGTACCGACAAGCCGTTGTTTGGAAAAGACGGTACCTTGGCACCCATGTTGGAGCGTGTATTGAATGCCGCTCTTGAGGGTGAGATGGATGTTCACCTGAATGCAGAATCCCGTGAGTCCGGCAATCGCCGTAATGGAAAGATGCCAAAGACAGTTCAGACTCAGTATGGTGAAGTGACCGTTGAAATTCCCTACGACCGTAACGGGAGTTTTAATCCTCATACCGTCCGCAAGCGTGAGACGATTCTCGCAGGGGGCATAGCAGACCGGATCATCGGCATGTATGCCTTTGGTACCAGTATCAGTGGAATCAGCCATTACTTTGAGCGCGAGTTCAATACCAGACTGTCTGCCGAGACCATCAGTACAATAACCGACCGCTGATCCGAAACAAGTTCTATTAGATTATATACCATAAAAAAGCAACTCTCATAGAGTTGCTTTTTAGTACGCCTGCAGGGGCTCGAACCCTGGACACCCTGATTAAGAGTCAGGTGCTCTACCAACTGAGCTACAAGCGCATGCTTGAATTTCCTCTTTCCGAATTGCGAGTGCAAAGGTAGAGTTTTTTTTTGAAATGGCCAAATGATTATCGTCTTTTTTTAAAAGAAAATAATTATAAAGCCTTTATTTATTTGTTGGGGATTCATCAGTAAATTCCAATCAAAGAAAGCCATCTTCTAAAATTCAAATGACACTTTAGCGTTGATTTGTCTGCCAGTCAAATAATTGGGAACGGCATATTGGTGATTGGTAACATCCGTAATCCAATAGTATGAATTGACATTGTTGATTCCAAAAATGTTCAAGCAGTCTAATCCTAACCAGATATTACGAAACAGACTCTTCTTTTCATGTTTTTCATTGTTGAGTGCTCTATAACTCATGCCTATATCCGCACGCCTGTAAGCAGGAGAGCGGAAAGGTACAGTGTCAAGACTTCTGTGTGGTGGTCCAAATGGCAATCCACCCACAAATGCCAACTTCAAAGACATCTTCCACCGGTCGGTGCCTGGAAAATAGTCGGTAAAAAACAAATTGACGGCATATTTCTGATCGGTGGGCATGGGGATTGTCTTGCCATTGATATTTATCCGTGTATTCATGAACGACAAAGCGAGCCATGAATCTGTTCCTGGTACAAATTCCCCATACAACTTTAAATCCAAGCCCAACGCGTGGCCACTGCATTGTTGGCTGGCATCATACACTATCTTCACGTTGTTCACGGTATAAGGAATAAGATTGTTCAGCAATTTACAGTAAGCTTCTGCCGTAAATTTGAAAGGACGGTTCATCAATTTGAAACTATGGTCGTAAGCCATGATGAAATGGATAGAACGCTGGCTTTTCACCTTATTGCTCAATACGGCATAAGTAGTGCCATTGACAGTGGATGTGTCTCTCAATTCTTTAAAAAACGGTGCTTGATAATACAGACCAGTTGCAAATCTTAATGTTACATCATGGTTATAGGCAGGAATGACACCCAATGACACTCGGGGGCTAAATAGACTTTCCCCACTAAAACTCCAGTGGCTGTAGCGTACACCATAGTTTAATGTAAACAATGTGTGCTCACCAGGACTTGTGAACTTATAGTTGTCCTCTGCATATACTTCCCATCTTTTAGCATCAAGCTCATTCCTTGCATTCAAAGAGTAGATCAAGTTAAGATCCTTTCCCGTGTGCGGTATGCTGTAGCCACTGGAATCACGCATTTCATATTCTTTGGAAAATTCAGAGATTTTCTCCATCTTATATGTGATTCCTGTTTGTAGTTCATGTTTTTTCGCTTTGTGGTAAAATAACAGTTTCACACTTTGCACATCGGCCTTAAGATAGTTGCGTGCATGTTCCATATAAGTCCCCACACCAAGATTCTCACTGGTTTCAGTCTGCGTTAACCAATACTGCCCTTGAATGTCATATTTTTCTTGTTCATTTGTGCGAAAGGCAGAATAAATAAGTGAGAGTTTTGCTCTTTCATTGAAATGCCGTGTAAAATTCATCGAACCGAAATAGGTTTTGAACACATCTCTTTCCCATCCATCAAAATAAACGCGAAAAGCTTTAACGTTCTTCAATGTGCCAAATTTTGTTTCCCTACTATTTGGGTCAAAATTATAGTAGTTTAACGAGATGTCGCCGAACAGTTCCATACTCCATCTTTTGTTGGGTTGATAGGTAAAATACGTCTGGTAGTCAAAAAAACTTGGAGAATATTCGCCTTTTGTCTCAAGCGATCCCAAAAGATATTTGTTGGTCTTGTAGCGAATACCGTTGCTCCATGAGATTTTTTTGTTAGAAAACCCAACAAACACGCTGGTTCCCAAAAGACTTGCTATCACTGACGCTTCAAACCTCTTAGGCTTTTTGTAAGTAATGTCAAGAGCCGATGACATCTTATCGCCAAATTTACTGCTAAAACCTCCTGTTGAGAAGCCTATTTTCTCTACCATGTTGGGATGTATGATGGACAATCCTTCCTGCTGTCCGCTTCTTACCAGAAACGGGCGATATACTTCCACATTATTTATATATACGACATTTTCATCAAACGAACCGCCTCTCACGTTATATTGACTTGACAACTCATCGTGGGTGGAAACCCCTGCTTGGTTTTGAATCAATTCCTCAACAGCGTTTCCCGAAACAGAAGGAGCGTTTTGCATGTCTTTGGCTTCCAGCCTTTGCGTGCTTCCCGTTTGTCTTGTTTTAGTTGTGACAACAACTTCTCCCAGTTCTTGATTGACTTGATGAAGTTGAATTTGGAAAGTTTGCCTGCCTCGTGGATTGCGCAGGACGCGGACTTTACTTTTAAAACCGATGGCTGAGAATGTGACAGACACACTATCGGCAGAGTTGAGGATTACGTTAAACTCTCCCTTTAGATTGGTCATCGCAAATTTTCCCTGCTTAACAACGGATATGGTTGCCAATTCAATGGGATTCATATCTTCATCTACAACTTTTCCTTGCAGAGTAAACGTTTGTCCTTGCATTTGTAAGGTAATCCCCAACAAAAGCACAACAAGAAATATCATCTTCTGTTTCATCAAAATAATAACGGATTCCCATGGATAATATTGCATTTTCCTTTATTCTGTTCATCCTGTCGGCAGTTTCTATCAAACGTAATTCCCAAGACTGCCAATGAAACAGAAAACAAATAAAGAGGCGAGGATTGTGAATCCTCACCTCTTTATAAATATCCAATGATGAGGCTTCCTATCCCAGATATTTCATCAAAATTTTCGCATTTCCGCTATCTCTTAACTTTGCAATGCTCTTTTCCCTGATTTGCCTTACTCTTTCTCGTGTCAATCCCAATTGGTCGCCAATTTCTTCCAAACCTTTTTCATGGCAGCCTATTCCAAAGCATTCCCGGATAATCGTGATTTCTCTTTCTTTGAGAACTTTCGACAGCACCGTATTTAGTTCCTGTGCCATAGATTCATGGTCAACCATTCTGTCTGTACGCGAATCATCGCCCGACGGCATGACATCAAGCATACAATTGTCCTCTCCGTCTTGGAAAGGCGCATCAATGCTCACGTGATGCCCATCGGCAGCCAGACTTTGTCCGATTTTATCCTCATCAAGATTTGTCATCTCCGAAAGTTCGCTTACACTTGGATGCCTTTGGTTTTCCTGCTCAAAGCGGTTGATTTCGTGGTTGATTTTGTTCAGACTTCCTACCTGGTTCAACGGCAGGCGCACAATACGGCTTTGTTCTGCTATAGCCTGTAAAATGCTTTGGCGAATCCACCACACTGCATAACTGATAAACTTGAAACCACGTGTCTCGTCAAACTTTTGCGCAGCCTTAATCAGTCCGATATTTCCTTCATCTATCAAGTCAGTAAGAGTTAATCCTTGATGTTGGTATTGCTTGGCAACAGAAACCACAAATCTCAAATTGGCAGTTACCAATTTGTCTTTTGCCCGTTCACCTTCCGGGCCGCCTTTACGAATCTTTTGCGCCAGTTCTATCTCCTCATCAATTGAAATTAGCGGAGCACGGCCTATTTCAACAAGGTATTTGTCGAGTGCTTCACTGGAACGATTTGTAATGCTTTTTTGAATTTTTAGTTGTCTCATCTTTATACCTCAATCTGTTAACTGCTTGATAATCAATATAAAATACGTAATTTGCGGAAAATTATTGCAAAGGTACAAAAAAAAACAATACCAGCCTAACGGGAAACGTGATATTATGTTAAAATGCAAGATTCTTCATTTTCCTTGTTTTCGTTCACACCAACAATTTTTCACGAAGATATTGTCCGGTCACGCTTTCCTTGCATTTTGCCACTTCTTCAGGTGTACCGCAACAAACGATCGTTCCTCCCTTGTCGCCCCCTTCCGGCCCCAAATCAATGATATAATCCGCACATTTTATCACATCCATATTGTGCTCAATGACAATGATGCTATGACCTCTTTCTATTAAAGCATCAAAGGCGCGAAGAAGTTTCTTGATATCATGGAAATGAAGACCGGTTGTTGGTTCGTCAAAAATAAACAAAGTTGGCTCTACCTTTTCTTGCCCTATAAAATATGCCAGTTTCACACGCTGGTTTTCACCTCCCGACAGTGTGGATGAACTCTGTCCCATTTTTATGTATCCTAAACCGACCTCTTCCAAAGGCTGTAGTTTCTTTACTATCGATTTCTGTTTGTTTTCTGTAAAGAAATCAATGGCTTCACTGACAGTCATTTCCAGTATGTTGCCGATATTCTTTCCTGCAAAACTTACGTCCAAGATTTCTCTCTTGAAGCGTTTTCCGTGACACGCCTCGCATTCCAGTATGATATCTGCCATAAATTGCATTTCCACAGTAATCACCCCTGCGCCTTTACATTCGTCACATCTTCCCCCATCCGTATTGAATGAAAAATATTGAGGTGTAAATCCCATCTGTTTCGACAGTGGCTGGTCTGCATACAATTGCCTGATGGCATCATAGGCTTTTACGTATGTGGCCGGATTGCTTCTCGAACTTTTCCCTATAGGGTTTTGGTCAACCATCTCTACATGCTTTATCCATTTCCAGTCGCCAGCAAGCGATGAATATTCTCCTGGTGTATCGGCAATTTCCTGAAGATGACGTTTCAGGGCAGGGTAGAGGATACCTTTTACCAATGAAGATTTGCCCGACCCAGACACTCCCGTGATGATATTCAATACGTTTAGGGGGAAACGCACATCCAACCCTTTCAAGTTGTTCATGCGGCAGCCCTTCAGATCGATATAGAGATTCCATGGACGACGGCTTTGAGGCAGTTCTATGTTCTCAATGCCTGCCATATATTTTACGGTGTGGCTCTTAACACTTATACAATCCTCCGCCTTGATATTGGCAATCATTCCCGTCTCTCCTTCAAAAACTATTTTCCCCCCCAGCCTTCCTGCTTCCGGCCCCAGATCGATGAGATAGTCGGCAGCCTTGATGATGTCCTCATCGTGTTCAACCACAATCACCGTGTTGCCTAAACTTTGAAGTTCCTTCAACACATGAACCAGCTTGGAGGTATCTTTAGAATGCAAGCCTATGCTCGGTTCATCCAATATGTAGAGTGACCCAACAAGACTTGATCCTAAAGAGGTTGTAAGATTAATCCGTTGACTTTCCCCCCCCGAAAGCGTATTCGATGGTCTATTTAATGTAACGTATTCAAGTCCCACATCTACAATAAATTGCAGTCTTGTCTTAATTTCAGCCAACAGTCTTTTGGCAATCCCTGCATCCTGCTCGTTCAGTTCCAAATGGTCGAACCATTCTTTAAGTCTTCCCACTGGCATATCCACAAGATTGGTGATGCTCATGCCGTTGATTTTCACATAACCAGCCTCTTTTTTCAACCTTGTTCCATGGCAATCAGGGCAAACGGTCTTCCCTCTATATTTGCTCATCATCACTCGGTATTGAATTTTGTATTGGTTCTCTTTCACCATATTGAAGAAAGCATCGATCGATACCTGTTCATGCAAATCTTTGCTATCAGACGGAAGTCCATGCCACAACATATCCTTATGAGTACGCGACAAACCATGATAAGGTTCAAAAATGGGGAAGTTGTCTTTTACCGCTCTTCTGCAAAATTCATCTTGCCATGTTTTCATCTTCTCTCCATGCCAACATTGCACACATCCTTCATACACGCTTAAAGATGAATCGGGAATAACCAACCGCTCGTCTATGCCGATGACCTGCCCAAACCCCTCGCAAGTGGGGCATGCGCCCAATGGAGAATTGAACGAGAAGAGATGTTCAGTAGGCTCCTCAAATTTCATTCCGTCAGCCTCGAACTTCATGGAAAAATCATAAGTGATGTGAGCCGGGAGAAATACCAGCCTGCATTTTCCATCACCTTCATAAAAAGCCGTTTCCGTAGAATCGTACAACCGTGAAATAAAGTCCGAGGTATTATCTATCGACAACCTGTCTATCAACAGCCACAGACACTCGTTTCCGCTCTCCCCGTTTTGAACCGAATCATAAAAGTCAGGATCATCCAAAACCTCATCAATTCTTATAAAATTGTTTTGGTAATATAGTCTTGCATACCCTTCCTGAATGTAAAGCTCAAGTTTTTTTGCCAACAACTCCTTGAAATTTTCATTTTTTGTTGGAATACCAAAGGGAGCCAACAATACAAATTTTGTTCCCTCCCCAAATTTCCGGGTGCAATTAACCACATCCTCTGGCGAATGTCTTTTCACCTCTTCTCCGCTAATGGGCGAAAACGTTTTGCCTATCCTTGTAAACAGCAACTTAAGATATTCATATATTTCCGTATTGGTACCCACCAAACTTCTTGGATTTCTTGTAACAGTTTTTTGCTCAATGGCAATGGCAGGAGGCAACCCTTTAATGTAATCGCATTCAGGCTTGCTCATTCTACCCAAAAATTGACGTGCGTACGAACTGAGAGATTCCACATATCTGCGATGTCCCTCCGCATAGAGAGTATCGAAAGCAAGCGACGATTTTCCACTTCCCGAAATACCCGTAATCACGACAAATTTGTTTCGGGGTATTTTGACGGAAATATTCTTCAAATTGTTTACGCGAGCATTTTTAATCTCTATACAACCGTTTATGTCTTCTTTTCTGTCAATCATTCTGCAAAAATAGTTATTATTTCTGATAAAATAAGGGGTGGCATACTATTTGTTGATAACTTTAACAGAAGAAAGGAGAGCGTATTATGGCATTTATCGATTATTATAAGATATTGGGCATCCCAAAAGACATTGCCCAGAAGGATGTAAAAAAGGCTTATATCAAGCGAGCCAGGCAATTCCATCCCGACTTGCACCCCGAAGACCCGAAAGCCAAAGCAAAATTCCAAGCTTTGAACGAGGCATACGATGTGATAGGCAATGTAGAAAAAAGGGGGAAATACGACAAATACGGAGAGCGATGGCGTGAAGCCGATGCCTTCGACCAAAACACCTCTGGAAAAACCGGTCAATGGCCTTCCTCTCAAGGAGGTTCACCATTTGACGGATTCGATTTCAGTTCTTTTGGAAATGGCGGAGGATTCAGCAGTTTCTTCCAAGATTTATTCGGTTCCCCAAAGAGGAGGAATCGCAAAAATGCGTTTCAACGACAAAGCACAGGCGAAATGAATGCTCAGATTCATCTAGATCTTTACACAGCCCTGCTTGGTGGCGAAGTTGTCATACAAATAAGTTCAGGAGCGAGAATAAAATTAAAAGTGAAGCCCGAAACCCAAAACGGGACAAGAGTGCGCTTGAAAGGAAAAGGATATGATAAAGGAAATGGAACATTCGGTGACCTCATCATCACCTACCACATTACACTTCCCACCCAACTGAGCGAACGGCAGAAATCCTTGTTGCGTCAAATGCAACAAGGATAGCAACAGATCATTCTGTATAAAAGTTGATGAGACGAGCGATAGCCTGACGGCACACCGGGCAGAATTCCGGATGTTCGTTGGTACGCATCCTGCAGTCCTGCATACCTCTGTAAACCCCTTTCAAACTATAGCCAGCACCTTCGTACAGACCCACTTTCTGGGCATGTTTCTCCGTGGCAGGTGTCGGGACGGGCGTTTTTTTGTCAATCATGTTTTCCCATTTCCCGTGAAAATCTTTCAACGTCGTGATATTTGGCTCCCACGGCTCTATGTCGTACGGGTACATGGGGATGGCCTCGTTTTCGTAGGCATATTCATCGGCCAGTCCGGCAAAACTGTGTCCAAACTCATGAACTACCACAGGGCGGAAGGAGCGGTGGTGTGTCATTGACAGATTGTAGGAATTAAGAATACCTCCACCACCATAATTGTCGGTATTCACCAGCACAATGATATGCTCATAAGGAATACCTGCCAGCCGGTCGTGCAAATCCTTCAGATTCAGCGTTGTCAAATATCTGCTACTGTAAAATGTGTCAAAATGTGAATGGAGTGTCGTGTTTTTCCAAATTCCTTTGGCCGGTTCACTGGTTCCGCTGTCTTTAGAAGGTGATTTCACCGCCACAATATGGAAGCGATTTTGCATGGACTTGAAAGGCTCATGTTGAAATATGGCTTCTGTGGCAATCCGGGCATCTTGAAGAAAAATCGGCATCTCGCTTTCTTGGTAGCCCTCAGCCACAAAAGCGATATGGATACACCGGGTTGTATCAGCGGCTTGCCGCAAAATCTCAAAAGGTGTGATGCCGTGCTCACCAATGCGCCTGATCAGAATGTCCGAAGGCACCACCATATGCGTTAGCGATGCCACAGCCTTCCTCTGGTTGTTCATCAGCGTTACAGTTACGTCTATCGTATCTTTGGGCATGGGCACAAGAAACACGTTCTCGAACGAACGCTTCATGATTTTGGCCTCGTCATAACTCAGCCATTCCTGGAAAAGCGTGGAAAAAGAATTGCGATAAATCACCTGTTGGCTTTTATGGTCTTTCACCACAATCTGCCCGTTCCCCTCCACCGGCACTTCCGCCAGTCTTTTCTTTTTTCCATACCATCGGGGCACCACATTCAGTTTATCTACAAAAATGTCCTGACGCACGGCATCACCGGAAAAGGCGTAGTCGATGCGCAGCGTTTTATCTGTAAAAAAACGGTCAAACTCTTGCGAGAAAGCATTTGCCACCATGATGATGGTGGCGCTAAGTACCATTACTGTTCTTTTCATACCAATCAGGTTCTTACGGTTATTTATCTTGCTCTGTATCACTGTCTATGCCGGATTCTTCCAGCAGTTGCTTGATATAGGGTCTTTGCCAATCGTTCCGGTGGAATTTCCGGTCGCCATACATCAGTATGTCTATATCCATCTCTATGATGTTGAGCGTTCTTTTCTCTGTAGAGTTGCCGCAGAACGCTTCCATCTCCTTCAGTCGCGACCGTATTAATTCCAACGGCCATTCGGTGGTTGTCGATGCCACAGAATTAATGAAATCAGGACATTCCATATCGATGGGTTTTGTTCTCAGCCGATTGGAAAAACGGACAGAACGTCCAAATATTTTTTGGAGTTCCCTTTCTGCCATCATCATTTTTTCTTCGCCCCCGCTGTTTGTGCCGAGTGCCAACACCAGTCTTTTTCCCATCGTGCGGCAAATGTACGAAAAAATTCTGAACAAACGCTTCTTTGTCTGTTGAATCGTTAAGCTTTTCTTGCCAAAAAATCAACTCACCTGCTTTTTCGCCCCTAACTGTTTGCGAAATTGGTGTCATGACAAAGAGCCCCCACAATTTCCAAGAGAAAGACCGATGGAGAAAGTTTCATTGTTTCATGGAATGGCAGCCGCTATTTTCTCAACCCACCTCCAAACGCATAGCCAACGGTCAGTCCCACCGTGTTGTAGCCCTTCATGGCAAAACGGGCATCAAGCGTCAAACGCAGGTGACGCATGCACTCCACACCGATACGGGGCATCACGGCAATTTTGCTCCCTTCGTTTCCGTAGTTGCCTTGTATTTGCTGGCAGTTACCCACCCCCATGCCAACGCCCACGAACGGAGAAAACTTCCCCCCTCTGTTCAGGTTGTAGTCGGCCACGATCATCGTTGAGAAAATCCTGTTGCTCAGGTTCTCACTCCCAAATTTGCGGACAGCAGAATTGAAGTTCACCTCCAGCCCCACATCAATGGGCAGCTTGTTGAAATTCCATCGCGCTTCTATTCCGAGTTCGGGACCCACCCTGCTGTCGCCTACCAGCTTCTCCAAAGGATAATTGGCACCCAATTTTACCTCAAACTCAAAATTCTTCACTTCATTCACTTTCTGGGCAAACATATTCATGCTCATGCCGGCAAACACAAGCAGCAGCCCTAAAACTTTAGTTCTTTTCATTCTTTTGGTTTTAAATGGTTGCAAATATACATAAAATTCGGAAGCTCCGTGTACATTTTTTTTAAATAAGTGAATACTCGGCGGTTTTCTTCATCAAGGATAGGAAATATATAGCCTTCACCCAGATTGCGGTAAATCAGCATGTGGCCATTGAGAAATGCCAACGGGTAATAAGGATGTTTATTGCTATAGTCCACATTCTGCGCTTTCATGCGGTTCATCT
>JALFBL010000001.1 GCA_022773395.1 Prevotella sp.
TGTCTGCAACACATAGACATGCCCCTTCTTGATGAGATCCGGGAAAAACTGCAGGAAAAAGGTGATGATGAGCAAGCGGATGTGCATGCCATCCACATCGGCATCGGTGGCCACAATCACCTTGTTGTAGCGCAGCGTGTCCAGTCCCTCCTCTATGTCGAGCGCGGCCTGCAGCAGGTTGAATTCCTCATTTTCATACACCACCTTCTTGGTCAGCCCGAACGAGTTGAGCGGTTTTCCTCTCAAGGAGAACACCGCCTGCGTGTTCACGTCACGGCTCTTCGTGATGCTTCCGCTGGCCGAATCGCCCTCCGTAATGAAAATGCTGCTTTCCTCCTTGCGGTCATTCTTCGAGTCGCTGAAATGAATGCGGCAGTCGCGCAGTTTCCGGTTGTGCAGATTGGCCTTTTTGGCACGTTCGCGCGCCAGTTTCGTCACACCGGCCATTGCCTTTCGCTCTTTCTCGCTCTCGTTGATTTTCTGCAGCATCACCTCTGCCACATCCGTATTCATGTGCAGGTAATTGTCCACCTCGGTCTTGATGAAGTCGCCCACGTATTTGTTCACCGACACTCCGTCGGGACTCATCGTAAGACTTCCCAGTTTGATCTTGGTCTGACTCTCGAACATCGGCTCTTCCACGTTCACGGCGATGGCAGCCACGATGCCGTTCCGGATGTCGCCCAGTTCGTAGTTCTTGTTGGCATACTCCTTGATGGTGCGTGCGATGTGCTCTTTGAAAGCGCTCTGGTGCGTTCCTCCCTGCGTGGTGTGCTGTCCGTTCACGAACGAATGGTACTCCTCGCCATATTGGCTGGTATGCGTAAAGGCGATTTCTATGTCCTCGCCCTTCAGGTGAATGATGGGGTAGATGCCCTCCGTGGTCATGTTGTCGTTCAGCAGATCTTCCAGCCCGTTGCGGCTCAGGATGCGCCTGCCGTTGTACATGATGGTGAGGCCCGTGTTCAGATAGGTGTAGTTGCGCAGCATCGTCTCCATAAATTCGTTGTGGAAACGATAGTTCTTAAACAGGGTGCTGTCGGGTTCAAAATAGATAAAGGTGCCCGTTTCGTCTTCCGTCGGCTCCGTTGCATCGCTTTTCAGCACGCCCTGCTCGAACGTCACGGTGCGCACCTTTCCGTCGCGGTAGCTTCTCGCCTCGAACCTGGCGCTCAATGCGTTCACGGCCTTCACGCCCACACCGTTCAGCCCCACGCTCTTTTTAAACGCCTTCGAGTCGTATTTTCCGCCCGTATTGAGCACGCTCACCGCCTCGATGAGTTTTCCCTGAGGTATGCCGCGGCCGTAGTCGCGCACGCTCACCCTCAGGTTGTCGTCCACATCCACTTCGATGCGTTTTCCGGCGTTCATCTTGAACTCGTCGATAGAATTGTCCAGCACCTCTTTCAGCAGCACGTAGATGCCGTCTTCCGGCATCGAGCCGTCGCCCAATCTTCCGATATACATGCCCGGGCGCGTGCGCACATGCTCCATGTCCGACAGATGCCGGATATTGTCGTCCGTATAGGCCACCGCATTCCCCTCCTTGGTTTCGACGGGCAGTGCGGCTTCAGGAATATCGTTTCTCGTTCTATCGTTTTTCTTCATGCTTTGTTCAAAGTTCTTTTTTATAGCAGCGGCGACGCTTGTGGTTGATGGTCTCGAAATACTGCCATTGGCTCTGCACCGATTCGTTGGTCTCCATTTCCACTTGGCTCTCGCCCCACTTGAATCCGTATTTCTGGTAGCGGGGAATCAAATCGTAGAATATCAGTGCGGTTACGCCCTTTTTCCGGTATTCGGGCAGCACACCGATGAGCAGCAAGTCCACGCCCTCGGTCTTATGGAATTTCAGTGCGCGCAGCAGATGCCACCAGCCAAAGGGGAACAGACGGCCGCGGCGGCACTTCTGCAATGCACGGCTCAGGGAGGGGATGGTGATGGCAGCGCCCACCAGCCTGTTGCCCTCGCTGGCATCTTCCACAACGGTTATCAGCTCCAGATCGGCCATTTTCAAATACATGTTGATGTATTGGTGAATTTGCCTTTGCGACAATTCGGAATATCCGTACAAGTCCTTGAACGTCTGGTTGATCAGTGCGAAAATCTTTTCCCCATACCCTTTCTCAAACACATCCTTCATGGCCAGTTTCTTGATTCTCAGGTTGTAGCGTTCCTGCACCATCTTGGCAATCTTCGAATGCTTTTCCGGCATTTCGTCGGGCACGAATATTTTAAATTCCATGTAGTCGTTGTCCTTCACAAATCCGCCCAGCTGCTCCATGTGCCGGGGGTAGTAGGGATAGTTGTAGACGGTGGCAATGGTGCCCAGCTGGTCGAAACCGTCGGTGAGCATGCCCTCGGGATCGAAATCCGTGAACCCCAAGGGGCCAATGACTTCCGTCATGCCGCGGCTTCTTCCGAAATCCTCCACGGCCTTCATCAGCGAGCGGCTCACTTCCAAATCGTCGATGAAATCTATCCACCCGAAGCGTACCGACTTGCGCCCCCATTTCTCATTGGCCTTGTTGTTGATGATGGCGGCCACGCGCCCCACGGGCTTTCCGTCTTTGTATGCGATGAAATAATCGGCTTCGCAAAAGTCGAAGGCGGCGTTCTTGTCCTTGCTCAGGGTGTTCATATCATCGCTGTAAAGGTTGGGAACGTCATACTCGTTTCCTTCATACAAGTCGTAATGCACCTCTATGAACGCCCGAAGGTCTTTAGAGGTTTCAACCTTTCTGATTTCAACTGCTGACATGGTTGTGCTGTTTGATTCGTTTATTTTTTATTATATAAGGTGCAAAGATAGGAAAAAAAGGCAGAAACTCAAAACAAATGCTTGTTTTTCAACACTCTTTCGATCATTTCTTGAACAGCATCGTTGCCAAGACACCGGCAATGACGAGCAAGCCGCCCACAATTTGGTAGGTTTGCAATTGTTCGTCCAAAATGAGGGCACCGCCCACAATGGTGACGATGGGGCTCAGGTTGGTGAAAGCGGCCACTTGCGATGCGGGGATGGCAGACAGTGCGTAATTGCTGAAAAGCGATGTGACCAGCGACGACAACACACCCAAATACAGCACGGAAAAGACAAATTCTCCGTGGATGAGCGGTTTCAGGAAAGCACCCATGTCACCGTTTGCCGAATGTTGGAACAGTGCCATGGCGTTGAACACCACACAGGCTGCCAGCACCATGAAGAACGTGATGTCAGCAGCCTTGAACCCTTTGTTGATACGGCGACCCAGGATGTAGTAGGCCACGTTGGCCAGCACGCAGGCAATGATGAACAAATTGCCCTTCAGGCTCTCAGTCTGCACGGCCACGCCGTTCTTGTAAAAGATATACAGGATGCCGCCAATGGAAACCACAATGCCGGCCACTTGCCCCCACGTACTTTTTTCTTTCAGCAGCAGGGCGGCAGCAATGAGTGTCAGCACGGGCATCACGGCAGAAAGGATGCCTGCTTCCGAGGCCGTGGTGTATTGCAGCCCTGCGGTCTGCAGGGCAAAGAACAGGAAGGGATAGAACACCGAGAGCAACAGCAACTGCCCAGCCTGATGCTTGCTGATGTGCGGAATGCCTGTTCTTCCAACGGCACAAACCGCTGCCATGCACACGGCAGCCGCCGTGAACCGGTGGGCCAGCACGTCGGACGGACTGGCGTATTTCAAGGCCATTTTAACGAAAACAAACGACAGGCCGATGATGAGCATCGACAGTGCCATGCCTATATAGGATTTCGTTTCCCTGTTCTTTTTCCTTGCGTTCATTGCTTGTCCTTTCTTGATCGCCGTCTCTTCAAACGCTACGGTTTGCTGCACGAAACTCGCAGCCCATGTGCAAAAGTACAATTTAAACTCCGTAAATCAAGAACAATCCGCAAAAACCTGAACGGCCGGCATCCACATTTGTGGTTTTTATAGTTGCATCAACAAATGCAAACAAACCTTCCATCCGTTAAATTTCAGTGTTTTTTTACTGACGGGATTTTTTGCAAAAGAGCATTTCAAGGAATCATCCGTTGGGAAAACGGGCAAGGAATGGCTCTTGTTGGCTTTTGCTTCCAATTTAAACAGATGGCGCTCCGCATCCCGCTGAATCATCCGTTGGCGTGCAACTGCTGATATGGTGCGCAACCAACCATCAACGGTTGCGCGCCAAAACACCATTCCTTGGCCAGCAACGGATGTTCCGTTGGCAAGCACTCTCTTGCAGCTCCTGTAAGTCGCTGATATTCAACGATTTTTCAAATGCGATTTTTTGCTCGATTTGAGGCGAAGGGGAAGGCCTTTCAGAAATACGCGTTTTTTTGCGTTAAAACAAGGAAGGCGAAATGTTAAAAAAACACAGTTCACCGCTTTTCGCATAACAGCAAAACGTGCCGGCCATTGCTGGCCGTCGTGGCAAAGACGAATTGGCTGCCACCGTCTTTCAGTTTCAGCCGCTTGCGCAGATCAACCACATCCATGGGGAAATTTCTCACCGCGACATTGGCTTGCGAAACGCCTCCCAACTTTTCCTTCAGCTCATGCCTGTTCATCGATGAAATGGCGGAAATCCGGAATTTCCTTCCCGGGAAATGGCCGATGAAATGGGGAGAAACGAAAAGATGGCTGTTGGGAGCAATGGCTTTCACTCCCAGCCTTTTCGAGAGCATTTCAAAGCAGCCGGCTTTCATGATGGAGGCATTGGGCTCATAGAGAGACATGCCCGTTTCTATCCTTTCGGCACAGGGCTGTGGAGGAACAGTTTCTTGGGCATCATAGGCAAACACGCTGTCATCGTTCGCACAAAAAATGTGCAGCGGTTCATGGTGGCGTTCGGAAAGAACCATCAGCAGTTCTTTACACTCGTTGCCCGCGGAAACGATGTGCACCTCTCTCACCGTTTCACCGCCCAGATCGGCCATGGCTTTGTGCCAGTCGAGCATGGGCGACAGCTTGAGCATCACCCATTCGGCCTTGGCGGTGAGTTCCGGGCGCATAGCCGCCACATCGGGCGTACAGTCGGCAATGGCAAAAGTTTTTCCCCCGTGCCCGTTGCGGCGTGCCGGGTCGAGAAAAACCACACTGAAACGACTGGCCTGGTGCAGTTGTTCCGCAGCATCGCCGTGAACCACTTCGGCGTGTTCCAATCCCAACAAGCGGAAATTATGGCGTGCCGTCCGGCAGAGATGCTCCTGCTGTTCCACATAGACGGCACGGTCGAAACACCGTGCCAAATAAGAGAAGTCCACCCCAAAACCACCGGTGAAATCGGCAAAAACGGAAGGATGGCCATAGACGAGCCGCCGGATCACTGCCATTTTGTAGCGTGCCGTCCGTTCGCTCGAACATTGCTCCATGGAGATATGGGGAGGATAGACCATGCCTTCGACAGCAGCCCAGGCAGGCAACTTTTTCCGCGCCGTTTGCCAGCCGGCAATCTGCTGGAGGGCATACGGCATATCCACCTGTGGGAACTTGCCGGCCATCAGGGCAAGTTTTTTTACATCTTCCCCGCCATACTGACGGATAAAAGCCAGTGTCTCGACATTCATGAAACTAATACCATGCTGTGGCTCTGTACTCAAGTTCCATTCTGCTGGGCGTTCCGGGCAAGCCGTATTGCTCGTCATACCTGTCATCCACCGTGCGCAACGGCTTCGATTTCCCCTCGTTCATCTTCAGCATATCTCTTCCTCCATCTACCTAATAAACTATGTCTTTAAGCCATTTATTACTTTTTACCATATTTTCAAGCAGAGCAAAAGCAGAGCAGGCTCTCTTTCCATCCGACAAAAGCAAATGGAAAGAAAGCCTGCTTTTCATTTGATTACCTTATAATATTTCTTCGCCGTGGCACGCGAAACAAAGTTGAAATGCCACCATTCTGTGCTCAGGGGCGTGAAACCGGCATGGCGCATTACGCTCCTGAGCAGTTCGCGGTTGCGTTTCGCCTCCCGGCTGATCTGTCGGCGGCTCACCATTTGCGCTTCGTTGTCGATGTGCGCCAAAATGCCCAAATGGTCGATAACCGTTCCCATGGGAATCGTGTCGCCAGTGGCAGCTTTGCAGAGCGTGATGTCAACCGCCATTCCGTAGTTGTGCAAACCGCCCCCGTTTCGGGGATTGCTCACGTAAATGCTCTTTGACGTGCCCCGCACCACGCGATACATTTTTTGCTGAACGCTCATGGGACGGGCCGCATCGTATATTTTCAAACTCAGGTCGGGCCGCAGCTGTTTCAGCCGTTTCTGCGCCTTTGCCAGTGCTGCCGCCGCTTTGGGGTGCAGGTAGGCCTGGCGCAAATCATCGTAAAGCACCGTGCCGGTGAAATTGTCGGCACGACCATACATCAGGCTCACCTGTATGCTCTTGTCATAGTCCCATACATTCGCCATCCCCTGCTTGGCCATGGCCTGCGCCGTCTTACTCTCTTTTTGTGCACAGAGAGCAAGCGGCGACAGGGACAAGGCCAAGAGGACTACGGCCGTGTTCCGTGCAGTCCTCCTGTTTTTGTTCATTTCTTGTATTTCATTCCCATGTTGTACATGATGAAGCCATAGATGTCGGCCTGCTCTTCCAGCACCTTGCCGATGGGTTTTCCGCTGCCGTGTCCGGCCTTGCTGTCAATGCGAATAAGGACAGGATTTGGCCCGGTGTGGCACTCCTGCAAGGTGGCTGCAAACTTGAACGAGTGTGCCGGCACCACACGGTCGTCGTGGTCGGCGGTGGTAACGAGCGTTGCCGGGTAGGCTGTGCCCGGTTTCAGGTTGTGCAGGGGCGAATAGCCTTTCAGGTATCCGAACATTTCCTTGCTGTCTTCGCTCGTTCCGTAGTCGGGTGCCCAGTTCCATCCAATGGTGAATTTGTGGTAGCGGAGCATGTCCATCACACCCACCTGCGGAATGGCCACACGGAAGAGGTCGGGGCGCTGCGTCATGCAGGCACCCACGAGCAAGCCACCGTTGGAGCCTCCCACAATGGCCAACTTGTCGCTGTTGGTGTATTTGTTGTCAATCATCCATTGTGCGGCACCGATGAAATCGTCGAAAACATTCTGTTTCTGCATCTTCGTTCCTGCCAGGTGCCATTCCTCGCCATACTCATTCCCGCCGCGCAGGTTCACCTGGGCGTAGATGCCTCCGTTCTCCAAGAAGGGGATGCGGATGGCGGAGAAAGAGGGGGAAAGGCTCACGCCGAAGCCGCCATAGCCATAAAGGTAAACCGGATTCTTCCCGTTGCGTTTCAATCCTTTCTTATAAGTGATGAACATGGGCACGCGCGTGCCGTCTTTGCTGTTGAAGAAAACCTGCTCGCTCACATACTGGTTTTGGTTGAATTTCACTTTCGGGGCAATGTGGAGACGGGTTGTGTTGTTGTCCACATCGTATTGGTAGATGGTGCCGGGCACGGTGAAAGAGGTGAAGGAGAAGAAACATTCCTTCTGGTCTTTCTCGCCGCTGAATCCTGCACTGCCCACCGACGGCAGTTTCACTTCGTGCAGTTGCCGGCCGTCCATGCTGCAAACGTATGCGTGGTTGGACGCATCCTTGTTGTAGTTCAGAATTATCTTGCCGTTGGCAAAGGTCACGTCTTCCAGTACATCGCTGCTCTCGGGCACCAGTTCTTTCCAGTCTTTCACGCCCGGATTCTTGATGTCTGCCACCATCAGGCGGAACTTGGGCGCTTGGTAGTTGGTGAGAATGTAGATTTTGTCACCGATGATTTCTACCGGACTGTATGCGTAGTCCATGTCGGCTGTCATTTGGATGAACTGCGAATGGGGCACACGCAAATCTCTCACGAAGACCGTGTTGCCGGAACCTGCACCGCTTTCGTACATCGTCATGACGGTTTCCTCTTTGTTGACGGCCACGCTGTAGAAACGTTTGGGATAGGCAGGGTTCTGATAAAAGAGGACATCCTCGGATTGGGGCGTGCCCATCTTGTGGTAATAAACCTTGTGAACCTCGTTGACATGGGAGAATTCCTTGCCTTTCACGGGCGAGTCGTAGGCACTGTAATAGAAGCCGTCGCCACACCATGCTGCGCTCGAGAACTTCGCCCATTCAATGTGGTCGCCGGTCAGTTGGCCCGTTTTCATGTCCATCACGTAGATTTCCTCCCAGTCGCTTCCGCTGCGGGAAATGGTGTATGCGGCATATTTTCCGTTGTTGGAGAAAAACAATCCCTTGAGAGCCACCGTGCCGTCGCTGCTCAGCCGGTTGGGATCGAGAAACACGCGGGGTTCTCCGCCCAGGCGGTCGGCCACGTAAATCACCGACTGGTTCTGCAGTCCGTTGTTCTTGGAGAAATACCATTTCCCGTGCTTTTTGAAAGGAATGCTGATTTTTTCATAGTTGACAACCTCTTTCATGCGGTTCATCAGTTGGTTGCGGAAGGGGATTTTCTGCAAGTAAGCGTTCGTCACCTCGTTTTCCGCTCTCACCCATTCGGCAGTCTGTGCACTGGTGTCGTTCTCCAACCAGCGGTAAGGGTCTGCCACTTTGGTGCCAAAATACTCGTCAACAGTCCCGTCCTTGTGGGCTTTGGGATAGTGAATGGTTTGTGCTGTCATTGCCATTGATGCCATGGCAGCCGTTGAAAGAATGATAAGTTTTTTCATAAACGTTTTTCAGTTATTTGGGTGCGAAGTTACGAAGAATGCCGTGATGTGCCAAACAAAAGGGGAAATAAGTGACAGACGGATAGGGAAATGGCATATGTGGGCACGGGGATGGCAATGGGGCGCGAGGTTGAGTGACACGCCATGCCAGGCCGGGAAACAGCCGTGCGAAAGCCTCGATCGCGCGGATGCCAGACGGTTTGGCGTGCTCTGGTTTTCCGTCAACCTTTCCCCATAACAGAATTGAAGAAATTTTCCCAAAAATACAACCGTCTTCCAGTCTGAAAACAAAAAGTTTTCCGTTTACAAGAATTATATCACTGAAAATCAGATGATTGACAAATATTAACACGACAAAAGTTATCCAAAATGAAAACCATAATGGAATTTATGCTATCTTTGCATTCGAAACCAAATAACGATTCAAATTCATTTTATCCATCATGATACAGACAGTTATCAAAAGAGACGGGCGCATTGTGGGCTTCAACGAACAGAAGATTATGGCAGCCATTCGCAAGGCAATGCTCCATACAAATCTGGGAGAGGACGAACCGCTCGTACAGAAAATCACCGACCATATCAGTGTAAACGGGGAAAAGCAAATGACCGTAGAAGCGATTCAGGATGCAGTGGAACTGGAACTGATGAACAGCGAGCGGAAGGACGTGGCACAGAAGTATATCGCCTACCGCAACCAGCGCAGCATTGCACGAAAGGCAAAGACACGCGACGTGTTTCTTGAAATCATCAACATCAAGAACAACGACGTGACGCGCGAGAATGCCAACATGAACGCCGACACACCGGCAGGAATGATGATGAAATTTGCCAGCGAGACCACCAAGCCGTTTGTAGATGACTACCTCTTGGACGAGGAAACGCGCGACGCGGTGGTGCACAACTATCTGCACGTGCACGACAAGGATTATTACCCCACCAAGTCGCTCACCTGCGTGCAGCATCCGCTCGACAATATCCTGACCGGCGGATTTTCGGCAGGCCATGGCTCTTCGCGCCCTGCCAAGCGCATAGAAACGGCCAGTGTGCTGGCCTGCATCTCGATGGAAACCTGCCAGAACGAAATGCACGGCGGACAGGCCATTCCGGCTTTCGATTTCTATCTGGCACCCTATGTGCGCTCTACTTTCATCGAAGAGGTGAAAAAACTGGAAGAATTTGAAGGTGCCGACCATTCGCACCTGTATCACCAAGAACTGGACGACTACCTGCAAAAACCTCTGGACGGACTGCAGGGAGCAGCGAAGGTGTTGCAGCACGCCGTGAATAAGACGGTGGCAAGGGTTCACCAGTCGATGGAGGCATTTATCCACAACATGAACACCATTCACTCAAGGGGGGGGAACCAAGTGGTGTTCTCGTCGATCAACTATGGAACGGACACGTCGGCAGAGGGGCGCTGCATCATACGCGAAATTCTGAAAAGCACCTATCAGGGGGTGGGCGACGGCGAAACGGCCATCTTCCCCATTCAGATATGGAAGAAGAAGAGAGGGGTAAACTATGCGAAAGAAGACCGCAACTATGACCTTTACGAACTGGCTTGTCAGGTGACGGCAAGACGTTTCTTCCCCAATTTCCTGAATTTGGACGCCACCTTTAACCAAAGTGAGGAATGGAAAGCCGATGACCCCAAACGATATATGCACGAAGTGGCCACCATGGGATGCCGGACGCGCGTGTTTGAAAACAGGTTCGGCATGAAGACCAGCGTGGGGCGCGGCAACCTCTCTTTCTCTACCATCAACATCGTGCGCATTGCCATTGAATGCATGAAAGTGGAAGACAAGGAGGAGCGCATTGCAGCGTTCTTCTCGAAACTGGACTATCTGTTGGACGTTACGGCACGGCAGTTGAACGAACGCTACAATTTCCAAAAGACGGCATTTGCCAAACAATTTCCATTGCTCATGCGCAGTTTGTGGATTGGCGCAGGAAAGCTCAAGGCGAACGACACCATCGAGACGGTCATCAACCAGGGAACGCTGGGCATCGGATTCATCGGACTGGCCGAATGCCTCGTGGCCTTGACAGGAAAGCACCACGGCGAATCGGAGGAAGCGCAGGAACTGGGGCTGAAAATCGTTGCATACATGCGCAACAGGGTGAACGATTTTTCGGAACAGTACCAGCACAACTACAGCGTGCTGGCAACGCCGGCCGAGGGGTTGTCGGGCAAGTTCACGAAAGTGGACAAGAAAGAGTTCGGCATCATCCCGGGCATCACCGATCGCGAGTATTACACCAATTCAAACCATGTGCCCGTATATTATAAATGTACGGCAAGGCACAAGGCGGAAGTGGAGGCTCCCTATCACGACCTGACACGCGGCGGGCATATTTTCTACGTGGAAATAGACGGCGACGCCACCTACAATCCCAAAGTAATCATGAGTGTGGTGGATATGATGGACAAATACAACATGGGGTACGGAAGCGTGAACCACAACCGCAACCGCTGTATGGAGTGCGGCTATGAAAATGCTTCCGTTCATTTGGACAAGTGTCCCAAATGCGGCAGTGAGCACATAGACCGCTTGCAACGCATTACAGGTTATCTGGTAGGCACAACCGACCGATGGAATCATGGAAAGCTGTCGGAGTTGAACGACCGCGTGACGCATATCGACGGGGGCAACCAACTGCAATTGTTCAACGAGGAATAAGGAGGACATTCAGACCATGATTTCTGTTATCAACATCATAGAAGACACAATGGTGGACGGGCCGGGATTCCGCACTTCGGTGTATTGTGCGGGATGTCCGAACGCCTGCCCCGGTTGCCACAATCCCCAGTCGTGGGACATCAGGAACGGACGCATGATGTCCACCGATGAAATCATGCAGATAATCCTTGCCGACGATTTTGCCGATGTGACGTTCAGTGGCGGTGATCCCATGTTCCAGGCCGAAGGATTCACCGAACTGGCCAAGGAAATCCGCAGGAAAAGCAACAAGACCATCTGGTGCTTTACGGGATTCACCTTCGAGGCGTTGATGAAAAATCCCAAACAGAGAGCTTTGCTGCAGGAATTGGACGTACTGGTAGACGGACCGTTCATCAAATCGCTGCACGATGAGGACATTCCTTTCAGGGGCAGCACCAACCAGCGGCTGATAGACGTTCCGGCATCATTGGCGGCAGGAAAGGCCATAATGCTGCCAACCACGGTTGTGATGATATAGGGTCATCACAACCGGACCGCCCGAAATGCTGTTATCGTTCAAAAACAAATGAAGAAATGAAAACAAGACTATTGTTTGTATGTCTCGGCAACATCTGCCGATCGCCGGCTGCCGATGCCGTAATGAACCATTTGGTGAAAACGCATGACTTGGAGTCAAAGTTTTATATCGACAGTGCCGGAATAGGCGCATGGCATGCCGGGCAGTTGCCCGACCGCCGCATGCGCCAGCATGGAGAGGCACGCGGCTATCAGTTCACCCACAGGGCACGACAGGTGAAACGCGAGGATTTCGACCGTTTTGATTTCATCATTGGCATGGACAAAGAGAATCTGAAAGACCTCCACCGTCTGGCTCCTTCCCAGAAAGCGACCCGGAAAATACTGTGCCTGGCCGACTTTCTACGCCACCATCCAGGACAAGCCACTGTACCCGACCCATATTACGGAGGGGAAAAAGACTTCGAATTCGCCCTCGATTTGATAGAGGATGCTTGCGAGGGGTTGTTGGATACGCTTGCCTGCCCAAAGTGAAAAATCTTCTGCTTCCCACTTTTTGCCAACCACAAATATCAATCCCGCACAAGGTTGTTTCCAAATGCCATTCGTTGTATTAAAAATAATTAAACGGGTAACAATTGGAAACATAGTATTTCCTTATCCTGCCGTTTTAGCCGTATCTTTGCATTCGATTTCAGAAGAGATACATGCGGGTATGTCTTTTTTTGCAACGTTAGAATGTATTATGTCACATTAGTTTAAATAAAGGAATTATGAAGATTGAAAAAATTCATGCAAGAGAAATCCTCGACTCAAGAGGCAATCCCACAGTTGAAGTTGAAGTAACGTTGGAAAACGGCGTGATGGGTCGCGCTGCCGTTCCTTCAGGCGCATCCACCGGCGAAAACGAGGCATTGGAACTCCGCGACGGTGACAAAGGACGCTATTTAGGAAAAGGCGTGATGAAAGCCGTTGAGAATGTGAACAACACCATTGCTCCAGCCTTGAAGGGTGATTGCGTTTTCAATCAGCGCGGCATTGACATGAAGATGATTGAACTCGATGGCACTCCCACCAAGAGCAAGTTGGGTGCAAATGCCATCCTCGGTGTTTCTTTGGCCACCGCACAGGCTGCGGCAAAGGCCCTGCACATGCCTCTCTACCGCTATATCGGTGGCTGCAACTCATACACAATGCCTGTTCCCATGATGAACATCATCAACGGTGGCGCTCACTCCGATGCCCCCATCGCATTCCAGGAATTCATGATTCGCCCGGTAGGTGCAAACTCTATCAAAGAGGCAGTCCGCATGGGTGCCGAAGTTTTCCACGCTCTGGCCAAATTGCTGAAAAAGCGCGGCTTGTCAACCGCTGTTGGCGATGAAGGCGGTTTCGCTCCCGCACTCAACGGAATCGAAGATGCGCTCGACAGCATCATCCAGTCTATCAAGGACGCCGGCTACGAGCCGGGCAAGGACGTGAAGATTGCCATGGACTGTGCTGCCAGCGAATTTGCTACCTGCGAAGACGGGAAATGGTTCTACGACTACCGTCAGTTGAAAGACGGAAAGAAGAAAGATCCCAACGGAAAGAAACTTTCTGCCGACGAGCAGATTAAATATCTGGAAGAACTGATTACAAAATATCCCATCGATTCTATCGAGGACGGTCTCGATGAAAACGACTGGGAAAACTGGGTGAAACTGACCGCCGCTATCGGCGACCGCTGCCAGTTGGTAGGCGATGACCTGTTCGTGACCAACGTGAAATTCTTGCAGAAAGGCATTCAGATGGGAGCAGCCAACTCCATTCTTATCAAGGTAAACCAGATTGGTTCGCTCACAGAGACGCTCGATGCCATCGAAATGGCACACCGTCATGGCTACACAACGGTGACATCCCACCGTTCGGGCGAGACAGAAGACACCACCATCGCCGACATTGCCGTGGCAACCAACTCCGGCCAGATCAAGACCGGCTCTCTTTCACGCACCGACCGCATGGCCAAGTACAACCAGCTCATCCGCATTGAAGAAGAGCTGTGCTGCACATCCAAGTATGGCTACGAAAAATTGAAGTAAGCACACCTGTGCATATAACAGAAGCAGGAAAGGCGGTGAAATGACTTCATCCTCTTTCCTGCTTTTGCTATAGACCCGTTGTTATAGATACAATGCTACTTGGCATCCAACACCAAAATCTTGCCGCCGGTATTCACCTTGCCGCCTTCTTTCGCAAACAGTTCCGTTACCACACCGTCTGTCTCTGCGCACAGTTCGTTCTCCATTTTCATGGCCATGAGTATGCACAGGGGCGCTCCTCTCTTCACTTCCTCGCCCGGTTTTACAAACATTTTCAGGATAACGCCCGACATGGGGGCTGTCAGCACCTGCCTGCCCAAGGCAGAGTCTTTGTCCGAAGCCGAATTGATACGGTCGAGTTCGTTCATTATGCCTATCTGATAACTGTGCTGGCGGTTCATCACCTCATACGAATGGGTTCCTTGAATGGAAATCTGCAATCCGTGCGACTGGTGGCCGATAATCATGGAATGAATGCTGTCGCCTCCCTGATTGTAGTCCACTTCATATATTTTCCCGTTCACCGCCACCTTCTTGATGGGGCCGTCTTCCAATATTTCCACCTTGAACTCTTTCTCCGGGCATTCCTGGACGGTGGCGAAATACGTTGTTATTACCTTTTCCATAATCCTTGTATTATTAGTAGTTATTGGCAGACATCTGCAACTTTCCATAGTATTTCCATAGCGAGTCGCCCACAGTGGGCAAGGTAGTGGCCTGTGCCACAATTTCCTTTTCCCGCTCATAATGGCGCAAAACGGCGGCAATGATGGCCACGGTGGGATCGGAATCTTTTTTCAGTTTCAGATCCTCCTTGTCGAACCTCGTATCAATGAACGTTGTGTCATAGTTGCCTGCCATGAAATCCGGATTGGTGAGCACTCTCCGGTGGAATGGGATGGTGGTTTTGATGCCCAATATCTTGTACTCGCGCAATGCCCTTATCATGGTCTGTATGGCAGATTCGCGCGTGCGCCCCCAGCAGCAGAGTTTGGCAATCATCGGGTCGTAGTGCAGCGAAACCTCATAGCCGCCATAGGTGGCAGAATCCAAGCGCACGTTTCTTCCGCCCGGTTTTTCCTGCAGGGTGATAACACCCGGCGACGGCATGAAGTTTTTGGCAGGATCTTCCGCATAAATCCGGCACTCGATGGATGCCCCCCTGAACTCGATGTCGTCCTGCTTGTAAGGAAGCGGATTGCCCGAAGCGATGAGAATCATGTCGCGGACAAGATCCACACCCGTACACTCTTCGGTAACCAGATGCTCCACTTGCAAACGCGTGTTCATCTCCAGGAAATAGAAATTCTGGTCTTTGTCCACCATAAACTCCAAGGTTCCGGCACTGCAATAACCAATGTTCTTGCAGGCCTGCACGGAAACGGCAAACATCCTTCGGCGAGTTTCGTCCGAGACGAAAGGCGAAGGACACTCCTCTATCACCTTCTGGTTGCGGCGCTGGATAGAACATTCGCGCTCATGCAGATGGATGATGTTTCCATATCGGTCGCCCAGCACCTGAACCTCTATGTGATGGGGCTTCACGATGTATTTCTCAATGTAAACGGCAGCGTTCCCAAAGGCATTCTCCGCTTCCGAACACGACATTCGGTAAGCCGCTTCAAGGTCTTCCTCCTTCTCCACCATCCGCATGCCCTTTCCACCGCCGCCGGCAAGGGCTTTCAGCATGACGGGATAGCCGATTTCCGCAGCCGTCCTGCGTGCTTCCTCAACACTCTTGAGCGGCTGTTCCGTTCCTGGAACAATGGGCAGCCCGGCCTCGCGCATCACCTTTCGGGCCTCGGTTTTTACACCCATTTTGGCAATGATGTCCGAACTCGGCCCGATGAACGTCACCCCATTGTCTTCGCAGGCTTTGGCGAAATCGGCATTTTCGGAAAGGAATCCATAGCCGGGATGAATGGCCGCGCCAATCTCCTTGGCAATGCGAAGAATGCGTTCGGGCTTCAGATAAGACGTGTCCTCCAATGTGTCGGAAATGCAATAAGCCTCATCGGCATAACGCACGTGCAGCGAACCGCGGTCGGCATGGGTGTAAACGGCCACCGTGGTAATGTTCATCACTCGGCAAGTGCGGAAAATGCGCAGGGCGATCTCGCCCCTGTTAGCCACCAATATTTTCTTTATCATAGCGTGTCCTCCTTTAAAGTGGTAAGTTGGAATGTTTCTTCGGCGGATTGCTTTGCCGTTTGTTGGCCAGCATCTCGAAACTCCTGATCAGCCGCATACGGGTGATTTCGGGCGATATCACCTCATCCACATAGCCCAGTTCGGCAGCGCGGTAAGGATTGGCAAACTTCTCCCGGTACTTCTCGGTGAGTTCCTTTCTTTTTTCGTCGGCTTTCTTTCCCGTCTTCTTCATCTCGTTCCTGTAGAGAATGTTCACGGCCCCCTCGGCTCCCATCACGGCAATTTCGGCAGTGGGATAGGCAAAGTTGATGTCGCCCCTCAGATGTTTGCTGCTCATCACATCGTACGCGCCGCCATAGGCCTTGCGGGCAATCACCGTCACCTTGGGAACCGTGGCCTCGCAATAGGCATACAGCAGTTTTGCGCCGTGGCGTATGATGCCGTCATGCTCCTGGTCGATGCCCGGCAAGAAACCGGGAACATCCACCCAGGTGAGCAGCGGAATGTTGAAAGCGTCGCAGAAACGCACAAACCGGGCAGCCTTCACCGAAGCGTTGATGTCGAGCGTTCCCGCCAGCGTGGACGGCTGGTTGCCCACCACACCAATGGTTTTGCCGTTAAGGCGAATGAATCCGATGATAATGTTCTTGGCAAAACTCTCCTGTATTTCAAAAAACTTGTTGTTGTCTGCCACTTCCATCACCACCTTCTTCATGTCGTATGGCTGATTGGGGTTTGTAGGAATCAGGTCAGCAATCGACTGGTTCAGGCGGGTAGGCGAGTCGAGAGTAGGTACAAACGGCGTGTCTTCCATGTTATTGGCAGGAAGATACGACATCAGTTCTCGTATCTGGTTGATACAGTCTATCTCGTTTTCCGCCACCAGATGGGTAACGCCCGAACGAGAGGCATGCATCCCGGCTCCCCCCAGTTCCTCTTTTGTCACCTCCTCCTGCGTCACGCTTTTCACCACGTCGGGCCCTGTAATAAACATGTAGCCGGTGTCTTTCACCATGCAGATGAAATCGGTAAGGGCAGGCGAATAGACAGCCCCTCCGGCACAAGGCCCCATGATGGCACTGATTTGCGGAATCACCCCCGAAGCCAGCGAATTGCGCAAGAAGATGTCGGCATAGCCTGCCAGCGACCTTATGCCTTCCTGAATGCGCGCACCGCCCGAATCGTTCAGTCCGATGACCGGCGCTCCCATTTTCATGGCCATGTCCATAATCTTGCAGATTTTCTGTGCATACGTGTTCGACAGCGAACCTCCGAACACCGTAAAGTCTTGTGCAAATACAAACACCAGGCGTTTTCCTATCATGCCATAGCCGGTCACCACTCCGTCGCCGAGATATTTCTTTTCGTCCATGCCAAAATCGGTACACTGGTGGGTCACAAACTTGTCCACCTCTATGAACGAGCCTTTTTCCAACAACAAATCAATGCGCTCTCTCGCCGAGAGTTTTCCGCTTTCGTGCTGTTTCGAAATTCTGTCGCTGCCACCGCCCTGTTCTGCCAGAACATTCAGCGAATGGAGTTTTTCAATCAATTCTTTCATATTAACCAATAGATTAGTTGCGTGATATTTATATATGTTTGCCTTTATTACAAAAACAATGCAGACGGATGCCTGTAAAAAGCACTCCATGACAGGCAGAATGCTTCCTATTGCCTGCAAAAGTAACAATAATATTTTAATATTTGTAATAATTCAAACAAAATGTCGGATTTTATGGAAAATCAAATACAATTTGTCGATTTTGAGAGCATTCTGCACACTGCTAATCACCCAAAAGTTTCTGCCTACGAAAACATTACAAACATTAACGATCCGGCAAAATCCTTTAACACGAAAAACGGCTGTTTTCCGAAAAAAAACTTCTCGTGCACCCCAATACGTATTTTTTGCAATTTTCGCAAACAACTGACAGCAAGCGTTTTACAAAATCCGCTCATTTTACGGTTCTCAAAAGATTATCCCTTCCCCTCCACCCGATGATGCCTTGCGTGCCAACGGCCGGCACTCTGGCTCGCAGCCATCCGTCGGCAGCAGTCCAACGGATGATGCTTTGCCCTTCCGCCCACCATTCCTTGGCTTCAGAAGACAAACGCTTTCTTTCGCAAGAAATGCTGCCTATGCCAATGAACCATCCCTTGTTTTTCTATTTTGAGCGGAAATCCTGTGGAAAATCCGACCCCTAAAATTAACGAAATTAACTTTTGTTGAACTCAGCCGATTCAACAAACAAGAACGTATTCCGGAAAGCCGACCGGCAAGTGTGCCCTCCCCCGTGCTATTTTCTGTGATTCTATTTGTAGGGCACACCATTTTTCATACATTTGCCGCGTGAATTTCAACATTATGAAACACGAACTTATTGGAGAGAAACGATTCTTCGGCGAACTGACGGAAATCTCTCAAGAGCAGCGGAACTACGGCATGTTCTACTGTTTCCACAAATGTGCAATACGTAGCGGACTTCAACAACCACACGGACATACCGCGACATTCTGACGAAATTCGCCCTCAGAGTCCGGCATGACCTAAGGCTTCCCATCAAGGTGGGGGTCGGAGGGCGGGCTGAGACAATAAACATCTGGCACTCCATCGGATAAGAAAACTTCCCCCGCAAGTTCCGTTCTGGAACTTGCGGGGGAAGTTTTCTTGACGGAGGCACCCATCGTGCCACGGTGCTTTCCCTTATTGTTTCTTTCCTCCGATATTGATTTTGTACATGGCGTGGAGCATGACATAGTGGGGAATGGTGTTGAAACGCGTTTCGGTCTTGCCCTGCCCGTTCACCGTATAGGACACGCTGGAAAGTTGGTGGAAAAGATCGAAAGCCTCTACTTTTGTGATGAACTTGCCCTTGAGGAAACTTTTGCTGATGTAGGCATTGCACACCCAGTCGTTGGTGTTCATGCTCCTGTCGGCGTAACCCCTGCGGCTGAACATCTTCAAGTCCATGCCCGTTTCCATGCCAAAGGCGAACCGACAAGAGCCCGTGACTCCGTAATTGAAATCGAAGGCATTGATATTCTGGAAGTTCTCGCGCGTGCTGCTGGCCGAGCGCCATGTAATTTCGCCATCAATGCTGCAACGGAACTTGTCTAACTCGTAGGAGAGCGACAGGTCTTGGGTAAGCAGATGGTTGTTCACCTTGCTCAAAATGCTGGCATTGCTGCCTGCCACGGCGGTGAGGTCAACGTTGTGGTTGTATTGATAATCAACGCCAATGTTCATCGTGAAATGCTTCGCGCTATCGAGCGGGAACTCCATTCCGCTGTATAGGCTCACTTGCCAGTTGCCGTTCACGTTCTCTGGCTTGAAGGTATAGACACCCGTTTCCGGTGCATAGACGAATCCGTTGGCTACGGAATTGCGCATCACGGTCATCTCTGCATTGATGTACGGCAAATGCACTCTCTTTGAACCGCCATCATGAAAATACAGCCTGAAGTTGTGAACAATCTGGTTTTTCAGATGAGGATTGCCCAAAGCCACGGCAAGCGGATTGGAGTCGTCGCGGCGGTCAATCATGGAATAGAGGTCAGGAGAACTGACTGACATTTGATGCAGCATGAACAACGACGTTTCACCTTTATAGAGAGTGACTTGAAATTCCGGCTCGAATCTCCATCCTCTATTCTTCACCAAGGTGCTGAGATGCCGGCTCCGGTAATCCAACCGTTCGTCGATATGATGGAACGGCAGCATCAAGAAAGCATCGAATCCTTTGTCATCCACTCTTTTACCATACATGAAATCCAACTCTCCTTGACAGATTCTTCCCAGATAGTTTCCCTGATAGCTGTTGTTGGCATCCAACGCCAACAGCATGGAATCGCGGGTTGAGGGCAGGCTTCCAAACGGGTGCAGGCCGTCGCCCCATCCATCCAACCTGTCGAGACGGTATTTTGACACAGTGTCAAACTTGCCTTTCTGCTTGTAGCTGAGACTTGACCTGATTCCAAAACTCTCCGCAAACCGAAAGATATAACTGACATTGGCATTATAGTTGTACGAATAGGACGGAGTGTCATCATACCGGTTCCGGCAATCATCGGCTGCCGTTCCTTGCAGGTAGTTCAGTTGGTATTTGTTGAACAGCGAGTTCTTGCTGTTGTTGTACTGTACGTCAGCGTTTAAGTTCAAGAAATCGCCCGATTTAAATTCTTTACGATAGCCCAACATAGAATAAAGGGAAAGATTATGACCCGTTCCTTCCATGCGGGAATAGTGGCGGTTCACCCCTATTTTCTTCATCTTGGGAGACAGGGGGGCGGCAAACATGGTGTCAAGAATGTCCTGCGTAGAGCCGAAAGACGAGGGGTCGGCATTGAAAGTGGCGGACCGGTTGATGCCGATGTTGTCGAATTTGCGGTAGGTCAATGTCGTAAAGTTCCTGAATTTATAGGATTTCTCGATGTCCAACTTGTTTTCTGCGCCCACGACGAAGTTCTTTGAATCGTTGTTGGAACTGCTTCTGCCAAAGGTGTTGCCCGTTGGCAGGAACGATTCCGTTGCCGTCTTGCTGTCGTTTTCACTGTCTCTCCACGACACGCTGCCGGAGAAACTGTCCATAAGGGTTCTCTTTTCGTTATCTACGGCAAGGTTGATGCCCACCGTTTTCTGCGCCAGTTGTCCGTTGGGCAATTTCCGCGGGTTCCAGTCGCCCTTTTCTCCCGGCTTGCGGTCTTCGTTCACATTGTTCATGTTGGCAAATACCGAGAACTGCAGGCGCGGTGTGAAATACAGCCCGAACATCTTCGTGGCGTATCGCTTGTTGCTTCCCATGGCCAGGTCTACATTGGCAATCATGTTCTTTTCGTACTCCTTTTTCAGTTTCACGTCCATCACATAATCCTTGTTCTCGCGCGCCTCTTTCGGCATTCCGTCGGTCTCCTTTTCCTTTTCATACACCTGCAGGTTTTTCACTGTATAGAAAGGCAGGTTGTCCATCATCGTCTTGTTGTCGCCTTTGAAGAAATCCTTTCCGTTGAGCAGCAGATAGTCCAGTTTGCGTCCGTTGATGAAAATCTCGCCATTGCTGTTCATCGTCGCGCCCGGCAGCTGGCGGATGAGAGCCTCCAACATGCTCCCTTCGGCAATGTTGAAGGCATCGGCGTTATAGACAATGGTGTCGCCTTTCATGATCATCTTTATCTTTGTGCTCTTGACCACCACTTCGCCCAGTTCGTAAGTCTTCTCGTCCATCTTCTTGCGCTTCATGGTAAAGTCGCTGATTTGATAATACATCTTTCGCCCTCTCAGTTTCAAGTCAAAGTCGTGGTAGGAATCGTTGTAGTCGGGGTGCGTGGCTTTAAAGATATATTTTCCCTCTTGCAGTTTCTTGCTGATTTCGAAATAGGCAGAGGGATGTACGGCTCTTTCGTTCCAAGCCCTGCTGAAACACGAGTCTATCACCATGCTGTCTGCAGTCATCAGTTGTATTTTCACGCTGTCGATGTCCAACCGCGTGAAAGCGTCCTGTACTTGTCCTTGAAAGAAAATGTCTTTCTTTTTCCCCTCTTTCTGTTGCGCATGGCTTGCCGTTGGGAAAACAAGGCAACACGCCATGAATAATGCAAAGAATATTCTCATTATATCTTCAAATTGGATGTTTATATCGCTTAGACGTAGAAAAAGGTTAAAAAGTTGCAAACACACACGTTTTTATGAGAAAAATCGCCATTGCCGGAATGTTTTTCTTTCGGCAATGGCGATAGAGAAGGCACGCTTATTTAGCGTTGATTTCTTTCAGCAGACGGTCGGCATGGCCCCACTTGTCCATCAGGAAAAGGGCATAGCGGATGTCCAGGCCTATGCAGCGCGCCAGTTGACGGTCGAAGAAGATGTCGCTCGAAAGACTGTCCCAGTTGCCGTCGAACGCCAGACCGATCAGTTCTCCCTTGCCGTTAAACATCGGGCTGCCGCTGTTGCCGCCGGTAATGTCGTTGTTGGTGAGGAAACAGAGCTGCAGTTTGTTGCTCGTCTTGTCAGTGTATTTGCCGAAATCCTTGCTCGAAAGCAGTTCTTTCATGATGGGTTCCGCAAAATAATCGGCAATTTCGTGGCTCTTGTTCATCTTCTCCACCATGCTTTCGGCGGTGGTGTAGAAGCCCGAGGGAGCACCGTTGAGCATGTATTCGCCCACCTGCCCGTAGCTCAGACGCATGGTGAAGTTGGCATCGGAATAGTGCGGCATATCCTCTTCCATGCGCAGCTTGGCAGCACAGAGATACTTCTCCATGTTCTCAATTTTTTCGCTGACAGCCTCCAGTGCCATCTGCTGTTCCCCGATGTACGCCATCAGGCTCAGTCCGAGTTGCACACCCGGGTCTTTCAGATAACTCTTTTTGTTGGGATAGATTTTCTTTCCCTTCATCAAGAACGATTTGGCATAGAGATCGTTCATGTATTTGGTATAGTCGCCGCCGAACTTCTCGTCCACCTGCTTGTAGAAGTCGGGCAGGTATTGCGCGTCCACCTGCTGCCTGTAGTTCTTCATCAGCGATGCCATCACCTCTTTGTCCAGAGCCTCGTCCCATTCCTCGCTGTTGTCCTTGAACTCGAAATACTGCTTCTTTGGATTTTTTTCGTCGCCCTTCAATTCCATACCGCTGTTGATGCCCATGGCACGGGTCACCAATTCGTTGTTTCGGCGGAAAGTTTCCATAAAATAGTTGAAGGCGCGCATACGGTCGAAACGCTCGCCATAAAGTTTTTCCAACTGCCCGAAATTCAGTTTGTCTTTGAGATAGCCCGTTGAATCCTGAAAGTGTCGGATGCGAGCCTCGTAAGCCTGCTTTTGCCGGATGATGCCGATGGAATCTATACATTTGTTCATGCCCATTGCATTCTTCCAGTAGTTGGCACTGGAGGCATACTTGGAGTCATACTTGATGCGCACGGCTTCGCTTGCATCCATGTGCTTCTTCATGATTTGCTGTTTCAGCCCTCTCACCTGCACACGTGTGGCATTCTCCGCATCGCGCATTTCCTTGATGCCATAGCTGCTCAGGTAGCGGGATGTGCTTCCGGGATAACCGATGGTCATGGCAAAGTCGCCCTGTTGGTATCCGCCAAGCGAAACAGGTGCCCACGAGGCCGGGTGATAAGGCACGTTGTTCCGGCTGTATTCGGCCGGACCGTTCGTATTCGGGTCGGCATAGATGCGGAACACGCTGTAGTCGCAGGTCTGCCGAGGCCACATCCAGTTGTCGGTGTCGCCCCCGAACTTACCCATCGATTTCGGAATGGTGAATACCAGCCGCAGGTCGGGGAACATCTGGTAAGTGGTGGCAAAATACTTGTTGCCCTCGTAGAAAGCATCGATTTCAACGTGCAGCGTCTTGTCGATTTTCTTCACGCTGTCCGTCATCTGTTGCTGCAGTTCATTAATGATTTCTTCCCAGTCGTTTTCGGCAACGTTCCTTTCCTTTGCCATTCGTTCCAACAGTCCGGTAATGTCTTTCTGCTCGCGCATGAAACTCACGAACATGTTCTTGTTGGGCAGTTCCTCCTCGTAGGTCTTTGCATAGAAGCCGTTGAGCATATAGTCGTGCTCCACGGTAGAGTTGGCGCGAATGCCTTCAAAACCGCAATGGTGGTTGGTGAAAACCAGACCGTTGGGCGATACCACCACACCCGAACAATAGCCGCTGAAATTCACCACGCAGTTCTTGATGGCGTTGCTGCTGCTGTAAAGGTCATTGTACGACAACTTGAAGCCCTCGGCCTGCATCTGCTCGTAGACAGCCTGCGGCAGGTTGTAGAGCGTCCACATTCCCTCATCGGCATGCGACATGCCGCACGCCATGAGAGCGGAAATAATTAAACTTGCTTTTTTCATATTATATATATTAATGTGTAATGAATCGAAGTGAACTGAAACTAAAAGACAAACAGATTGTGAAATACATCGATTTCCTATGCGTTGTCGTTTCCATTTATATAATCGTCCTCAATGTCGTACCATCTTGGAATGTTCAATCTCTTATCATAAAACTGGGCATACGATCTTATAAAGTTGCTTTTCCACACACCGCTGAGTTCTCTTGTCTTGGGGCTTTGGTACATATTGAAATCTGCAATGTCAAATCCCGGAGTGGCTCTATAGTTGAACGCTTTAACTTCAACCAATTTTTTCGTTTCATCGTCTGGATTGAGATAGACATCAGGCGGCATCTGTGTGTTTGCATTCTCCTTGAACTCGACATTGTTTTTCCTTAACCATTCTTCAAGCCATTCTTGCATGATATTGTCAACAACATCTTTCTGCTTGACAAGCAAGTCAATATCATTGAACTTGAATCTGATTTCTCCTTTTTTTTCAAGGATTTTGTCCTCGTTGATGAGTTTTTCATAAACTTCGGTTGCCGATAGTTTCATGGATCAATGATTTAAATGGTTTATACATTCTTTTATCAGTCTTGTAGCTACTTGTTTGATGACGGGCACTGCAACGGTGTTGCCTAACAAGTCGTAACCTTCTTTCGTTGAAATGTCAAATCTGAAATCATCGGGATAACCGAAAAGTCTCAGCCCTTCTCTCAGCGTCAGCGCCCTGATTCCATGTGTATCAGGCACAAAGAGTTTCTGCATGTCCATCGCAACGAGTGTCGGTGCGATTCCATCCGGTGAAAGAACTTTGTCAACTTCAAAACTTAATTTGCCTGTAACGATGTTGTATCCTAAAGGCAGGCTCGTGTCTTGTTCCCTGTACCGCTTTCCGTTACCGTGCATATCTTTTTCCTTTATGAGTTTTTTGGGGTGTTCCCTTTTGAGATACCCTTTATTGACAAGGTCGTCCAGCATCTTCTCCAAATGGGGAGAATGGCTGAAAGTCTTGATTTGTTGTAAAGACAAAGCCATGCCATCCATTCTATGCCGTATTCCGCAGCCCATTTCTTTTTTCTTCTTTCTTTGAACAGCAGGTCAAGAAAGGCTTTTTGTTCTTCCGACAGGTTTCCCTTCAATTCCAACCCCCAACTATGGATATTGTTTTCGCCACCCCTTTTGTCCTTTATGGATTTTCCATACAAACTTTTCATCTCGTATTTTTCCAATAGAAGTTTTGTGAATGGAGTTTCCAAGACTGG
>JALFBL010000022.1 GCA_022773395.1 Prevotella sp.
CACCATGTTAATGGCACCCACGTCAAGTATTCTTTTATTCACATCAACAGTTCCCTTGTTGTCTATCAATGCCGCATAGCGTTTCGTTTCATAATTCTGCACACGATAAAAACCATCCCCTGCCAACATGCTCACCTGTGCAAATCCCTGAACCGTGAACACAGACAGAATCATTGTCAATAAAAATCTTACTTTTTTCATAAATCTATTTAATTTTACAGTAAAAACAGAATATACCCTTGTGTCGGTATTCTCCGCAAAGGTATGAAAAGTATTCGGAAAAACAACAAATTCTCCATAAAAACCATTTGTCAAGCCCCATATTCAACTTTTTTAGTAAAAATGAAAGTCGGAAAGGATCTCAACAAAAACTATCCGTATGAAAACACCCTTGGACATTTTCAATACGGATAGCGTCTATGAATTGACCTCCATGATTCAGTTAGAAATCAGCGTTCTTCGGTGTTCTCGGGAATGGGATGACATCACGAATATTCTGCATGCCCGTAACGAAGAGGATGAGGCGTTCAAAACCGAGTCCAAAGCCTCCGTGAGGACAACTTCCATATTTACGGGTGTCGAGATACCACCACATATCCTTCATCGGGAGCTGCCTCTCTTCTATTTCATTCATCAATTTATCGTAACTCTCTTCACGAACCGACCCACCAATGATTTCACCAATTTGCGGGAAGAGGACATCGGTGCCTTGCACCGTTTTTCCATCTTCATTGATCTTCATATAGAAAGCCTTGATACCTTTTGGATAGTCTGTCATGATAACAGGTTTTCTGAAATACTCCTCCACAAGGAACCGCTCATGCTCGCTGGCCAAATCCATTCCCCAGGAAATGGGGAACTCAAATTTCTTTCCATTCGCTACCGCCTCCTCAAGAATCTTGACACCCTCCGTGTAAGGCAAACGCACAAAAGTTTCTTTCAGCACGCCCTGCAAGCGCTCAATCAAGGTTTTGTCAATCATTTTATTCAGGAACTCCAGGTCGTCTTTGCAATGTTCCAAAGCCCAGCCGACACAATACTTGATGAAGTCCTCCTCTACATCCATCAAATCGTTTAAATCCACGAAGGCGATTTCCGGCTCCACCATCCAGAATTCTGCCAAATGGCGCGGGGTATTGCTGTTTTCAGCCCTGAAAGTAGGACCAAAAGTATAGATGGCACCCAAGGCCGTTGCTCCCAACTCTCCTTCAAGCTGCCCGCTCACGGTAAGGGCAGTAGGTTTTCCAAAGAAATCATCATCATAGGAAATCTTTCCGTCCTCGTCTTTTTTCAAGTCATAAAGATTCTTGGTTGTCACCTGAAACATTTGTCCGGCTCCTTCACAATCGCTCGCCGTTATCAGTGGACTATGGAAATAGAAGTACCCATGTTCGTGGAAATAGGTGTGAATAGCCATGGCCATATTGTGACGGATACGCATTACTGCCCCAAAGGTGTTTGTGCGCAACCTCAAATGGGCATACTGGCGCATATATTCAAAGGTCTGTCCCTTTTTCTGCATGGGATAGTCATTGCCGCACAGTCCGTACAATTCGATGCTTTCGCATTGAATTTCGGAGGACTGCCCTTGAGCGGGACTTTCTACCAACGTTCCCGTCACCCCTATACAAGCCCCTGTAGTAATTTGCTTAAGCAACTCGCCATCCATCTTTACCGGATCAACAACGATTTGCACATTCTTTATAGTTGACCCGTCGTTCAAAGCAATGAAATCTACAGCCTTGCTACTGCGATGGGTTCTCACCCACCCTTTTACTACAAGCGTCGCTCCGTAGTCAGTCCTGCGGAGGACATCTACCACTTTTGTTCTTTTCATTTTTTCCTTCTATCAAAAATTATAGGTTGACCTATTCTCTTAGGTCAACCTTATTCTATCGGAACATCTCCGGTTCATTTATTCAAATGCCCCCATTCGCAGCATTTCCACCTCTTGTTCCGTGAGGAAACGCCAATCTCCGCGACGGAGGTTTTTCTTTGTCAGCCCGGCAAACTGAACCCGGTCAAGTTTAATGACACGATAGCCCAAACTTTCAAAGATTCTACGAACAATCCTGTTCTTCCCACTGTGGATTTCTATCCCCACCTGGCTTCTGTCCGTATCACTCGAATATTCTATGGCATCTGCATGTATTTCTCCATCCTCCAGATTCACTCCTTCAGCAATCTGCTGCATGTCGTGAGCCGTCACGTTCTTGTCCAAGAATACGTGATACACCTTCTTTTTGAGGAATTTGGGATGTGTCAACTTACTTGCGAGATCACCATCGTTGGTCAACAGCAAGACTCCTGTTGTGTTTCTGTCCAGCCGTCCCACAGGATAGATGCGTTCCGGGCATACATGACCCACAATATCCATCACAGTCTTTCTTTGCTGCGGGTCATCGCTTGTTGTCACATAATCTTTGGGTTTGTTCAACAGCACATACACCTTCTTCTCCAAAGAGACAGGAGCGTCATGAAAAATCACTTCATCCGAACGAAGCACTTTTGTTCCCAGTTCCTTCACGACCTCACCATTCACTTTCACCACACCTGCTGTGATAAATTCGTCAGCCTCTCTACGGCTGCAAACCCCAGCATTGGCAAGGAATTTATTCAAACGAATAGGCTCGTTGGGATCGATGTTCGCCTCTTTATATTCTATACGCTTTTTCAAACTGTACTTTGCATTCGGGTCGTAGTCAGGCGTATGCTGCCCATATCCGCGTTGTGGTCCACGGGCGTTCCTTGGGTTATAACCTCCATGCTGGTTGTTGTATCCGCCTCGTGGGTTGTATCCGCCACGTGAATTGTTATACCCGCCTCGTGGGTTATAACCGCCTCGTGGACTGTATCCTCCACGCGATTGGTACCCTCCCTCTTCATTATTATTATAACGCGGGCGATATCCTTGTTGTGGACGTGCCTGATAACCTCCCTCATCTTCATTGTTATTATAATGCGGGCGGTAATCCTGCTGCTGGCGGGGCTGGTAGCCACCTTGGCGTGGCACGAAATCCCCGTCGCCTCCCGCATTGCTGTATCGAGAATGGTAGTTCCCCTGTTGCGGACGTGGCTGGTAGTTTCCACCACGGCCATGGTAGCCGGACGGCTGACCATAATTATTGCGGGGACGATACGTTCTCTGTTGGGTTCCTTCCTGCTGGAGATTAGAACCAAAGCCCTCCGGACGGAAACCTCCGTCTGTTTCATAGTTGTTACCCCTGTTCGCATTGTACGGGCGAGCCGATGGGATGCGCGGACGCGGACTGCGCCCTGGTGTTCGATAATTGGGATATCCGGCTTGCGGTCGATAGCCCTCACGGGCGTTTTCTGGTTGCTTCTGCTCCTCAGATATTCCCTCTGATTTCTTTTCTAATTCTTCTGACATGTTTTTTTCCTTTAAATTGATAATCTTAAAACTTTGTCTAATCGCTTAGACGGAATCACTATTTTTTCTGTTGCCCTATTACCGTTTCTCTTATCGGAAAGGATTCTTGACTTACAGTTTTTTATATACCAGTATAATTATGAGGAGTAATGGCCATCAGTTCGGCTTTCACATCCTCGTTTACATCCAGTCCCCTGACAAATTCATGAATTGTTTCCTCTGTCATCTGCGAGTTCGTGCGGGTAAGTGCTTTCAGAGCCTCATACGGATGTGGGTAAGCCTCCCTGCGCAGGATGGTTTGAATGGCCTCAGCAACAACTGCCCACGCATGGTCAAGATCTCCTTTTATTTTCATTTCATTCAGTATCAGTTTGCGCAAACCCTTCAGTGTACTTTGCATGGCAATCATGCCATGCCCCAAAGGCACACCTATATTGCGCAAGACCGTAGAGTCTGTCAAATCTCTCTGTAACCTGCTTACCGGCAATTTCTGGGCCAAAAATTGCAAGATGGCATTTGCCATTCCAAGATTTCCCTCGCTGTTCTCAAAATCAATGGGATTTACTTTATGCGGCATCGCGCTGGAACCAACTTCCCCGGCCTTTATTTTTTGCTTGAAGTATTCCATGGAAATGTACATCCAGAAATCACGGTCGAGGTCAATGATAATCGTATTCAATCTACGCAGAGCGTCAAAGACGGCCCCCAGCTGGTCGTAATTGCTGATTTGTGTCGTGAACTGCTCGCGCTCCAGTCCCAACTTCTCGCTGACGAACTGATTTCCGAACTTGCGCCAATCCCCATTCGGATAGGCCACTTTATGCGCGTTGAAATTCCCCGTAGCACCTCCAAACTTAGCAGTTATTTTTGTTGACTTCAATGTATCCAATTGGCAGGCAAGACGATAGGCAAACACTTCAATTTCCTTTCCGAGCCGTGTGGGTGAAGCTGGCTGTCCATGTGTTTTGGCCAGCATGGGTATATCTTTCCATTCATTGGCATAGTCTTTCAACAGGGAAATCAATTCCTCTACCATTGGGATATACACCTCATCCAACGCTTCCTTGACAGAAAGGGGGACACTGGTATTGTTGATGTCCTGAGAGGTCAAGCCAAAATGAATAAATTCCTTATAATCCTTTAAGCCACCTATCTTGTCAAACTCCTCTTTGATGAAGTACTCTACAGCTTTCACATCGTGATTTGTTATCTTCTCTATTTCTTTCACCCTCTGCGCTTCAACCTCGGTAAAGTCCTGAAAAATGGAACGCAAACGCGAGAACAAATCCACATTAAAAGATGAGAGTTGCGGCAAAGGCAATTCACAGAGTGCGATAAAATATTCTATCTCTATACGCACACGGTATTTTATCAGTGCATATTCCGAAAAATATGCAGCCAACTTATCCACCTTATCTCTATAGCGGCCATCTATAGGTGAAATGGCCGTCAACACATCAAGATTCATGCTCCTCAACTAATACGTATTATAAACTGCTGCAAATATAGATAAA
>JALFBL010000094.1 GCA_022773395.1 Prevotella sp.
CGAATAGTTCTTGACTCCGTAGGCCTGATATAATAAGCTGGCATTCATATCTGATATGGTTGGGGAACCACAAAGATAATGATTTGTCAGCTTTTCATATGATAGGAAACTACAAAACCAACGCAATTCGGGGATGAACCATTTTTCAACGCTTTCCTCTGGTAACACGGCGGATTTCTATGGGCTTTGAATCCACAAGGAGCTGTTCTTTTGCACCATCCATTTTCATTACCATCCGCTTGTGCATTTCTTCGCATAAGCCTACTATGGTTACGGTATTCTTTCTGCTGTCATTGAACTGCCTGCGTGAGATGAGGGTGGGAATCTTGTTAATGATCTGGATACTATTAAGTTACTGAAAACCGATGATATGTGCAACTTTTTGTCATGTTTGTCAACTTAATTTAATTCCGCCAACGGGTTTGTATAATAATATTGTAAGGTAATGGCGTTGAAGAACCCCATTTGATATTTTTCAAATGTTGAAAATAGCGAATGAAAAAATAAATTTATAATTTTTACAAATATATTTGGAGGTTATAGATAAAAACACTATCTTTGCATTGCCAATATTGGTAAGACATTATAAAAACAAAGCATTATGAAGAAGAAGTTTATTTGCACAGTATGCGGTTATATTCACGAAGGTGAGGAAGCACCCGAGCAGTGTCCGGTATGTAAAGCTCCTGCAAGCAAGTTCAAGGAAATGAAAGACGAAGGTAATACCGCTACTTTTGCAACGGCTCATGTGCTGGGCGCAGCCCGCATGGAAGGTGCCGATGAGGAAATGATTAAAGACCTTGAAACGCATTTCAACGCAGAGTGCGGTGAAGTGGGCATGTATCTGGCCATGTCGCGCCAGGCAGAGCGCGAAGGCTATCCCGAAATTGCAGAGGCTTTCAAGCGCTACGCCTTTGAAGAGGCAGAGCACGCAAGCAAGTTTGCCGAATTGCTGGGTGATGTGCTGAAAGACACGAAGAGTAACCTCGAGGCTCGCATTGCTGCCGAAAAAGGTGCCAACGAAGACAAGTTCCGCATTGCCAAGAATGCAAAGGCTGCCGGTATGGACGCAACGCACGACACTGTGCACGAAATGGCAAAGGATGAGGCTCGCCACTGCGCAGGTTTCATGGGATTGCACAAGCGCTACTTTGAATAAAGAACATTTGCTCAGACAAATCTTATAAAACAAATCAACGTCATGCCCTCGCTCTGCCTGCTTCATCCATAACAGACAGAAATCTGGGGCATGATTTTTTTTTTAACAAACCATTCATAACCACTTTAAAAAAACGTATGAAACTCATTCATTATCTGTTCCCGGTAAAGGGCTATACTAAAGAGTCATCAACCTTTCTGTTGGTGTCTCGCTTTGTGTTTGGACTGCTGCTTGCCAGCCACGGTTGGCAGAAACTGATGGGATTCAAAACCATGTCCACGCAGTTTCCCGATCCGTTGGGCGTTGGATCTGACATCTCTCTGGCACTTGCCATTTTCGGTGAGTTGGCCTGCTCGCTCAGTTTTGTTTTCGGTTTTCTGTCACGTCTGGTGCTCATTCCCATGATTTTTACCATGTGTGTTGCATTTTTCACGGCCCATGGCGGTTCCATTGCCGAAGGAGAGTTGGCTTTCAGCTATATGGTGCTTTTTTTACTGCTTCTGTTGGCAGGTCCCGGCCGATTTTCTATCGACGCGCTCATTGGCAAGAAACTCTTCAGCCGGTAATATGTTTGTCAGCTTGCCACATGTTTTCCGGCAAGCCAATCGTAAAAAAGGTGATGTTGCAACATTTCTCTACCGTTTGGGGTAGGAATCGCGGCAACACCACCTTATGGCTTGTGCGCTCGTTTCAGTTCGTGCTTACTTGTTTTTCAGCAAATCGCGAATTTCGCCTAGCAATTTCTCTTCAGCCGATGGTTCGGGAGCGACTGCCGGTTCTTCTTTCTCCTTCTTCTTGAGCTTGTTCATAGCCTTGATCATCAGGAAAATACAGAAAGCAATGATCAGGAAGTCAAAAACGTTCTGGATGAATGTGCCGTATTTGATGGTTGCGTCTCCCACTTTTGCCACCAGACCATTGAAGTCCACGCCACCTGTCACCATTCCTATAATAGGCATCAATACGTCCTCTACCAGCGAGCTTACGATTTTTCCGAAGGCACCGCCGATGATCACACCCACTGCCATGTCCATCACATTGCCTTTCATGGCAAACTCTCTAAACTCTTTAATAAATCCCATGTTTTTTATTTTTTATGATAATTAATACTGAAAACAGATGCAAATATAGAAAATAATTTGTAACTTTGCTCGCGAAATCATAAAAATCTGCAAATAAATTTGTTTCATTACAGATTTGATGGATTCGGATAGAAAGTGGCTGTGATTCATTATTTAGGATGATATATTTTTAAACCCTTAAAAATAAAAAAAAGAAATGATTAAAATTGGTATTAACGGTTTCGGTCGTATTGGCCGTTTCGTTTTCCGTGCAACGCTTGAAGAGGCTAATGCAAAGGATGTAGTAGTTGTTGGTATTAACGACCTCTGTCCGGTTGACTACTTGGCTTACATGCTGAAGTACGACACCATGCACGGACAGTTCCAAGGCACAGTTGAGGCTGATGTTGAGAAATCTCAGCTCATCGTTAACGGAAACGTTATTCGTGTAACCGCAGAGCGCAACCCGGCTGACTTGAAATGGGGCGAAATCGGTGCTGAGTACGTTGTTGAATCTACGGGTCTCTTCCTTGCAAAAGAAAAGTCACAGGGACACATCGATGCCGGTGCTAAATATGTAGTGATGTCGGCTCCTTCCAAAGACGATACCCCCATGTTCGTTTGCGGTGTGAACGAAAATAAATATGTAAAGGGAACACAGTTTGTTTCCAACGCTTCTTGCACCACCAACTGTCTGGCACCCATCGCTAAGGTGCTGAACGACAACTGGGGCATCAAGGACGGTTTGATGACCACCGTACACTCTGCAACCGCCACACAGAAGACCGTTGACGGCCCTTCCATGAAAGACTGGCGCGGCGGACGTGCGGCAGGCGGCAACATCATTCCTTCTTCTACCGGTGCGGCAAAGGCTGTAGGTAAGGTGATTCCCGAACTCAACGGCAAACTCACGGGTATGTCTATGCGCGTGCCCACGCTCGATGTGTCTGTTGTCGATCTCACCGTCAATCTGGAAAAGCCCGCCAAGTATGAAGAAATTTGCGCAGCCATGAAGAAGGCTTCTGAAGGCGAGTTGAAAGGCATTCTGGGATATACCGAAGATGCTGTCGTTTCTTCCGACTTCCTCGGCGACCCCCGTACTTCCATCTTCGATGCAAAGGCTGGTATCGCTCTTACCGACACCTTCGTAAAGGTTGTGTCTTGGTATGACAACGAGATTGGCTACTCTCACAAGGTGGTTGAGCTAATCAAGCACATGGCAAAGGTAAATGGCTAACCATTTTTAGTCACTTGCTGTAAAATAAGGCCGTTCAGCATTGCTGGACGGCTTTTTTTTAGTATATTTGCGCACGAATGAACAGGCTGATCACGATATTGGGTCCTACTGCCAGTGGAAAGACATCGCTTGCTGCGGCATTGGCTGCCGACATGGGCGGTGAGATTATCAGTGCCGACAGCAGACAGGTGTATCGGAGGATGGACATTGGAACGGGAAAGGATCTCGATGATTATACAGTGGGCGGTAAACGCATACCCTATTATCTGATAGACATTGAAGAGCCGGGGCGCAAATACAACCTGTTTCGCTACCAGAAAGACTTTCTCCATGCCTACAAGGATATGCAGGAAAGGGGCGTGCAGCCCATTCTTTGCGGTGGAACTGGACTCTACATAGAAGCGGTGCTGAAAGGCTACAAACTGATGGACGTGCCAGAAAACAAGGCTTTGAGACAAAGGCTGTCCGGCCTGTCGCTGGCAGAACTTACTGCTATGCTCAAGGAACTGAAGCGGGCAACCGGCTCGTGCATGCACAACAAAACCGATGTGGATACGGCACAAAGGGCCATCAGAGCCATCGAGATAGAGGAACATTACAGGCACGCACCTGTGGAGCAGCACGGTTATCCACCCGTCCCCTCGCTGATTGTCGGGGTGGATATCAACCGCGATATGCGCAGAAAGAAGATAACCGAAAGGCTTAGGCAGCGACTGGCCAACGGAATGGTGGAAGAAGTTGAAGGGCTGCTTGCGGAAGGCATTTCGGCAGAGGATTTGATATACTACGGACTGGAATACAAATATGTCACTGAGTTTCTGACAGGAAAAACCACGCATGAAGAAATGTTCAGAGGATTGGAAATTGCCATCCATCAGTTTGCCAAAAGGCAAATGACGTGGTTCAGAGGAATGGAAAGGAGAGGTTTTGTCATTCATTGGATAGACGCCCTGCTGCCGATGGAACACAAGGTGGCACAAATCAAACAATTGGTGGACAGCGAATGGAACGAAAAGCCGTGAACGATGGTCTTTTCATTAAACAGATAAGAAAATGGCAGTAAATGACACACGATGGGGCATAATTTATTGTCCGAAACATGGCATTTTCCGACCTCAGAAGTGTTGGGAAAAGATAGAGAAATGTCTCAAGTCCCGCAAGGTGGATTTCGACAAGGTGCAAAGCGAAAATGCGGGAAGCGTGGAGCGCCTTGTGAACATGATGGTCAACAACGGCTATAAAACCATTGTCATTGTGGGAGGCGACTCTGCCCTCAACGATGCGGTGAACTGTCTGATGCAGGCACCAGCGGAAATCAGAAAAAACATAGCCTTGGGCGTGATTCCCAACGGAGTGATGAACGATTTCGCCCGTTATTGGGATTTCAGGGAGGGCGAGATAGAAAAGACTGTGGATTGGCTGCTGAAAAGAAGAATAAGGAAGGTTGACCTTGGCTGCATCAGATACACAAACAGAAACGATGAACGCTGTCACCGCTATTTTCTGAATTGCGTGAACATCGGTTTGATAGCTGCCATCATGAACCTGAGAAGACAGACAAGAAAACTTTTCGGATCCAGAACATTGTCGTTCATTTCCTCATTCATGCTGATGATATTCCAAAGGATGGACTACAAGATGGAACTGAAAATCAATTCCGATACCATCAAGCGCAAGGTGATGACGGTATGTGTGGGAAGTGCCAGAGGGTATGGGCAGACTCCCAATGCGGTGCCTTATAACGGGATGTTGGATGTTTCGGTGGTGTATCATCCTGAAATGACCCAGCTGATAGAAGGCTTCTACCTGCTTTTCACTGGCAAGTTTCTGAATCACCGCAGCGTGCATCCCTACAGGACAAAGATGGTGGAGGTGAACAAGGCCTCGCACGCTTTGGTGAGTGTGGATGGCAGACTGATGAACACGCCGGTGGGGCCTTTCAAAATCACCATTGAGCAAGAGGTCATCAACTTCCTCATTCCTGATTGATGGCTGAAAAACAGTGGGCTTCAAATTCATTCAACACGTTCCTAAGTATTGGCGGGAGTTTTCCATAACAGTATGCCGATAACTCTTTAGAACAGCCATAATATGCCTCCGCAATGCCCCCTGCCATAGCGGCGATTGTGTCAGAGTCGCCTCCCAATGAAATCGCCAGACGAATGACCTCCTCAAAGTTTCTCCCCTCCAAGAAAGCAAGAATGGCTTCAGGCACACTTCCTTGACATGAAACGTCAAAGGTGTATTTCGGACGGATTTCATCTATCCGATGGTGCAGGTTATAATTGAAATTCTTTTCAACATAGAGCTTTATGTCTTCCTTGCTTTTTTCTGTGCGCGCAAGATAAACAGATGCGGCGATGGCTTGTGCCCCTTTTATTCCTTCTGGATGATTATGCGTGACTTCTGCGGAAATCTTTGCTAAAGAGAGTGCTTCGTCAAGAGTGTGTGCATAAAATCCTACAGGACTCACGCGCATAGCCGAGCCGTTCCCCCAACTGTTATATGGACGAGGATTTTCTTCAGACAGCCATCGGGAGAACCCTCTGCCATATCCTGCGTGGGGATACATCCGTCCGAACTCTCGCATACGTCTCACTAAAAAGTGCCTGCCATGCTCTTTGTCTTTTGTCAGCCATTGGGCTACAGCCAATGTCATCACCGTATCGTCCGTGAACCTGCTTCTTGGAGTGAAAAGGTGGAAATCCGTTCTTTTCACATTTTTCCTTTCATACGCGGAACCGATGATATCTCCAATAATTGCTCCTAACATATCCTTTTAAAAGTTATTTTTGCCGTCACCTCATCACGTCTATCTCGTCATGGGGAAGATTCAATCTGCCCAACCGGACACCATTGGTGGAATATACGTTGATGGACGGATAGAGGTATTCCCTACATAGAATATCAACATCCTTGGGACTTGGAAGGTTTTTCGACGATTGACTTGAAGATGTCGTCAAAATCATTCTCTTTGTCAATCCCTTTTCCGAGACGGGAAGACCGATGTCCTCCGTATTCAAAAAACCGACAAATTTTTCTTCAATCACTTTCTGCGTCTTCTTTATGGGGTTGATAATGACCGTGAGGCGAGGCGAGTGGGGAGTGGCAGGGATTTTTCTCGCATTAATGACTACAACTGGAGTTGCCGTTTGATAGTGATACGCCAATTTCCTTTTTGATGCTGATGTGTAAGGCTCGTCATTGGTTTGCATGTCGAAATTCCAATGTACCTCATCCAGCTGCATCTCATTGTATTTCCCCACATGATGGGAGAAAATCCTGCTGAGTTTTTTTGCAGAGGCATCATACATCCATACGTTGTAGTACCACTCGTATTCATACTCGTACAAACTGTCGATGTGCTGAATGAAAAAATAATACTTCCCAAAATCTTGACGCTCATCAAACAGGCAACTCTTTTCAATATACTTTTGCTTTAAGGCAAGGCTCAACTCTCTGTAAGGAAGCGTGTCCTGTCCGTGAAAAGCGGCGGGATAAGCACTTTCTGGCAATCCGTGCAAATAGAATGAATCCAACGGGTTCACTTCTTTCACAGCTACCGTATCCCTCTTCCCTTATATTTCTCTTGCCGTATTCCTTGTATGTCTGCAATGGCAAGATTCTGTAAGAAAAACCACAGAAATTAGCATGAGAGTTTTTCGGGCAGTATTTGCTGTCAATAGAGTACGGCCCGAATGTCCCATGCTTTTGATTATGCCTGCCCCCAGGGTAAAGAGATTTTCTAAGATTAATTGTATTCGCTTCATTTTTTCTTTTTTGCAAAGTTATAAATTGTTTTTTATCCCTTAAAATATTTTGGGAAAACGAGGCTTGTGAAAGTTGTTTTTTTCCAAAAGCGTATTTTCTTGTTTGGCTTTCCCGTTCGATGTCTTTTTATACTTTTACACAATAATGGCATTGGGCGGAATTGGTTTATTTCTCCAAATCTTCTGTCCTTTTCCGTTCTCTTATGAATAAAACAATCATACCAATTGCAACTATGACATCTATTGTATTCCACATACTGCGTCCTAATGCTATTTTGCAAAAAGGTTGAAATAAACATGCAAGAATTACAAATATACAAGTCTGTCCATCTTTTCCTTTCTGATAATATTTATAGGCGTAAAAACCAAATGTGAAAGTTGCAACGTGAGAATGTTGCAAAAATAGCGATTAATTTTGTCTTAAACAAATTTTACCGAAATTATTTGCCTGTGATGCCAATGTTGTCTTATGTGAAGAGATTTGTAGGTTATTATTTTGCTGAGTAAAAAATAATTAATACTTTTGAGGAGAAAAATATCAAAATGGTAATTTTTTGACCATTAATATAAAGCCTATGAGTTATATAAGATTTGAAAAAGCGCTGATGACGAACTTGGAAGAAACTCTTCAACGTGAGTTGTTGAGGACGAACAGGTCGGGTGCCTATTCGTGTTCTACCATTGTAGATTGCAACACGCGCAAATACCATGGATTACTTGTGGTTCCTATTCCTGGATTGGATGATGAAAACCATGTGCTGCTGAGTTCGCTCGACCTTACCGTGGTTCAGCATGGGGCGGAATTCAACATGGGACTTCATAAATACCAAGGCAATAACTACAGTCCTAAGGGACATAAATATATCCGTGAGTTCGATTGCGACAAGGTGCCGACAACCCTTTATCGGGTAGGAGGAGTGATGTTGAAAAAGGAGGTGGTGTTTCAGCATTTCGAGGACAGGATTTTGATTCGCTATACTTTGGTGGATGCCCATTCTGCCACCACGTTGCGCTTTCGCCCGTTCTTGGCATTCAGAAGTGTGAGACAGTTTACGCACGAAAATCCGGTGGCAAGCCGCGACTATCAGTTGGTCGATAACGGCATCAAGACTTGTATGTATGAGGGCTATCCGGAACTCTATATGCAGTTCAGCAAGAAAAACAATTTTGTGTTTCAACCCGACTGGTATCGTGGAGTGGAATATCCTAAAGAGCAGGAGCGTGGCTATGACTCGAACGAAGACCTGTATGTTCCTGGATATTTCGAGATGGACATCAAGAAAGGCGAAAGCGTTGTGTTTTCGGCCTCTACCAGCGAAATAAAAACGAGCGGACTGAAAACCCTTTGCGAGAAAGAGGTGCAGGACAGGTCACCTCGCAATAATTTCTTCCATTGTCTGGTGAATGCAGCCCACCAGTTCCTGAACTGCAAGAACAAGGACGAACTCTATCTGTTGGCTGGCTATCCGTGGTTCAAGAGTCGTGCGCGCGACACTTTCATTTCTTTGCCGGGACTTACGTTGGGCATTGAGGAGCAAGACCGCTTCGAACAGATTATGAAGACTGCTGAAAAAGGACTGAGAGAGTTCATGAAGGGAAAGCCGGTAACGGTGAAAATTTCAGAGATTGACCAGCCCGACGTTCCTTTGTGGGCGATATGGGCAGTACAGCAGTATGCCCGTGAGGTTGGAGATGAACGGTGCATACAGATGTATGGCAAGTTGGTGAAGGACATTGTCAATTATATCATCAAGGGAGGTCATCCCAACTTGTTTCTGGAAGAAAACGGACTGTTGCGGACAGAGGGGCGCGACAAGGCAGTGACTTGGATGAACTCCACGGTGGATGACCGTCCCGTTGTGCCTCGCTCGGGTTTTATCGTAGAGTTCAACGCCCTGTGGTACAATGCCTTGAAATTCGCAGCCAAGATATATGCGGAAGAGAAATCCGAGCAGAAAGCGGAGGAGATGGAACAAAGGGCAGAACTTGCCAAAAGTTCATTCGTCGATACGTTCCTCAACGACTACGGCTATCTCTTCGATTATGTGGATGGCAAGATGATGGATTGGAGTGTCCGCCCGAATATGATTTTCGCAGTAGCCCTCGACTATTCTCCATTGTCGCAAGAGCAGAAAAAGAGTGTTCTTGATATTTGTACGCGCGAGTTGTTGACACCGAAGGGATTGCGCTCGCTTTCACCAAAGAGTGGAGGTTATAATCCCTTGTACGAAGGACAGCAGATGCAGCGCGATTATGCCTATCACCAAGGTACGGCATGGCCGTGGTTGGGAGGTTTCTATCTTGAAGCCTGCCTGAAACTTTACAAGCGCACACGCATCAGTTTTGTGGAAAGGCAGTTGGTGGGCTATGAAGACGAAATGACCATCAACTGTTTGGGTACCATTCCGGAGATGAGCGACGGCAACCCGCCATTTCGTGCGCGCGGTGCCATGTCGTTTGCCATGAATGTGGGAGAGATTCTCCGCACGCTCAATATGTTGGAGAAATATACATATAACAGATAACGGGAGGAGAACACGATGAAAGTTTTAATGTTTGGATGGGAATATCCTCCTCATGTATTCGGTGGGCTTGCCACTGCCAATTTCGGCATTTCCGAAGGGTTACACGCCCAAGGCAACGTGGATATAACTCTGTGCCTGCCTCATCCTTTTGGCGATGAAGACCAGTCGGCCGCCCATATCGTGGCGATGAACGCAGTGCCCATCGCTTGGCGGGATGTTGATTACGACTATGTGAAAAGCAGGGTGGGGAACGTAATGAGCCCCGAGACGTATTATAGTTTGCGCGAGCATATCTATGCCGATTTCAACTATATGCACGTCAACGACTTGGGGTGTATGGAGTTTGCGGGCGGCTATCCTTCCAATCTTCATGATGAAATCAACAACTATTCCATCATTGCGGGCGTGGTGGCACGCCAGCAGCAGTTTGATATTATCCATGCGCACGATTGGCTGACCTATCCGGCAGGCATACACGCCAAGAGCGTGAGCGGAAAACCGTTGTGCATCCATGTCCACGCAACGGACTTCGACCGGAGCAGGGGCAAGGTGAATCCCACGGTTTATGGGATAGAGAAGAACGGAATGGACAATGCCGATTGCATCATGTGCGTATCGGAACTGACACGCCAGACGGTGATTAACCACTATCACCAGCCCCCCCGTAAGGTGTTCACCGTACACAATGCCGTGTATCCTTTGCGGCAGGAGTTGCAGGACATACCCCGCCCCGACCATACGGGAAAGGAAAAGGTGGTGACGTTCCTTGGGCGCATCACCATGCAGAAAGGTCCCGAATACTTTGTCGAAGCTGCCAACATGGTGCTCCACCGCACACACAACGTGCGTTTCTGTTTTGCCGGCAGTGGCGACATGATGGAAGACATGATATATCTTGCCGCACAGAGAGGCATTGCCGACCGTTTCCATTTCCCGGGTTTCATGCGCGGGAAAGAGGTGTATGAGTGCCTGAAAGGTTCGGATGTCTATGTGATGCCTTCGGTCAGCGAGCCGTTCGGCATATCGCCCTTGGAAGCCATGCAGTGCGGAACGCCCACCATCATATCGAAGCAGAGCGGATGTGCCGAAATCCTTCACAATTGCATCAAGGTGGATTATTGGGACATTCATGCGCTGGCAGATGCCATGTATTCCATTTGCAACAACGAAAGTCTCTTCAAGTACCTTCAGGAAGAGGGTAAGAAAGAGGTGGATCAAATCACATGGGTGAAAGTGGGCAGGCGCATACGCGAGTTGTATGAGCGCACGCTGGGGTGGCGTTGACAGCCATACGGCAACTCTTTGACAAGTAATATTCAGAAATAACAATCTTAACAGACAATCGCAATGAAAACCATATGTTTATATTTTGAGATACACCAGATTATCCATCTCAAACGTTACAGGTTCTTCGACATCGGAACCGACCATTACTATTACGACGACTACGAAAACGAGCGCAATATCAACCACATTGCCGAGCATTCGTATTTGCCGGCCTTGGACACTTTCCTTGAAATGATCAGGCAGCACGGCCACTTCTTCAAGATGGCTTTCTCGCTGTCGGGTGTGGGCATCGAGCAGTTGGAGATGTATGCTCCGAAGGTGCTCGAAAGGCTGCAACAGTTGAACGAAACGGGTTGCGTGGAATTTCTTGCCGAACCTTATTCGCATGGTTTGTCGTCACTGGCCAACGAAGAGAGTTTTGCCGCAGAGGTGAATAGACAGTGTGACAAGATAGAGGAACTGTTCGGCAAAAGACCCACCGTCATGCGCAATTCTTCCCTCATTTACAATGACGACATTGGCGGACAGGTGGCCGCTCTCGGATTCAATGGAATGTTGACGGAGGGCGCAAAGCATATTCTGGGCTGGAAAAGCCCACACTATGTCTATCATTGCAGCATTGCTCCCAAACTCAAACTGCTGTTGAGAGACATTGAACTGTCTGACGATATTTCTTTGCGCTTCAACAACAGAGAATGGGAAGGATATCCGCTCTTTGCCGACTATTATGTCAACCGTATTGTGAATATGCCGGCCGAAGAACAGGTTGTCAATGTTTTCATGGAATTGTCGGCTTTGGGTATTGCGCAGCCCTTGTCGAGCAATATTCTTGAATTTATGAAGGCGTTGCCCGTTTGTGCGAAGGCCGGGGGTGTCAGTTTTTCCACTCCGTCGGAAGTATGCGCCAGAATGAATAGCATGGGAGGCTTGGACGTGCCGTATGCCATGTCATGGGTTGACGAAGAGCGCGATGTGAGCAGCTGGTTGGGAAACCCGATGCAGCGCGAAGCATTCGACAAACTGTACAGTATTGCCGACCGTGTGCGCATCTCGAACGACCCGCGGATCAACCAAGACTGGGATTACCTGCAGGCATCCAACAATTTCAGGTTCATGACCACCAAGCCCTCCCATATCAGGATAGACCGGGGCATTTACGCAAGTCCTTTCGATGCATTTACCAACTACATGAACATTCTCGGCGATTTCATGAGTCGGGTGAGCAATCTCTATCCCGAGGACATTGACGACGAGGAATTGAACGCTCTTCTCACCACTATCCGCAATCAGGGCGAGGAAATAGCCATGAAAGACATGGAAATTTCGCGCTTGCAGGCAAAGGTGGAAAAAATGCAGGCTGCTGAAGAAAAATTGAAGGCGAAGATGGATAAGAAGAGACCTGCCGTCAGGCGGACGGGCACCAAGGCGGTTTGAACGAAAAAGAGAGGGGAATGTACTCAATTGCACATTCTCCTCTCTTTTTCGTTCATCTCTGTTTCCTGCTTTTATTTCCGTCTTGTTCCGCTTTAGAACTTGTAGATTTTCTTTCCGTTCACCACATAGATGTTTCCCGAAGGCAGGGTGTTGATGTCGGTGCCCACGTAGCGGCCGTCGATGGAGTAGATGCGGGCTTGCTTTCCTTGTATCTGTTCTTCCATCTCATTGATGGCCGTTGGGTTAATATCCTTGCTGTCCTCAAACATGGTGGCGAACTTGGCTCCCGATCCTTCCGGTGTCACCACGTAGCCGCGCATGGAGTGGACAAAGCCCATGAAGCCACTGGCTTGGTTGACGGCAGAATCTGAGTCGGGTCCTGTCCATGTTTCTGTAGCGGTCTTGATGGGATACCAAATGCCGCCATTGAGATTATAATAGTTGTGGTTGCGTGCCTCTTTGTTGAGAATGTTGGTCGTGGTGCCACGGAATGCCAGGCCGTCTTGTGGCATTTCGGTCTGTTGCAGGTTGGCATCCTTGGTTGCCGGAATATCTACGCCGGTGCCGTCCTCACCGGTTTCTGTGCCGAAAGTAAATGAGCCACCGGGATTTACCACGCGCAGCACATAGGGCTGGTTGGCTGCCAATTTCCCGTTATCCACAGACAGAAAATAGAAACCAATGTCAATCTTCTTGTTGAGTTTGTAGGCGCGCAGTCCATCGGGCACTGTGGCCGGATAGGGCAGACAGATGGTGTAGGTCTTGTCCCGGATTTTCTCGAACGTGCGGCTTGTGTAGGTGGCCGTGGCAGCTTTGAACGGGTATTGTATGTCGTAGTCGCAGCCACGGTTCATGTTGAAGTTCTCTGGCGTAGGAGCATCCGGTGTGATGCGTTTCTCCTGGCCAATCCACTTGCGGTCTCCAGAATATGTGCGGTCCTTGATGCTGAAATAGCGACCATTCGTATCGCCGTCATAAACCACGAACTTGCTGCACTTGCCTGCCACAACGAAGTTTTCCTCGCCTGGTTTCACCGTGCTGCCTGGGGGAAGGTATACCATGGTGTAGGGAGGCATATACGCGTATTGGCTGGTGTTGGTAGCCGATGGCTCTCGCGATGCATTGGTTGCCTGTAAGTTGGTCACGTTGCTCAAATCAAGGTAGCTTAGGTTGAAACAGTATTTGAACACGCTTGTACCGATTGTTCTGACCTCAGTTCCTTTCTGGAAACTGATGCCTGAGAAAGGAGAGTTGTAGAACGCCTCATTTCCAAGTTCAATCACCTTGGCCGGAATCTGCAAATCTTGGGTCGATCCCACCAGTTCAAAGGCATTGGCACCGATGAATGTGAGGTTCTCCGGGAGGGTGATGTGGCCGTCCCACTGTTCATTGCGCAGGAATGTTTGGGTTTCAATGCGGGTAATTTTTGTGCCACTCAAATCAATGTCTCCATACCACTTTCCATTGCGGAAGGCAGATGCACCGAGTGTGGTGAGAGCGGATGGATTGGGAAATATCACTTTGTTACGATCCTTGAACTCAGGTTCTGTATTGACATCTCTCCAGAAAGCAAAAGCCTCTTTACCTATGCTCTCCAAAGATGCCGGCAACACGAGATCAAATCCCCCCATGTTTGGGCAATTCGAATAAGCATTATCGCCTATAGTCTTCAAATTCTTCGGAAGGCTCACATCCTGCAGTCCGCTATAGCTGAAAGCTCCGTTGGGGATGGCTGTCACAAGCGTATTGTCGGGGAATGTGGCTGTTTTCAGATTCTTCGTTTGATAGAAGCAATTCACTCCCAAAGTCGTCAGTGTCGAAGGGAAAACGATGTCTCCCGAGATGCCACAGTTGTAAAAAGCGCGGTCTCCTATGGTAACGTATGCATTGGGGAGGGTGACATTGGTTAGGTTGGGCAGGTCTCTAAATGCCTCTAATGGAATGTCTTTCAGCGAATTGGGCAGGGCGATACTTGTGATAGCGGTGCCTAAGAAGACATTGTCGCCCAACTTTGTGAGTTGGGAAGTGGCTGCGAACACCACCTCGTTGATGCCCTTGTTGCCTTCAAAGGAACGGAAATCCAGTGTCTTCACCGTGCTGGGAATGGTAATCTTACCGGCAATCTTACCGGTTGTACCGTCTGTCTTGCTTGAACGGAAGGCACGTGGACCAATCGTCTCCAGACCCTCGGGCAATGTAAGGGAGGTGATGACTGTGTTATCCAGAAAAGCTGATGAACCGATGGCCGTCACATTATAGGTCGTGGTGCCATTTGTTACAGTTGCAGGAATGTCCAACGCTCCGGTGAACCCGGTATTGAACGTACCTTTGGTGATGGTAGCGTTGCCGCCCGACACGGTATAGGTGAGCGTGTAGGTGCCGTCCGGCGATGTGTATGTCTGTGCCTCAGCTCCCGCAAACGGGAAGAGCATGAGCACGGCAAGACAAATAAGATAGTGGAAAAATGGTTTCTTCATATTTCAAACAATTATTTTTTTATTTTCTGTTTATGCCACATCCTCCGGGGATGCGGCTTTTTCTTTTAAAAGTTGAACGGGTGAATGTTTCATTGTCGGTCCCATAGGTTCGTGTCAAAGACATCTGTGTCTTCTTCCGGTTCTTCAAAGAAGTCGGTACCCTTGGCATCACCGCCACCCCATGCAGGTGTATCTTCATCCACTCGCATGGACAAACCGTCTGCGAGGCTGCCCTGTGTCTGCATTTTAACCATTTCAATTACTGGACTTACATAATTAGTCTTAGTGGTCATCATTTTGTTATAATTCTATTGTACATTTTTAATTATGATGTTTTCAACATCTGTTATATCATTTCTCGAGTTCATCCATCTTTTTGTTATCCCATAGACGATGCACCGTCTTGACAGACGCCATTCCGGCTGAATACTTCTGCAAAAGTATGAAATTGTTACAATTGGTCAAAGAAAATTGAGAGAAAAGAAGAAACAGCATGCTAAGTTTAACATTTGTTGTGTGAAAAAGGGGAAGCACCTGTCGCTTCCCCTTTTTCATGCCATGTTGGCAATGGTTATTTTGCCACGTATTTGCGTCCGTTCTGGATGTAAATGCCCCTTGCTGCTTTGTTGGTACGTTGGCCGGCGAGGTTGTAGGCAGGTGCGTTCTTGTCGCTGTCTGCCGTCGGTTCGCTGACGCTTGTTGCAGCACTTTCCACCTTTAATGGCGAAACTTCCGGTTCTTTTTTGTAAATGTTGTTGAACAGTCCCGTTACGTTGTAGGCCTTGCCATCTACGTATCCGCTCACGTCAATACCTTTGTACAGCTGCACTTTCTTGTCGCCCGATACAATGAAGAAGTTCTGTCCCTCTTTTGTAATTGTTACATTCTTGACAATCACGAGGTCGCAAAGATGTTTCAATCCCAAAATATCTTCTACGGTCGCTTCTACCGGCACCGCCTCTTCTGTACTTTCCTCGATGGTCAGGTTGTCGGTGTTCGTTCCTGCGTTTGCTTTCACTTCATGCACGCCGTAGTAATTGTCGTAATCCACTTTCACCGTGCCTTTTACTTTAGCGTTGGCAGGTAAGTTGAGATTGGTCTTGAAAAAGATGACGGCATATTCCCCGTCGCGCACATGAATGGCGTTGGCATCTGCATACACCACCTTGCCGTCCGCAATGGACAGTGTGATGTTTGCCTTGTCTTTTGTCATTTTGTGAAGATCGGCAATGGTCAGTGTTTCCTCAGTCTGAGCCAGTGCCATGGTGCTAAACATGGTGAGCATGCCAAGCAACGAAATGCGTAAAATTTTTCTCATAAATGTAATGGATTAATGTTTTGGATAATCAGTCTGTTGTTTTAAAATGCCAAGAGTACAATCATCAATATCACCGCAAAGGTACGAATAATCATCGAATATTTTTCTCCGTATGTGTTAAAAAATGAACTTTTGTACAAAAAAGTTTGCTTGTATGAAATAAAAGCCCTATATTTGCGATATCTTATTTATGGTTTCGCATTTTAACGAAATCACCCGAGGTTGATAGCGTCCTGCATCAACCTCTTTTTTGTGCTTGCCTGCATGCTACATCGTGATTTCGGCCGAGCCGAAACACCGGCGGTGCTCTTCGTCATAAACCACGCAGAATTGTCCCGGTGCCACACCCTGTATGTCGTGCGCAGCATGAACAATGTAGGCTCCTTCTGCCGTTTTCTCCAGGGTGGCGGGATGGTATTCGGGCGTGTGGCGTATCTTGAAGGTTACCTGTTCCATCTCCACCGGTTTGGTGAGGAAGTGGAAATCGTGGATGGCAAAATCGCGTTTGTAGGCCGTGCGGGGTTCAAACCCCTTGCTCACGTAGAGAATGTTTTGTTCCATGTCTTTCTTCACGACATACCATGGCCCTCCGCCAAAGCCCAAGCCGTGGCGCTGTCCGATGGTGTGAAACCATAAGCCTTTGTGCTTGCCGATTGATTTGCCCGTTTCCCATTCCAGTACGTCGCCTGGTTTTTCGCCCACATATCGGCGTATGTAGTCGTTGTAATTGATTTTTCCCAAGAAACAGATGCCTTGCGAGTCCTTTCGCTTGGCATTGATGAGGTGTTCGCGTTCGGCTATCTCTCGCACTTCCCCTTTTCGGTAATGCCCTATGGGGAACAGTGCCTTGCGCAGTTGCCAGTTGTCTATCTGGGCAAGGAAGTCGGTTTGGTCCTTTACGGGATCGGGGCTTGTGGTCAGCCATTTTTCCCCGTCTATGATTTCCGTCTGGGCATAGTGCCCTGTGGCAATGAGGTCGTAGTTGTGTCCTGCTTTCTCGTCGAACACCCCAAACTTGATCATCCGGTTGCACATCACATCGGGGTTGGGCGTATAGCCGGCTTTCACTTTTTCCATGGTGTAACGTGTCACTTTTTCCCAGTATTCCCTGTGACAGTCCACCACCTGCAATGAGCATCCGAAGCGCGCTGCCACGGCCGTGGCCATTTCCAGGTCTTCTTCCGATGAGCAGTCCCATTCCTCCTGTTCCTCCGGTCCTATTTTGATATAGAAGCAGTCGGGATGCAGCCCTGTTTGCGCCAGTTCATACACCACCACGCTGCTGTCCACACCCCCTGAAAGGAGCACGGCAATTCTCTTGTCCTTCACATCTTCTGTTTTCATGCTGCAAACTTACTGAAAAATCCTGACATTGCCATGCAAGTTGGAAAAAACAAATTTCAGAGTGTAACGGTTGTTTTGTGTATTTTGTCCATTACGCCTAAATGAATGGTTGCTTTTGGACACCATGGTATCATGTGACATGTTGGGATGTTGAAGGGCCGTATGTGCGGCAGTGCGAAAGATCGGTAAAAACGAGAGCAGGGGACAAACACCTGCAAACAGTGTTTGTCCCCTGCTCATTTTTCTTGTTGGAACAGGTTGTTCTTATTTGAACTCGTTGGGCTGGAATGAAACAGAATACCATCCCAGTTGGAATATATCAACCAAGTCGAACTGTGCCATCACATCTTTCTCGTAGTTGATGAAGGTGGGGAATGCGCTTACATCAGCTTTGTACTCATATCCGTTTTCGGTAAGCAGGTTCGTGATGTGCTGCGAACGGATGGTGAGTTGGTCGAATGTGATGACGATGGCCGCAAAATATTTACCCCCGTCTTCCATCAAGAGGATTTGGGGGAAGTCGGGCGAGGTGGTATGGATGAGGAGACCCATTTCCGTGTTCTCGTCACTCTTGTAGTAGGGCATCGCACGGTATTCTTCCAAGATTTCATCCATGGTTTTGGTGCCGAAATTGATAATAGGCATGGGGAAATTAACCGTTGCCGGTGGAACGAAACCTTCCAGGTTGACGTAAGCGTAGTGCATCTGAGGCTCAAAAGATTTCTGTCCTTCGGTCTCGCTCATCAATACATAGCATGCCGACTGAAGTGAATCGTTATAATAGATGATGTATCCCTCTGCATCGACCGATCCCGTGTATCTGTAGCCCATGGCCTCGAGGTAGGCCGTGACGTCTGTGCGCACCGGGATGGTTTCCTTGTTCGAGAAGATAGATGTTTCTTCCAGTTTGGTTTTCGTTTTCGCGTCGAACCAGTATTTCACAGACGGCCATTTGGGGTTGCCGGTCTCATAGAAGTAGATACCGCTTTCTGCATTCGATTTTTCCTCCACCATCTTGTGGTTCATTCGCTTTTCAAAGAGTTTCATCAGTTCGACGGTGGCATGTTTTCCGTAGAAAGGCATCCATGTGGCAGTGGCTTCGTCTTTCAGTGTGGAAATGCGGGTCCACGACAAGAACGATTCGTCGTAGGCACCGAAATAGAACTCTGTGGCATCAGCTTCCTTGTTGAGGAAAACCACTGTTTTTTCTGCCGTGTTCAGATATACCTGCACCTCTGCGTTTTGCGAAGCGTTGGGCTGCAGGGCATATCCCGTGCCGCGCAGAAACGCCTTGAAGGCATCTACCTTGCTGGCCGGAAGCTGGCACTTGGCGTAGCGGTATGTTTTGGCATCGTCGAAGTTATATACCCAGTTGTATTCCACTCCATCTGCCGTTTTCTTGAGGTTGAGCTTTGTGGTTCCCTCTTTGGACACATCGAAGCCTTTTGCCTGTTCTGCTGTCAGCAGCGTTTCCATGTCTGTGCCGAAACCTGCGTTGGGCATTTCAAACTTGAACGTTTCTATGGTGGGGTCGGTGCTGTTGTCGTTGGCAAAGAACACCAAACTGTCCACTTCTTCTGCCTGGAACACCTGTCTTTTACCGTCTTTATAAATATATACGCCCTGTGCAGAAGCGCCGATGGCTGTGAGCAAGAGTGCACAGGCCAATGTCAGTGAAGTAAAGATTCTTTTCATTTTCTGATAAATTTGGATGATTGATGGTTTGTTTTTACGATATAGACTCCTTTTTCAAACTCGCTGAGATTGATGCGGAGGGCACCTGTGGCATCGGTCTTGTACTGGCCCGCGAGTCTTCCTGCTGCATCGAAAATGCGAACGGTTTCGCCAGCCGCAAAGCCGGAAAGCGACATCACGTTGTCCGTGATGCCTACCGAACCCTTGTCTGCTTCCAAGGCAGACTGTCCAATGTCCGTAGCCTCATCATAAGTGATTTTGTGAACTTCACCGACAGGATAGACAATGTCCACCTCGGTGGTGGTGATTCTCACATTCTCTTTCCCGGGCATCACCTTGGGATGCTCCGCCAGACTGTACGTGATTTTTTCACCCGTCGCCAGCCATACGAGAATGTTGGTTGTTTTGGCTTGCATGCCCATAGACGCTATGAGCAGTAGCAATAGAATAGGTATTTTCTTCATTGTATACGAGGGAGATCAGATGTCAATCAGCCCGCCGGGGAACTCCCTTTTATCCCGAGGGGGCCGCTTTCTTTTAATTTACTAAGAATTTGCAAAGATACCAAAATATATGTAATGCCAATGTTTTTTGGAGGGAATATTTTTTAAAAGAAAATCTATCCCCAAGGTTCAAGAAAAGGTGGAATGGCGTGAATGGTTTGTGAGTCAGTCGGTTCTGATTTTCGAGCCTTTCGACGCAAAACCTCGAAAAGACGGGTTTATGCCAACTTCGGACAGAGCAGCGTTCCTCTCCCACAGTTTCGAGCGGCACTTCAACGAGCGTCCGTTTCTCCATCACGCCTGCATATCCTCTCCGATACGGAAGGCCTGCCCTGACTGGTGGGGACGGATATGTGCTATGAACGCCTGTCCACTGACCGCAGCGACTGCCGCCTTTCCTTTGTCGCTCCCGTGGGGCTGTTGAGCACGTTTCGCAAAAAAAATGGTGGGCGGCATGGGTTGCCAACGGGGAGCCGCCAAGATGGTGGACGTTTTCGGCTTTAGATGGTTGGTTTTGCGTTTATCGCCCAGCGGTTTGGCTGCCCATTGGATTGGGACGGTCAAACCGCGGGCGGTATGGTGTGTTCAGACATCAGCTTTCCCACAGATTGTAGCTTGGCAAATCCTCTTCACTGTCGAAAGAGCCCTGCTTGGCGTTAAATTCATCGTCTTCTATTTCATCGTCACTTATCGGGGTACTTACCCATTTCATCAGTCCTTCCTCATAATTTGCCTTGATAATTTCTATCACGGGCTGGGTATATGGTTTTTTCTTCATTTCTTCTTGTTATTTGATGATTACTTTCTTGCCG
>JALFBL010000109.1 GCA_022773395.1 Prevotella sp.
ATGCCAAGAGCGGAAAGGCTCAAGGCAATGTCGTCTTCCAGGTTTCTTATTTTAGAAATGCGCACTCCTTCGGCTGGGGTTATTTCGTAAAGTGTGATGGTTGGCCCTACAGTGGCATGGATAGATCGTATTTGCACGCCGAAGTTGTTCAACACTTCTACAATGCGGTTCATGTTCGATTGCTGTTCCTGCTTGTCGATGGTGGGTTTGTCATCGTTGTCGTATTTCTTCAACAAATCCAGCGTAGGATATTTGTATTTCAGCCAAGGATCTTTGGGATTGATAGGTGTACTCAGGTCTATTTCAGAATTCACCACATTGCTTCCTGCCTTTTCCTCCGAGCCTCCTGCATCTACTTCTATATTGATGTCGTGATTATCGGGCTGTTCTTCTTCCTTGCTTATGTCTTGCCCGTTTTCAATGTCCATGATAATGTCGGGCTGTTGCTGTTCCGAATCGGTGTCTTCGTCAGGATTTCCGTATGTCATGACAGGTTCGTAGGCGATTTCTTCTGTTTCCTGAGTTTCGGTACACTTCTGCGCTTCTTTTTTTTGGTCGTTGGTAATTACGAATTGCACTTTGCTCGTGATGTAGCCGATAGGGTTCAACATCTTTCGGATCACCGTAATGGTTTCACTGCTGAGATAAGTGAGAAAAATAACCGCTACCAATATAAGCAAGGCTGTCAGGCCAGGTGCGCCTACGATGTTTTCAAAGAATTGGCAAAGGAAAAGGCCATGGTCGCCACCGGGGTTGAAAATCTGGCTTCCAATGATCGGAGTAAGAAACTTGGCGAAAGTAACCGAGCACCATACCATAAGCACCATCAGGAACAAAAACCATTTCAGCAACTTGATGTTGTTGTAGATGTGCATCATCTTCAGTCCGGTGAGAATGAGCAGAACCGGAATGATAAAGGCAGAAAGGCCAAACCATCTGGCGATAAAAACATGGGACAGCAGTGCCCCCAAAGAACCGCAATTGTTTTGAAATTCTCTGTCGGTGTTCAACCATTCGCCGGGGCGCAGATCCTGCACGATGCTTTGGTCGGCTTGTCCCGTAGAGAAATAAGAGACAAAAGCGATGATGAAATATCCTGCCACAATGAGCAGAACCAAGCCAAAGATAAAACTGAAAATATCATTCTGAAATATGTTTTTAATGCCAATCGCCTCCGTAAATGAATTTGCTGTGCGCGGCCGTTTCTTTTTTGCCATTCACCAATTGTATATGATTTAACTGCAAAAGTAATTGATTTTTACTACAAATAGCCATGAAATCGCTTTTTTTTTCTACTTTTGCAATTCGTTATACTACGGAATGAAAAAAACAATATACAGTAAATACGACAAGAAAGACATCAACGACTTGCCGATAGTGCAATTTGAAGGGCGTATCATTGTCATCGTGTCGCCTGGGGAAACGGAAAAAGCGGTGGATTATCTGCTTTCAAAGGACATATTAGGGGTTGATACGGAAACGCGGCCTTCGTTCAAAAAGGGACAGGCTCATTTGGTGGCACTTTTGCAAGTTGCTACCCATGACACGTGCTTCTTGTTCAGGCTGAACCACACTGGGCTGACACCCGCGCTGATTCGTTTTCTCGAGGATAAAACTGTTCCCAAAATAGGATTGTCGTGGCACGATGACATCCACTCGTTGCACAAGCGCGGAAACTTTGAACCGGGCTATTTTGTAGATTTGCAGAAACATGTGGGAGAAATAGGAGTAAAGGACATGAGTTTGCAGAAACTCTTCGCAAATTTCTTCCATCTGAAAATCCAGAAAAGACAGCAGTTGAGCAATTGGGAAAGCGATGTGCTGACCGACAAGCAGAAGATGTATGCGGCAACGGATGCATGGGCATGTATCAAACTGTACGAGGAACTGCTGCGATTGAAAAATACGAACGATTATGAACTGAAAAAAAACGAAGATGAAATACAAGAACGTGTATCTGAAGAGGGGTAAGGAGGAAAGTCTTAAACGTTTTCATCCTTGGGTGTTCTCTGGTGCCATCCGTCATGCGGATGAGGGTATTGTAGAAGGCGATGTTGTCCGCGTGATGGATGCAGGCGAAAACTTCATTGCTGTGGGTCATTACCAGATAGGCAGCATTGTCGTGAGAGTGTTGTCGTTCAGAGACATTGTCATCGATGAGCATTTTTGGAAAGCCCGTTTGCGGACGGCTCTCTGCATGCGCAGGACTTTGGGCATTGCCGACAATCCCTGCAACAATACTTTTCGTTTGGTGCATGGGGAGGGCGATCATCTTCCTGGATTGGTTGTCGACTGTTATGGCGAAACGGCCGTGATGCAGGCGCATAGTGTGGGCATGCATGTTTGCAGGAGTGAGGTGGCCAACCAGTTGGTCAGCATCATGGGTAACCGCATTAAGAACGTGTTTTATAAAAGTGAGACAACGCTTCCCTATATGGCGGACTTGGGACAGGAAAATGGATTCCTGTACGGGGGCAGCGATAATAATGTTGCCGTGGAAAACGGTTTGAAGTTTTATGTCGATTGGCTGAAAGGGCAGAAAACGGGCTTTTTCGTTGACCAGCGCGAGAACCGTTCTTTGTTGGAGCAATATGCTAAGGACAAAAACATACTTAATATGTTTTGTTATACGGGAGGATTCTCGGTCTATGCCATGCGTGGCGGCGCAAAGCTTGTCCATTCGGTAGATAGCAGTGCCAAGGCCGTCGAACTGACTGAAGCCAACATTGAATTGAATTTTCCCGGAGATAAGCGCCACAGGGCTTTTTGCGAAGATGCTTTCAAATTTCTTGATGCGGCAGACGACCAATACGATTTGATTGTGCTCGACCCGCCGGCTTTTGCCAAGCATCGGGCTGCTCTGCACAATGCCTTGAAAGGATATACCCGGTTGAACGTGAAGGCCTTCGAGCGAATCAAGCAGGGAGGTATCTTGTTCACATTCAGCTGTTCTCAGGTAGTGACGAAAGACCATTTCCGCAATGCCGTTTTCACAGCTGCCGCCATGAGCGGAAGAAAGGTGCGCATTCTGCACCAACTCCACCAGCCTGCCGACCATCCGGTGAACATTTATCATCCTGAAGGGGAATATTTGAAGGGATTGGTTTTGTATGTCGAATAAAGCGATTGTAAAAACGGTTGCCGATTTTATAGAGAAGAACGGTCTGCTTGACAAGGACGGGCGTTATTTGGTGGGGCTTTCCGGTGGGGCTGACAGCGTGGCCTTACTGCTCATTCTGAAAGAATTGGACTATCACGTTGAAGCGGTGCACTGCCATTTCCATTTGCGGGGAGCGGAATCGGACAGGGATGAGGCATTTTGCGTTTCCTTATGCAGGAAAAACAAGGTAGAGTTGCATCGCGTCCATTTTGACACGATGGAGTATGCTTCTCTGCACAAGGTGAGTATCGAAATGGCGGCGCGTGATTTGCGCTATCGTTATTTCGCACAGTTGAAACGCGATATGCAGGCCAATGCCATTTGCGTGGCACATCATCAGGACGACTCTGTGGAAACCGTGTTGATGAATCTGATCAGGGGAACCGGAGTCAAAGGACTGGCAGGCATCTCGCCTGTTCATGGCGACATCATCCGACCCTTGCTCTGTATCAGCCGAAAAGACATCGAGGAGTTTCTTCTGGAAAGAAAACAGGAGTTTGTTACAGACAGTACCAATTTGGTGGCAGATGCGGTGAGAAACAAAATTCGCTTGGAGGTGATTCCCCTTCTCCGGCAAATCAATCCGTCTGTAAGCCAGAGTATTGCTCAAACAGCCCTTTGGATGAACGAGGCCAGTCGGGTGCTCGATGTTTCTCTGTCAGCCATGCGCCAGACAGTGGTTTCATATTCAGATCGTTCGCCCGATGCCGTCATTGTCGATATTCCTGCACTCAAAGCGCAAGTGTCGCCCGAATCTGTTTTGTATGATATTCTCAAGGATTTTGGTTTTTCTTCCCATCAGGTTCAGCAGGTTTATAGTTGTATGGGTGCTTGTTCCGGGACAGAATTTCATTCTCCTTCTCACCAATTGGTCATCGACCGGGGAAAGATTCTGGTAGAACCAGTTGAAAAGGAACTTCCCCCAACAAGAATCATTCCAGAAGAAGGCACCTACGTTTTTGGTGCTTCTTTGAAGTTCAAGTTGTCTTTGATGGATCGAAACGAGACTTTTCAAATCAGCCGTGCCAAGGATTGTGTCCATTTGGATGCTGCGGAAGTCCGTTTCCCCTTGGCAGTCAGGAGGATAAAAGAGGGAGATCGGTTTCATCCCTTTGGCATGAACGGCTCCAAACTCATCAGTGATTATTTGACAGACCGCAAACTTTCGCTTTTCGACAAGCGTCGCCAACTGGTGGTTGTCAATGCCAATGACGAGGTACTATGGCTGGTCAACGAGCGCATCGACCATAAATTTCGGATCAAAGACAACACAAAAAAGATTCTCTCCATCCGTTTTAGCAGACAGCGTTCACTGTGAAACTCCAACATTGTCAGAAATCAGCCGAACGTTTTTGCCACAAATCACCGAATTGTTATACTTTGAATAACCTTGGCTACAGAGAAGGTTGCCAAATTTCCTTCACACCGAAAATGCGATATACGACACCGGAAACTTGATATTCATATCGATTATCTGTACTTGAAACTTTTCGCAAGTATATGAAAAGTTTCAAGTATAATTAAAACCTCATCCATTTGTCAAATACGTGAAAGGATAGATGGGAGTATGGCAAAATATCCCTCCGGAAAGTATGGGGATTTCGGATTTTATTTGTATTTTTGCCATGTTGGTGTCGATGAACTGTTTTCCTTGATGGTCAACACCAGGACAAGGGATTGATTCGGCATGACTCCCCTGGGCAACTTTCGTGCTCAGTACTTATAAGAAATACTTAAATTAACGTGTTGCGGAAATAAACATTATATGGTAAAGTACAAGAATAAGATACAGAAGCAAATACTCATACCTATGGTGCAGTTTATGAATCAGGAGAAGGCGGGCGGCATCGTGCTTGGCATATCCGTGATTATCGCGCTCATCATAGCAAACAGTCCTGTCAGACATGAATATGCAGAGATTTTGCATTATCACTTGGGTTTCATTTTCAATGAAAAAGAATTTCTGAATTTCAGTTTGGCTCATTGGATCAATGATGGGTTGATGTCAATGTTCTTCTTTGTCGTAGGTCTTGAGCTGAAGAGGGAATTTGTGGGCGGTGAACTGCGTGACATGCGTAAGGTAGTGCTTCCTGTGGCAGCGGCAGCATTCGGAATGTTATTGCCTGCTGCCATTTACCTGCTGTTTAATTCTGGGATGCCGGAGACTAACGGTTGGGGAATACCAATGGCCACTGACATAGCCTTTGCACTGGCAGTGGTGCACCTCTTGGGCGATAGAGTGCCAGTGTCGATAAAGGTGTTTCTTACCACGCTCGCCATTGCCGATGATCTTGGAGCAGTATTGGTGATAGCCCTGTTCTACACATCGGAAGTATCGGCAGCAAATCTTTCCATTGGCTTTGCATTCCTTGCTGTCATGCTTGCAGGCAACAAGATGGGCGTTAAATCCATTTTGTTCTATGGCATATTGGGCATTGGTGGAGTGTGGTTGGCATTCCTGATGTCTGGCATTCATGCCACAATTGCAGCAGTGCTTTCGGCGATGGTGATTCCTGCCGATGCCTTGATAAGCGAAAATTCGTTTGTTGCCCGGCTGCGAAAGCTAACGCATCGATTTAACGATGCAGAATCTAACGATGTGCGGACGTTGGAGCTGGAGCAGGTAAACATCATTTCGCGTGTGAAGACTGATGCCAACAATGCCATCCCTCCACTGCAGCGGCTGGAACACGGCTTGCATCCCTTTGTGTCATTTTTTGTCATGCCTGTATTTGCCTTGGGCAATGCTGGCGTGTCGTTTGTTGATATGGATTTCAGTTCGTTGTTCAACAACAACATTGCAATGGGGGTTATGTTGGGGTTGCTTTTGGGAAAACCGGTGGGAGTTGTCGCTTCTGTCTGGCTGATGGCCAAGCTCGGGCTTGGCAGACGCAGTTGCAGTATGACATGGAGGCGTCTTGCAGGATTGGGATTTCTTGCCTCAATAGGTTTCACAATGTCGATGTTTATTACAACCCTTGCATTTAGCAATCCTGGTTATCACATTCAGGCGAAGGTAGGTATATTTGCAGCATCGTTGTTGGGCGGTATCCTTGGGTATTTGCTGCTGAACAAGAAATAATGTGGGAAAGAAGAAAAGCCCGTGCATCAAAAACACTTGGTGAAGAGAAAGAGGAAAAGTAACCTTGCGCAGTTTGATGCCAGCGTAGAAACGGTAGGCATCCTTGCCCTTTGTCCCGAACAACTCATTCCCGTCCACCTGAAGGTACGGGCTGGGTGTGCGTTCCCTTTGTCGGATGGAACCTCAGTCCACATCCCTTTCCGCATCTCCCTGATGAAGTCCGCGGTCTTCATCACACAGGCTCCCGCTGTTCCATCATCCTTGTAGCGGCAGTGGTGCCTCAGTTCCGTCTCCGCATACTTCATGGCCGCGAATGTACCTGCATCCGAGAATAAAAACTCCCATGCATGGTGCATAGGAGATTTTAGGGTGCGATAGGAAGAAGGTGGGGATTATTC
>JALFBL010000122.1 GCA_022773395.1 Prevotella sp.
GCGTGAAGAGATGTAGTCGGCTTGGATACGCTCAGCAGCCTCGTCGGTGATTTCGTCTATTCCATAATAGTCGCATATCATCTTGTAGGTCCATGTCCACTGATAGGTGCGGTAGTTGTTGTCTATCTCGGTAAAACGGTCAATTACGGCCTGAATGGTGTCGAGTGTTCCGTTCTTGATGTCTTCCATTAGTCTCAGTTCCTCGCTTTCGGGCAGCAGCAGACCGGCGAGGTCAGTCCACCGGCCAAGTCCGGTGTCGGTTGTGGGCTTGTGGAAAAAATTGTGTTTCTTGGCACGTTTCAGCACGGCTCCCATGTAGATGCGGAGGGCAATGTCGTAGTATTTGATGCCTTTTTTCAACGAACTGGCGTTGATGACATATTCGTGATAGTTGTAGGTAGAAACATTGTCGCCGGATGCTTCGCGCAACTTTTCCAGAATTTGTTTTCCTACGAGAATGCTGCCTACTGAGAACGGACTGAGCCAGTCGAAGTTCACGATACTCTTTTGGCAGTCTTGCGGTCTCATGTCACGTTTGGGCCATTTTTTGATGTCGCGGTAAAGTCCCACGGTAGTGATGTTGCGTCCTGGTACCATATACATAATGTCGCCGGAGGCAATCAGATAGGAGAAAGGCAGGTTGCGTGTATCGGGATGGTGCATCAGTTTGCCGAAACAAACCGAGAACGTGCCGATTTGGGCTGGCATCAGCAGATAGGCTCCACTGGCGGTTTTCGTTCCACGTTCCAAGGTTCCGTGGTGCATCGGTCCCATCTTGTAGGCATGGTTGGAGAAGTTGGTGGCACTTCCCGCATTGTAAAACGAGAACATGCCCCCAATGAGCAGTGAACTCTTGTGGTGGCTGGCAGAGAACGGGCCGCAGAAAGCGGCGCAAGCTTCACCGTTCGACATATATGAATTGGCAAAGAACACGCTCTGCGCTGCCGTGAAGCCATTGCTTATCTTGCAGGCCTCGCCCACGAAACAGTCTTGTATTTTCACGCTGTTGGTGATAGAGGAACCGTCGCTGACGATGGAATTCTCGCAAATCACCCCTGTGCCTATATACACGCTTGCATTGGGGGCACTCAATATGGAGCAGTCGCTGATTCTCGCTGCTCCGTTTATTTCGCAGGCATCGTAAATCACCGTGTTATTGATTTCTTTCGTGTTCACAATCTTCACACCAACACCCACCGTTCCCCTTTCCGGGGCATTGCGCTCAATGTCTTCATTGATAAGTCGGCGGATGTGCTCTTTTATCTCCTTGTCGTTGAAATGTTTTACCATAAACGAGGCAAACTGGCTGTTCAGGTTGTTGAACAGGATGGTGTTTCCATCGCCCACCTCGTTGAGAACCGAAATCAGATTTCCCTCTCCGTAAGTGGCTCCTTCTGTGGTTTCCATGGTGCATACGTTGGATATATAGCATTCCTCTCCAATGGTGTAGTTGTTGATGAAGTTTCCGATGTTCTCAATCAGGCAGTTATCGCCCACAGTCACATTTCTCAATGTTGCGTGATAGATGCCCGAATGCTTCATGAACCCTTTGCTCACTTCAATATTTTTCTGAAAGCAGCCAAGGTTCACTTCTCCGTAAAAGTTTACGTTTTTCACGTAAATAGGATTGAAATCCTCCGATACATTGATGGCTGTCCAGTCTTCTGCTTGACAGCCGTTCGTTTCCAAGATTGCGATCTCCTCAGTATTTAATAGTCTGTAATTCTCCATTGTATTCTATTTTCGTTTTTTGTTTTTTGTTTTTCTGGTGAAAGAACCGTCCAATCCCAATCCTTCAGGTGTCTTCTTCTGTAGCGTAGAGAAAATCGTTGTAGGGATATTTCTGCACGTGCAGTTCTTTTACCTTTCTGTAAAGGCGTTCGCGCAGTTCTTCGATATTGATTTTCTGTTTTGCCGAGATGAACATGCATTCGTCGTTGAGTTTTGCCATCCATGTTTTTTTCAGTTCATCAAGCGTAATGTTTTCTTTTGTTGCCGGTGTGAGGTCGTCTTCCTCTTTTTCCACCCACGAGTAAGCGTCAATTTTGTTGAAAACAATAATCGAGGGCTTTTCGGCAGCATCGAGGTCTTTCAGCGTATTTTCCACCACGTGTATCTGCTCTTCAAAGTCGGGATGCGAAATGTCCACGACATGAACCAAGAGGTCGGCCTCGCGCACCTCGTCGAGCGTGGATTTGAAAGAATCTACCAAATCGGTGGGCAGCTTGCGGATGAACCCCACGGTGTCTGCCAGTAGGAAAGGCAGGTTCTCTATCACTACTTTGCGCACTGTTGTGTCGAGGGTGGCAAAGAGTTTGTTCTCTGCAAACACTTCGCTTTTGGCCAGCATGTTCATGATGGTGCTCTTTCCTACATTGGTATAGCCCACCAAGGCCACGCGTATCAGTCGCCCACGTTTTTTTCTTTGCGTGGTTTTCTGCTTGTCGATTTCTGTCAAACGCTGCTTGAGCAACGATATACGCTGCAGAATGATGCGGCGGTCCATTTCCAATTGGGTTTCACCCGGTCCACGCAGGCCTACGGAACCTTTTCCACCGCCCGATCCGGAGCCCCCCCCCTGACGTTCCAAATGAGTCCATAAACGTTGCAGTCGAGGGAGCATGTAGCGGTATTGCGCCAGTTCCACCTGTGTCTTGGCATTGGCCGTCTGGGCTCTCATGGCGAATATGTCGAGAATGAGCGATGTGCGGTCGAGTATCTTCACCTTCAGTTCTTTCTCGATGTTGCGTATTTGGCGTGGCGACAGTTCGTCATCGAATATCACCATGCCAATGTCGTTCTCATTGTCTTCCTCATTCTTTATATAGTTTCTGATTTCTTCCAGTTTTCCTTTTCCCACATACGTTGTCTGGTTGGGGGCTGCCACCTTTTGCGTGAAGCGCTTCACGCTCACAGCACCGGCTGTGTCGGCCAGAAATTCCAGTTCGTCAAGGTATTCCGCTGTTTTGGCCTCGTTTTGTTCCTGTGTAATCAGTCCCACGAGAACGGCTGTTTCGGCCTTTACCTCGGATATAACAAATTCTTTCATTCGATGTGCAAAAATATAAATGTTTTGAATGCTTCTCCTGCTCTCTCGCAAAACATTTGCGAGGATGTTCAGAGTTGTGTGTATAATACGCTACAAAAATACATCAAAATAGGCGAAACGCAAAATTTATAGTGGCATTTTTATCGGACTTGTGTAAAGGAGCCATGTCGGATTGAGTATAAAACAGAAAACATTTGACCAATGGATATAAAAAATGTGAAGATAATATGATTGAATACTTTATTTTTAGTATTTTTGCACCCGATCTTTAACACATTATTTTATATGAGAGTCATCATTGAAAAAACTTACGAGCAGCTGTCCCAATGGGCGGCAGAGCACGTTATCAAGCGCATCAACACTTTCCAACCAACATCCGAAAAACCTTTTGTTTTGGGATTACCCACAGGAAGTTCTCCGGTTGGCATGTATGCGGCCTTGGTGAAGGCTTGTAAAGAGGGAAGAGTATCCTTCAAAAATGTTCTTACATTCAACATGGACGAGTATGTAGGGCTGCCGGAAAGCCATCCTGAGAGTTACCACTCGTTTATGGCACATAACTTTTTTGACCACATCGACTGCCCTAAAGAAAACATACATATCCTGAACGGAAATGCCGAAGATCTGGAAGCTGAATGTGCACACTATGAGGCCATGATTCGTGAGGCTGGGGGCATCGACCTGTTTATCGGAGGTATCGGTCCAGACGGACACATCGCTTTCAATGAACCTTGTTCCTCATTGTCTTCACGCACACGTGTCAAGACTCTGACTACTGACACGGTGATTGCCAACTCGCGCTTCTTCGACAACGATGTGAACAAAGTGCCTAAATTGGCACTTACCGTGGGAGTCGGCACTGTGATGGATGCGCGCGAAGTGATGATTCTTGTCAACGGACATAACAAGGCACGTGCACTGCAGGCGGCCATAGAAGGTCCTGTCACACATTTTTGGACCATCAGCGCACTGCAGACCCACCGTTATGGAATCATTGTTTGCGATGAGGCTGCCACCGATGAATTGAAGGTGAGCACTTACAAATATTTCAAAGACATTGAAAAGAAATAAAACAGCAGTTCTCTTTTCATACTAACCGTTGTCTTTGCCGGCATATTCCTGTTGTTTGCAAAGATGACGGTTCTTTGAATACTTGCTTGTTTCATGGATAACCACTGTGTTTGCATATGGAGATTACAGACCATCAATGATTTTTTAGACGACAATGGAAATTTGGATTAGAGATATTGACCATATCCGCGAGGCGGCAAAGGAGTTTATCCTGCACATGCCCAAGGGTAATGTTTTTGCCTTTTATGGAAAGATGGGAGCAGGAAAGACCACTTTTATCAAGGCCGTTTGTGAGGAATTGGGAGTTGACGATGTAATCACGTCGCCCACCTTTGCCATTATCAACGAATACCATACGGATAAAGAAGACACCATCTATCATTTCGACTTTTACCGTATCAAGAAATTAGAGGAGGTGTACGACATGGGATATGAGGATTATTTTTACAGTGGGCGGCTCTGTTTCATAGAATGGCCCGAACTCATTGAAGAACTGTTGCCCGAAGATGTGACAAAGGTTCGTATGAAAGAAAACCGGACGGGAGAAAGGTTTGTGGAGTTTTAAAAAAAGAAAAGAATGGAAAAGCGTTCCTGCTACAAAAAACCTTGACAGACTCTTGGCAACCAGAACGCTTCTCTGTGGCTTACAATAAGGCGTCGAACTTCTCCTGAATCTTGTTCTTCGTGGCTGCGCCTACCATTTTATCCTTTAGTTCGCCATTCTTGAAAAAGAGAATGGTGGGGATGTTGCGAATGCCAAACTCCATGGCAATGTCATCGTTGTCGCCCTCTTCGATGTTGCATTTTCCTACAACAATTTTGCCGTCATATTCATTGGCCAATTCTTCAATCAGCGGAGCAATCATACGGCAGGGACCGCACCACGTTGCCCAAAAATCCACTACGAACGGCTTGTCGCCATTTTTCAAACTCTCAAAGTTCTCAGTTGTGATGTTAACTTCCATTTTTTTTTCTTTTATGTTATACAAATGATTGTTTCTTGTTTTCTATGATCTATCATCGTGCCTGTTACTGTTATATCTAACAAACTCAATGCCACCAAATCCGGTTGTGGCAATCTGTCATATCAGTTGATTTTGTAGTTCATGTCAGGATGGCTGTCTATATACGATATCAAATTGCGGTTGATGTTGATATTCTTGTTCTTGCTGCGCAAGATAATGGGGCGGTGACTCTCATCCTGGATTTGGAAGAACAGTTGCGCGCTTCCCGGATGGGTCTCGAAAATGGAGGTAAGATCCGTCACCACCGTATCATCGAGACTTTCTGCATCGATGGAGATGGTGATTTTCTCGATACTGTTTTCTTTCACCGTCTGCAAATACTGAATATCGTTGATTTGGAATTTGAAATACCCTCCGCCATATTTTGTCGGCGTGCATTTTGCCTTGATGAAAATGGTGCATTCCTCGCTCAGCATTCCTTTCCATCGTCCCCAGTCTTCGCCAAAAACGGCCAGTTCGCCACTGCCCTCGTAGTCCTCAATGGTGACAATTCCGAATTTTGTCCCGTTCTTGCTGAACCGCTCTTTCACGCTGGTAACGATGCCGCCTGCCAGCACCTCCTCCTTCTTGGCCAATTGTTCCTTGTCATCCAGTTCTGTGCACCGTGTATTGCATATCCCGTTGAGCACTACGCAGAAATCATCCAAAGGATGGGCTGAGAGATAAATGCCCACCAAATCTCTTTCCCTTTTCAGTTTCTCTATGCCACTCCACGGTTCGGCCTGTGGCGGTTGAGGGATGGCTAGTTCAACGTCGGCCATGTCGCCGAATAAGGAATTGATGTTTTGTTGTTTTTCCGCCTGGTAGGTTGTGCCATACCGGCATATACTGTCAAGAAACAATTCTCCTTTATGGTTGTAGCTGAAATACTGTTCGCGCCGGATGCCGAAACTGTCCAAACCGCCGCTGAGTGCCAAACTTTCAAAGCATTTCCTGTTGCAGGCCGAAAGGTTGACTCGTTGCAAGAGGTCGAAAATCGATTTGTAGGGGCCGTTCTTTTCTCGTTCGTCTATGATGGCGGAGGCAGCAGCATTGCCCATTCCCTTGATGGCGGCCAGTCCGAAGCGGATGGCACCCTGGGCATTGACGCTGAATTTCAGACGGCTCTCGTTGATATCAGGCCCCAGCGTCTTGATGCCCATAGCCCTGCATTCGTCCATGAATTTGGTAACTTCCGTAATGTTTTCCAAGTTCCGGCTCATCACGGCAGCCATATATTCGGCCGGATAGTGCGCTTTGAGGTAGGCTGTTTGGTATGCCACCCACGAATAACACGTGGCGTGGCTCTTGTTGAATGCGTAGGAGGCGAACTTTTCCCAGTCGCTCCATATCTTTTCAAGCACTTTCGGGTCGTGTCCGTTGGCCTGTCCCTGTTCAATGAACTTGGGTTTCATGGCATCAACGATGTTCTTTTTCTTCTTTCCCATCGCCTTTCGCAGTGCATCGCTTTCGCCACGGGTAAAGTTGGCCAACTGCCTGCTGAGAAGCATCACCTGTTCTTGATACACTGTAATGCCGTAGGTGTCTTTCAGATACTTCTCCATGCAGGGAATGTCATAGACAATTTTGGAGGGATCTTTCTTGCGGGCGATGAAGTCGGGAATGTAGTCCATCGGTCCCGGGCGGTAAAGCGCATTCATGGCAATCAGGTCCTCGAACACCGAGGGATGCAATTCGCGCAGGTATTTCTGCATGCCTGCCGACTCGAACTGGAACGTGCCGATGGTCTGTCCCTTGCAATACAGTTCGTAGGTTTTCTCATCGTCGATGGGAATGTTTTCCAAGTCAATCGACTTCCCCGTGGATAGCCGTATGTTTTCTACTGCCTCTTTCAGAATGGAAAGGGTTTTCAGTCCCAGAAAGTCCATCTTTATCAGTCCGGTGGATTCGATGACATGGCCGTCGTATTGTGTGCAGCGCAGTTTATGGCCGGGATCTGTCTTGTCTTCCGCCACCGACACTGGTACCCAGTCGCTGATGGGGTCGCGGCAGATGATGAAACCGCAGGCGTGGATACCGGTTCCACGCACTGTCCCTTCCAGCATTTTGGCATACATGATGGTGTTGCGCAGTGACTCGTTGGTCGAAACTTCCGCATCCCGGAGTTCCGGCACGCACTTGATGGCATTGGTCAGGTTCATCTTCATGTCGCCCGGCAGTCGGTCGGGAATCTGTTTGCACAGGTGGTTCACCACTTCGAGCGACACCTTTTCCACGCGTGCCACATCCTTGATGGAGTTTTTGGTGGCCATCGTTCCATAGGTGATGATGTGCGCGCAATTCTCTCTGCCGTATTTCTTTTCCACCCATTCCAGCACCTTTCCACGCCCGTCGTCATCGAAGTCGGTATCAATATCCGGCAAAGAGATACGGTCAGGATTCAAAAAACGCTCAAACAGCAAGTCGTACTTGATAGGGTCTATCTGGGTAATGCCCAAGCAATAGGCAACAACCGAACCGGCTGCCGACCCACGACCAGGCCCCACCATCACGTCCATGTCGCGGGCAGAATTGATGAAATCCTGCACAATGAGGAAGTAGCCGGGAAATCCCATGGTCTTCATGATGTGCAGTTCAAAGTTGATTCTTTCTTTCACCTCGTCCGATAAAGGCGTAGGGTAGAGTTTGTTTGCCCCGTCGTATGCCAGTTTGGCCAAGTAGTCGGCTTCAAATTTTATTCTGTACAGTTTCTCGATACCGCCCAACTTGTTGATTTTCTTCTCGCCTTCCTCTTTCGGCAATGTGTTTTCTCCGTGTTCGTCGGATGTGAATTCCTTGAACAAGTCGTCTGTCGAGAACTTTTTCCTGTATTCCTCCTCCGTTCCGAACGATTCGGGAATGGGGAAGAAGGGCATGATGGGCGCATGCTCTATGTCGTAGGCCTCCACCTTGTCCAATATCTCAATGGTGTTGGCCATGGCTTCGGGAATGTCGCCGAACACCTCGTTCATTTCCTCCTTGGTCTTGAACCACTCCTGTTTCGAGTAAAGCATGCGCGTTGGGTCGTCCAAATCTTTCCCCGTTGAAAGGCACAGTAGATGGTCGTGTGCCTCGGCATTTTCCTCATCCACGAAATGCGCATCGTTGGTGCATACCAATTTCACACCAAACTCCTTCGACAGTTCTATCAACGCCTTGTTGGCACGCTGTTGCAGAGGGTAAGTCTCGCGGTTGGCACGGATGTTGGGATCTTTCACTTCGTGGCGTTGCAGTTCTATATAGAAATCGTCACCAAATACCCTTTTGAACCATTGCACGGCAGTGCGCGCGCCTTCCATGTCGCCTTTCAGCACTTTTGAAGGCACTTCACCGGCGATACATGCCGTGCAGACTATCAGTCCTTCATGGTATTTTTCCAAATCCTCGTGGTCGGTTCGAGGTCGCATATAGTAGCCGTCCACCCAAGAGCGGCTCACCAACTTGATGAGATTCTTGTATCCCCGATAGTTCTTGGCCAGTACCACCAAATGGTTTCCTCCCATGTCACCGAGTTCTTTCACCCGATCTTCCTTGCGGCGGCGTGCCACATACATTTCACAGCCGAAGATGGGCTTGAAAGGTTCTTTTCCCTCTGCCTTCAGTTTCCCGTTCACCTTGTTGCAATAGTCGAAAAACTCCTTGATGCCGAACATGTCGCCGTGGTCGGTAATGGCCATGCCCCGCATGCCGTTTCTCACGGCCTTGTCTACAAGCCGTTGAATGCTTGCCTGTCCGTCAAGAATCGAATAATAGGTATGAACGTGTAAATGTACAAAATCTTCCATTCTTTTTCCCATTCTTTATCCGTGAAAACAATCCTGTTTTCGGAATCGTGTACAAAGATAAGATAAAAAGCGGACAAAAGACCATTAGCGGGAAATAATTTAACTTATCACCACGTTTCTTGGAGTGAATGGAAACTCTGCCAATCATGTGTCAGGGAATACTGATTGTAGAAATAATGTTTCTGTCCGCCAAAATCTTTTTGGCGGACAGAAATCGTTCAGAATGCCAGTTCGCCAAAATAGTCGGGACAATGGAAGTCAGGGTGGGGTACCTTGATGGGACACCATGACAGGAAATGAGGCGTTGTCGTCTTGTCCCCGCATTTGTAGAAATTCGCTTTCATCACTTTTCCTCCCAACGAGCAGACGGTGTGCTTGAAAAATGTGGTGAAAGGAATGGCCAAAGCCAATTCCCATTCAAAGTTGCCGTTCAGGCTGTCAAAGGGCGTTCGTCCTAACGATGACCAGCGCCTCACCTGCTCAAGCACTGACTTCGGAGCAAGTTCTCGTTTGTAGCGGTCTTTCCCGAATCCCACCAGCAGTGTTCCTGCACAGTTACATTCTATATTATAATAGGTGTCATCGTCTGCAGGTTGTACAAAAAACTCGCAGCACGAATCTTCCCATACATGTCCGTTGTCGTGAGGAGTCACAGCACGAATGCAGTTTTCTTTCACCTTGTAGAGCACCAATATTGCTTGGTCGGTATAGGCAATGCTCACTTGTGTTTGCGGCCGATAGGGAAATTCGCTATCCCAATTCGCAATGCCAACAGAATGTTCCGGCACGTTTTCCTCACAAAATAATGCCCTTACATTCTCCGCAGGGACAGCCGATGCCGCTATGTGCTTTACGCTGATTCTGTTCATGAGTTTTCCTCTTTCTGCTCAGATTGTGTCTTGGATTTTCAAGGCATGCGGTTTACTTTTCACAGTCCAGACATTCTCTGATGAAACCGGTCATAAAATCGTCGTGTTTGCGAACGCTGCGATAGAGCATCAGTTGGTTTTTGGCACGTACCAAATTGTGCTCCGGGTACTTGATTTTATAGTAAGTGTCGCCATTGATGTAATCGGTGAGGAATCGCACGCACTGCATATAGGGGAACAATGCCACGGCATAGGGCAGGTTTTCTATTTCAATGGAGGTGAGGAAACCTTTTGCCGATTCTAAATAGCCACGGGTAAACGATTTGAATATTTCTGTGTTGAATCCTACCTTGTCCAATTCGGGCGCATCCTCTGCCACGAAGTTGGCGCCCGTTCTCAGAAAGTCACCGTAGTCGGAGAACACGAAACTGGGCATGACCGTGTCCAAGTCGATGACACAAAGCACCTGTCCATCCTCGCTGAACAGCATGTTGTTTACTTTGGTGTCGCAATGGCAGATGCGCTTGGGCAATAGTCCCTCCCGATAAAGTTTCTCCGCCTTGCACATTTCCCTTTCATCCAGGTACAGTTCGTCGATGATGTCTTGTGTTTCGGCAACCCTTCTTTTGGCATCTTTGTCCACAGCCTCGTGCAATTGCCTGCTGCGCAATTCCATGTTGTGGAAATCCGGAATGCTTTCGCCCAATGCGGTGGGGATGTCGGTCAGCATGCTTTGGAAGTGGCCGAATGCCCTGCCGGCATCAAAGGCATACTCGGGCGTTACCGCTTCGAAAGTCTGCGCATGGGCAATGAACACCATCATGCGCCAATATTTCTGGTTGTTGTCTTGCACGTAAGTCTTTCCACCAGCTGTTTCCACGAAGGTCAATACTTTCCGGTCTATGTCCGGTTCTCCTTTGGTTTCGAGCTTTTTTCGTATGTGTGACGTCACTGCCTGTATGTTGTTCTGCAGCAATTCCACATCTTTGAAAATGTCGTTGTTGATGCGCTGCAGTACATAGTCGGGCTTATCGTTTTCGGCTGTCCGCACCATGAACGTGTCGTTGATCAATCCATTTCCAAGTGGCTGTATCTCGGAAGGTGTTCCTTGTATCCGAAAGGAAGACACAATGTCTAAAAGTTGCTGATTGTCCATGCGTTGAATGGTTTTGAGTTTATGATTTGTTACTGTCTTATCTTGATGAGACAAAATCCAGGATAGTGAAAACCTGATAATTCTACGGCAAATTTAGCACATTTTTCCCAAACCTCATTCAATGGCAGGCATTTTATGCGGACATTGGATATTTTCTCGCTTTTTTATTATACTTTTGCACCCGATTTATAGAACAGGAATACTATTTACAAACAGAGTTTGTATTTTCAAAATCGGAACAATGCAATATTTAGGCGAAATCATATCGTTGGGAGTGGCTTTTTCATGGACTATTGCGGCCATGTCGTGCGAAGTGGCGAGCAAGCGGCTCGGAGTAATCGTTACCAATGTCTGGCGTATGGCACTGGCTTTGGTGCTGTCGTTGCTGCTGATGTGGTGGTTCACAGGCCAGGCTTGGCCCGTTTATGCCCATTTCGACACGTGGATATGGCTGCTGTTGTCGGGGGTAGTGGGCTATTTCTTCGGCGACTGGTGCCTGTTCAACAGTTATATCTCCATCGGTTCGCGCTATGGTCAGTTGTTCATGACTCTTGCTCCCATGTTCACCGCCATTTCGGCTTGGGCTATGCTGGGACAGGTGATGAGCATAGGAAATCTGGTAGCCATGACTGTGACCATGGCGGGCATTGCCATTTCGGTGTTGAGCAAGGGTGAAGGAAAGCACAAGATGGTTTCGCTGCAACTGCCGGTCAAGGGCGTTCTTTATGGCATCGGTGCCGGACTGGGACAAGGTTTGGGACTGGTGCTGAGTAAGATAGGACTCGACCACTACATAGCCGACGTTCCGGCCGACGTGTTGCCCTCTATGGAAAACTTCATGCCGTTCAGTGCCAATTTGGTGAGGTGTATTGCCGGACTGGCGTGTTACACCACCTGGCTGGCGTTTCGCCGAGAGGGAAATGTCTTGGTGCAGAGTGTCCACGACAAGAAAGGCATGTGGGCCTTGGTGCTCGCCGTGTTTTCGGGGCCGTTTCTGGGGGTGAGTTTCTCGCTCATGGCAGTGCAGTACACGGCTGCCGGCATTGCCAGTACGTTAATGGCAACCAGTCCCATCATCATTCTTTTGCCGTCCTATTACCTGTTCCATCAGAAAATCACCCTCAAAGGAGTGGTCGGAGCAGTCATTTCGGTCATTGGTGTTTCTCTGTTTTTTTTGATATAAGAATTTGATATAAGGAAGGCAAAGGCAGCAAGCCAAAAGACGACATCGGATGCACTCCGGTATCGTCTTCTTGCTTGTTTCCGCGTGAGGAATCTTTATTGTTTTTATATGCAGAGAGAGTCTCGTTTTGTTATTGCAAGTACTCGTTTGCCGATTTGAGCAGTTTGGTATTCATGGTGTCTTTGCTTTCCCGTATCAGCAGTTGGAGTTCGTCTGCTATTATTTCCTTCTCTTTTTTATTGAGCAGTTGTGCGTTTTTGCAGAGCTTATATATTGCGGTGGCAAAATAGGTGGCACTGCTTTCTGATTTTGCCTTTTTGTAATTCAACCTGTATAAATTGAATTTCGAGAGCCAGGCTTCCGATGTCTCTGTTTTTCCTTTTTTCATATAGTTGCTCACCACTTTCATTGTTTCGTCATTGCTCAACAGGTTGTCCGCCACCTTGGTGTTGATCCAGTCCACACCTTTCAAGTTGTCCAAGTTCACCCCATTCAAACTCACGGTCTTGTTGTTTTTCGGAATTTTTGCATAAGTATAGATGATGCGCCCTTCTATTTCGCCCTTTCCGTTTTCGCTCCATTCCACGGCGTATGCATCGCGGTAGAGAAGTGGGGTCTTATCGTTTTCATCCTTGTCGGGAAAGGCCATCTGGATGTAGTTGTCGTACACGTCTCCCACAACGATGCCGTCCACGTCATTGTACATCAGGTTGATGGTGCGCTGGTTTTCTGACAATGCTTTTCTCGCATTTTTCCCCTCCATGGTGAGCGCGGCTGTCGTCTGTCTGTTCGCAAGACTGTAACCTTTTGAAGTTGTGGAATAGGCTTTGTCCTCGTCTTTTTTGAATGCTTCTCTGATGTCTTGCAGCAGCGACTTTGCCTTTTTGTCTTTCAATAGAAAATCGTAAACGTCCAACTGCCCGTTTTTGACACCGGTCTGCGGATTCTTTTCCAGAGAATGTTTTTCCGTTGGGTACAGATTTTTGCTCTCGATCATCCGGTCGAACGATTTTCTGATGTTTTCTTGTGCCAATGCCGTCATTGGGAGCAGCATGGCAGCGGTACATAGTGC
>JALFBL010000078.1 GCA_022773395.1 Prevotella sp.
GTGTTGCAGACACCGCTCTTTAGGGTGCGCAACAAGCGAACCAAGATACGGAACAAGAAGGCGATGGCAGAAGCGGAAAAAGGAAAATCGGGAAAAAAGAGCGACTTCGTGACACGCTATTGCTACAATGAGGAGGAACGTCTGGCAGCCATCAGCGAACTGGGGCCTGATCCCGAAATCACCCGATTCAAGGGTCTTGGAGAGATCTCGCCCGACGAGTTTGCCAATTTTATCGGCCCCGACATTCGCTTGGAGCAGGTGTCGGTGCACAAGACCGACCAGGTAAAGAAACTTTTGGAATATTACATGGGCAAGAACACGATGGAGCGACAGAACTTCATCATCAACAATCTTGTGATTGAAGAGGACCGCCCGGAAGAAGAACATGACTGAGATGAAAAGATTGTTTATATTTGCTGCCGCACTGCTCGCCGGGCTGAGTGCCGCAGCGCAGTTTAAGCTCAACCTCGGGGCGGACAGTCCTATCCGCAAGTTGCAGATTGCCGAGATGATGGTCAACAGCCTGTATGTTGACTCGGTAGATGAGGGAAGACTCGTGGAGGATGCCATCAGGGGAATGCTGGAAAAATTGGATCCGCACAGCAGTTACTCCACTCCCAAGGAGGTGAAAGCCCTGACAGAGCCTTTGCAGGGAAACTTTGACGGCATAGGCGTGCAGTTCAACATGATTGAAGACACGCTGATCGTGATCCAGCCGGTGGTGAAAGGACCGTCGGAAAAGGTGGGCATACTGGCTGGCGACCGCATCGTGAACGTGGACGACACGGCCATTGCAGGCGTGAAAATGTCGAGAGAGGACATCATGAAGCGGCTGAGGGGCCCGAGGGGCACGAAGGTGAAGCTGGGAATCGTGCGCCGGGGCGTGGACGGCGTGATGTATTTTACCGTGACGCGCGACAAGATTCCGGTGAAAAGCGTGGCTGCCGTATATATGATCCGGCCGGGCATCGGCTACATCCGCATCGGCAATTTCGGGGCAACTACCTACAAGGAAATGGTGGACGGGCTGAAATCGCTGAAGGAGCAGGGCATGAAAGACTTGATTCTCGACTTGCAGGACAATGGAGGAGGCTACTTGCAGGCAGCGGTGGAAATTGCCAACGAATTTTTGGCGGACAACGACTTGATTGTATATACCAAAGGGCGCAGCACGCAGGATCAGCGTTTCAATGCTCGGGGAAACGGCATGATGACGAAAGGAAAGATCGTGGTGCTGGTGAACGAACTGACCGCCTCGGCTGCAGAAATCGTTTCGGGTGCCATACAGGATCAGGACAGAGGGGTGATTGTGGGGCGCCGCACGTTCGGAAAAGGACTCGTTCAGAGGCCTATCGACCTGCCCGACGGATCGATGATACGCCTTACCGTGGCTCATTACTATACGCCTTCGGGTCGTTGCATACAGAAGCCCTACAAGAAAGGCGACTTGAAGGAATACGAAATGGACTTTGAGAACCGTCTGAAACATGGCGAACTGACCAATCCCGACAGCATTCATTTCTCCGATTCTCTGAAATACCAAACGCTTCGCAAGCAACGCACGGTGTACGGTGGAGGCGGCATCATGCCCGATGTGTTCGTGCCGTTGGACACCATGCAATTTACGCGCTTCTATCGCCAACTGGCCGTGAAGAGCATCATTGTCAACGCCAATCTCAGATATACCGACCGTCACCGCAAGGAACTGAAGCGCGCGTACGCCTCGTTCGAGCAGTTCGACAGCACCTACGAGGTGCCCCAATCGCTCGTTGATGGCATTCTGGGCGAAGCGGAAAAGCAGAATGTCAAACCCAAGGATCGGGAGGAACTCGACAAAACCCTGCCTTACCTCAAGCTGCAACTGAAGGCTTTGGTGGCGAGAGACCTGTGGGACATGAGCGAATATTTCCAAGTGATGAATGAAGAAAACCACATCGTGAAGAAAGGGCTGGAGGTGATTGCGAAACAAGAATGACTCTTTCAGGAAGTCACCGATAGGTTTTCTGCATTTTGGTCTTTGGCATTCAGAAGCAGCGCAAACAACTGTAGTATATGCACGCGTTGAGGGGAAAAATAGCAGTCGTGAAAGCAGTAGCCATTTGCCTGATGGCGTGGTTGAACTGGGCATGCAGTACAACTCCTCAACGGTCGGAAGTGCGTAAACTGGTTCTTGACGGCCAGAAGGCCGTTGATAAAAACAACATTTTGGAGGCATTGCCCAATCTCCAAAAGGCAATGGAACTGGCCACCAAGATAGGGGACGACGAAAGTTATTTTGAAGCAGCCATCTACATGGCACTGATTTATGAGCAGGCCGGGCAATCTGACAAGGCTGCACGATTGGTGAAGAGTTTGAAGTTTATGGAGGTCAGTAATCTGAAAGGTTATGCTTCGCAATACTATTACCGATTCATGGCTGTCTATTCTTCCCGATTCGAGCACAATTATAAAAAGACGGAATATTATATCAGGAAAGGGATTGAGATGGAACGCAAACTCTATCCCCATGACACCGTGTTCGTTTACATGGACTATTCTAATCTCGGAGAGGCTTATTTGCGTGCAGGAAAGTATGAAAAGGCATGGGAAATCGTGAGAAATCTGGAGCGGGCAAAGCCCATGGAATATGAATTGTACAAGTCGGAGTTAAATGTTGTGAAAGCAGCGTTGTTGTTCAGGGAAAAACGCTATGACGAAAGCTATGAGGCTGCCCTGCTGGCACGGAAATTCGCAAAGTACTATTCCTCTTTCGAGAACCAGTTGCTTTCATTGCAATTGCTCTGCCAGATGGACAGCATACGGGGGAATCTTGCCTCATACATTATTCACCGCAATGCCATCGACACGGTGAACCGTGTGCAGCAACGAAGCGAAATCAACCAAAAGCTGGCTTTGACGGATGCTCAGAAGCAATTGGAAATGAAAGAGCGGGAAAACAAGACGTCGCGTACCATTCTTCTCATGGCCATCGCCATGATGCTTGTCGTCATCATAGCCCTTTTTGTTTCCTTGCGTATCCTGAAAAAAAACTCTCTTGCCCGCCAACACTTGGCAGAATTGGAAAAACAACAGCTGACCGCCACCGTTGAGCGGGAAGCGCTTGAGAAAGAGCTTCTGCAACTGAAAATGAAGCAGAGGGAAGAAAAACTGGACCGTGCCTACAAGGACAATGTAACCATGAGTGCCAGATTGGCTGAACTTCCAGAGGCCGAAGAGAGCGATGAAGGGTTGAAAACGATGGAAGCCGTTTTTAAATTGCAATACGGCGATTTCATCGAACGCGTGGAAGAGAAATATCCACACCTTACTTATAATGACATCCGATTGATGGGGTTCATCAGGATGAAACTACAGTCGCAGACCATTGCCTCTGTATTGAATATCACCATGAGCAGCCTGAACAAGTCGAGATACAGGTTGCGCAAGAAACTGGAATTGGATTCGGATGACGATCTGAACGAATATATCGGCAACCTGTAGCGGACGGGAATTTCCGTGGGGATGTTGGCTTGCACCCCACGAAACACTTTTAAATACGTGTTGGTAACTTTTGTTAACACTCTTGTCCGTGTGCTTGTCCATCACAGACTATTTGTTTTGACCACGGAAAAGCATATCTTTGCCAACAAATCTTTTAACAACAACTTAAATTTAAAGAATAATGAAACAGTACAAGAAAATTTATGTGTCTATTGTAAGTTTGGTAATGGTTGGTTTTCTCATCTCATGCAGTAGTGATGATGACAGTATGACAACTCTGCCTGTACCAAAGATTGTCCAGTCTGAAGAAATCAGCGACAATCCTCTTACGCTTGTGTTTTCATGGGAGAATGTGCCTAAGGCAGAGAAATACGCTTTCAGGTTGGAACGTTTGAGTGCAGAAGGTGCTGTGGAAAAGAAGATTGCAGAGGGAACTACCAATGAGTTGAGCATGGTGATAGCCTCTTCCCCGACAGTTTCGCTTGACTATTCCACCAAGTATCGTTTTTCTTTGATGGCTGTCGGTGCAGATGCCAAGGTGACAAACTCGGAGTATGCCTTTGTTGATGTTGTTACAACGAAAGGGCCTTTGTCGCTTTCTATCAGTAATATGACATACCGTTACGCCACTTTCAGCGTGCATCCGAGCAATGCCGACATGCTTTATCAGACGGCTTACATCTTATTGGAAAAGTATGAGAAGTATGGTAGTGATGAGAAGTTTATCAATGAGTATGAGTTCGGTTATTACAAGGTGTTGAAAGAGAATATGCCTTGGATACCGGCTCCATGGTATGAGTTTATGAAAGATCATGCTCAGAAAGGCGATTACACTTTCAATTCACGTGCGATGCAACCGTCCACCCAATACATATTCTACGCCTATGGTTTTGAACTTACCGGGGATGATGCCAATCCTGTGAGAATACTCACACCGGTTGTGAAGAAAATATTTACCACTCCGGAATGGAAAGCTACAAGCAAGACCACGTTCAAACTGAATGTGGAAAGCCAGAAACTGTCGGGGTCGGAAGTTGATGTAAACCTGAAAGTAACTCCTTCCAATCCACAAGAATATTATTTCCCCATGTTCATACCGGCCGATAAGGTGTCAGACAAGGCT
>JALFBL010000070.1 GCA_022773395.1 Prevotella sp.
AGACAAGTGCAGCCATCACTCCTACTGCCTTGTGGCTATTATACAACATGCCATGAAGTTGAAACGCTCGACCTGTGAGGTCTTGCAAATCCTAAGCATATCACTCACGGATAAGACACCACTCAGAGAACTGTTCGATAAGACTTATTCCAATGATGTCAAAGAGCAATTAAGTCCCCATACTCCAGGGCTGTTTGATTAATATTTAACCTGTCCCAATTTTAACGGGACACTAATGAAATAGTAACTAAGATTACGTATTTACAAAGATAATTTTTTTTAGTGAAATCTTGCTTGGATGTATGTTAAAATATGAAAAGAAGAACACAAAACCAATTGTATTCTTATTGGATTTGTTGGCTGCATGGCGCACACATGTATGCGTAACCACATTTTGTTCGTCATAAAAAGAAGTATGAAATTCTTGCTTTGGTTTCAACATTGTGGTTGTGTTTTCCACCTTAAAACCCCGACCGTTAAATTCTCTTTCAACCGTTAAATTTCAGGTGAAATTTTCCGCAGGATTTTTGGCAAAATAGAACGCAAGAATGCCACTTTTTCATCCTTTTTAAGAAATCCCGTGTCCATCTTTTTCTATCCGTCCAACGATTTATGTCAAAAATTTCCACATCACTGATTATCAATCGCTTAGCAAACATACGTAGAATCGCATATTTGCATGCAAGAAAAAGTTTTTTCAGAATAAGCCCGTTTTCGTGTTAATGAAAAATGGCTGGCTGTTAAAAAGTGTACTTATCTTGCCCCCAATGCGGTCATGGCACAGGGAGTGTTGTCGTTGAGGTTTGGTGACAGCCCCCATTGTGCAGATTTCTTTTTCTCCGGTATCGCTCAATCGAGTTTCCATTTTTCATTTTCCACAAAACAGAAAGGGAGATTTTGCTTTTTTAAAAGGATAAAATGCACTTGGAAGTCTGACTTTTCATGTGTTGCTGTTATTTTCGCAAAAAATGCTTTGAATTTCATCGGAATTTCAAAGGTGGGTTACAACCGTGCCAATAGTAAGTGTCAAAGGTTTTAATTCCGTTTATTTTTGGCATTAAATGGCATGAAATTATAAGTGTTTTAAATTTTGATAACAATTCGATACCGAAAACATGATTTTAAGGCATTTCCTAAATTGACAAATATCGCTTTACTAATGTCTGAATCGTGATATATTTTTGTCTTTTTGTCACCTTAAAATCATATTTAACGGTATAAATGGAGTGCCCCGTTTCAATGTGATATTGAGCCTTTGTCTGCCCCACGACACAATCCGATATTAATGTTAGTTAATTAGGTTAATGTATGTTTACAATAATATTGTAATAAAAAATTATAGTGTAAGTTTGTAATCAAATTAAATAGTTGGGGATATTTTCCCCGGATTCTTATATAATAATACATTTTTACCATGGATAAGAAAACTGTCGTTACCGGGGTTATCGGTGCGGACGTACATGCGGTTGGTAACAAGATTCTTTGCTATGCTATGGAGCAGGCTGGATTCAATGTCGTAAACCTTGGAGTAATGGTTGCTCAGGAAGAGTATATCGCTGCTGCATTAGAGACAAATGCTGATGCGATTGTAGTGTCGTCAATGTATGGACACGGTGAAATCGACTGCAACGGTTTGCGTGAAAAATGCGAAGAAGCAGGTTTGAAAAACATTCCAATTTTGGCAGGTGGAAACTTGGTTGTAGGCAAGCAGAACTTTGAAGACGTGGAGAAACGTTTCATGGCAATGGGCTTTACCAAAGTGTATCCTCCCGGAACTCCTTGTGAGACAACAATTGAAGACTTGCAGAAGATATTGGGTATAGCATGAATTATCTGACGGTTGACTTTGGCAGCACATATACCAAGCTCACGGCTATAGATTCCGAGTTGGGAAAAGTGGTGGGGACGGCTTCGGCTTTCACCACCATCGAGACCGATGTGATGGAAGGCTTTTATAATGCGCTTGGCAAGTTGGAGGCGGCTATCGGAAAATTCAACTATGACAGGCTCTTGTGCTGCAGTAGTGCGGCAGGCGGATTGAAGATGGTAGCATTGGGGTTAGTGCCTGAACTGACAGCAAAGGCGGCCAAGATGGCTGCTTCAAGTGCAGGTGCAAAAGTGGTGAAAACCTACTCCTTTGAGATTTCCCAAGCCGAACAGCAGGAAATTTATGACATCAACCCTGATTTGGTTTTGCTGTGCGGTGGAACGGATGGCGGCAACAAGGAAGTAATCCTTGCCAATGCCCGCCGCCTTTGTGCCATTGACCGCAATTTCGCCATCATCGCTGCTGGAAACAAGAGCGCATCGTATGAGCTTGCGGAGATTTTCAAAGATTCGGGAAAAGAATGTGTGATAACGGAAAATGTGATGCCACAATTCAATGTTATCAATATCGCTCCCGCAAAGCAGAAAATCAAAGACCTGTTCATCAGTAAAATCATTGAGGCGAAGGGACTGACAAAAGTTCAGAAACTCACGGACAATCAAATCATTCCGACTCCATTGGCTGTTCTTACCGGATGCGAGTTGCTGAGCAAAGGGCATGGGATTGATGCTGGAATCGGTGACTTGATGGCTGTTGACCTGGGTGGTGCCACAACGGATGTCTATTCTATGGCAGCCGGCACACCTACCATCGAAAACGTGTTGGTAAAGGGCTTACCCGAACCTTACAGCAAGCGTACTGTTGAAGGTGATTTAGGAATGCGCTATAGTCTCACTTCTTTGGCAGACGAGATTAATCTTGAAATTTTTGCCAATGAAATAGGTGTAGCTCAGGAAAAAATTGAAAATTGGATTAGTACATGTGCCGCACAGCCTTCTACTTTGCCTTCGAATGAAGAAGAGGCAAAAATCGAGGAAGGGCTGGCCAGAAATGCCGTAAAGATTGCAGTGGAACGCCATTGTGGATATTTTGAATCAGCATACACACCGTTGGGACAGATTTTCACCCTTACGGGAAAAGACTTAACGGAGATTCCGTATGTAATTGGAATTGGTGGCTCCATTATCAACAATGCACATCCTGCCGGCATCCTTAAAGGTGCTGCAGGGGGTGTCACTGCCGCAGCCATGTATGCAAAACCAAAGAATCCCCGATACATGTTGGACAAGAAATACATCTTTGCATCAATGGGACTACTCAGCAACGTTGACCCCAAGTTGGCGTTGAGAATATTAAAAGAAGAAATAACTTATATAAATTAAATACATTCCTCATAACCTATGGAGTTAAGAAACCAAAAACTTTCAGACGATCAGTTTTTCGCTGAAAGAAAAGAAGTTCTGTCACAGTGGGAGACAGGCAAGGAAGTGGATTTCGATGAAGCGGTCGCTTATCAGAAAAGCATCGCTCCAGAAAAGAGATTCTCTTCAAAATTGGCAAAAGCCGTTGAAGATAGGACAACTCTAATTCAACCGCGTGCAGGTGTTGCTCTCTATGATGAGCACACAAAATTGCTGCAGTTCTTGGAAGAAGAAGGCGAGGCCGACCTTCTGCCATCAACCGTTGACAGTTACACGCGTCTGAACCGTTACCACGAGGCAGAAATAGGAATTCAGAAGAGCCGTGAAACCAACCGGTCAATGCTGAATGGTTTCCCCATCGTAAACTATGGCGTTGACATCTGCCGTAGAGTGACATCTGCACTGAAGAATCCTGTTCAGGTTCGTCACGGAACACCTGACGCACGCCTTCTTACAGAAATTTCGATTGCCGGTGGATTTACTTCCTACGAAGGAGGAGGCATTTCTTATAATGTGCCCTATTCTAAAAACCATCCAATTGACAAGGTCATCCAGCACTGGCAGTACGCCGACCGTCTGGTTGGTTTGTACGAAGAGGCCGGTGTTTCCATCAACAGAGAGCCATTCGGGCCTCTTACCGGAACACTGATTCCGGCATGTATTTCAAATACAGTGGCAGTGATTGAAGCATTGCTTGCAGCCACACAGGGTGTAAAAGACCTTACCGTAGGATATGGCCAGTGTGGCAACTTAATTCAAGACGTGGCCGCCATCCGTTCGCTCGACATGATGACACGCAAATATTTGGATCGCTATGGTTTCCATGATGCTCGTGTAACAACCGTATTCCATCAGTGGATGGGAGGTTTCCCACAGGATGAAGCCAAGTCGTTTGGTGTCATTTCCTGGGGTGCTGCGGCTGCGGCTTTGGCAAAAGCAACAAAGGTTATTGTGAAGACTCCCCATGAGGCAATGGGTGTTCCTACCATGGAAGCCAATGCTGCAGGACTTCGCGCGACAAAGCAGGTTATCAGCATGTTGAAAGACCAGGATTTCAGAGAAATACCTGCCGTCGTTGCCGAAAGCGAAATCATCATGGCGGAGATGCAATGTATTTTGGACAAGGTTGAAGAATTAGGAAAGGGCGACTATGCCGTTGGTACGGTTGCTGCTTTCGAGGCCGGTGTCATTGACGTTCCTTTCGCACCGAACAAGTTCAATGCAGGCAAAGTAATGCCCGCTCGCGACAACTTTGGTGCCGTGAGAATCTTGGATCTCGGCCACATGCCGTTCACGCAAGATCTGATCGATTTCCACAAGAGCAAGTTGGAAGAGCGTGCGAAATACGAAAACCGCCCTGTAAGTTTCCAAATGGTGATAGACGATGTTTACGCTATCGGCAAAGGCCATCTTGTAGGAAGACCCAGAACCATCAACGATTAATTTATCATAAAAATGAAAATTCAAAAAGTAGTATGCGCACCCGGCAAGACCGGTTTCTTCTTTGATGACCAGAAAGCCATCAAGGCAGGCGCAAAGAATGACGGCGCTTTCTATGAAGGAGCACCTGTAACTCCCGGTTTCACCGCTGTAAGACAGTCTGGCGAGTCTATTTGTGTAATGTTTGTACTGGAGAATGGAGCCATTGCATACGGCGACTGTGCGGCAGTGCAGTACTCTGGTGCAGGTGGCCGCGACCCTCTTTTCCTGGCAGCAGATTTCATCCCTGTCATTGAAAAAGAAATCGCTCCTCTCTATGAAGGTAAGGAAATTACCTCGTTCCGCGAGATGGCCGACATCGTTGACAAGAACGTCAGTCCTTCAACAGGAAAAATTTATCATACAGCTATCCGCTACGGTGTGACACAGGCTTGTCTGGATGCTGTTGCCAAAAGTCAGTCAAAACTCATGGCACAGGTCATTGCCGAAGAGTATGGAACCGACATCTCAAAGAACATCATCCCCATCTTCTCACAGTCTGGCGACGACCGCTATATGAATGCCGACAAGATGATCATGAAGTCGGCAGACGTATTGCCCCACGCTCTTTTCAACCATGTGGAAACAAAGGTTGGCTTGAAGGGTGAGAAAATCAAGGAATATATCGAATGGCTTCGCAACCGCATCATCAAATTGCGTCCTTGCGAGTCATACAATCCCACTATCCATATCGATGTTTATGGAACGCTGGGGATTGTCTTCAACAACGACTTCGAGGCCATTGCCAAATATGTCGGTGAGGTTGCAGAAATAGCAAAGCCGTTCCGCTTGAGAGTGGAAGGTCCTGTAGATATGGGCGAGAAACAGGCTCAGATCAAGGCTCTTGCTGCCATCCGCGCAGCAATGGACAGAGACGGCATTCAGGCTGAAATCGTAGCCGACGAATGGTGCAACACCCTGGAAGACATCAAGGACTTTACAGAGCACAAAGCTGGCCACATGGCGCAGATCAAGACACCAGATTTGGGTGGAATCAACAATACCATTGAAGCCGTAATCTATTGCAAGAAGAACAATATGGGTGCTTATCTCGGCGGTACTTGCAACGAGACAAACCGCTCGGCAGAAATTTGCGCACACATTGCCATGGCCACTTCTCCTGTCCAATATTTGGCAAAACCAGGTATGGGCGTGGACGAAGGCTACATGATTGTGTTCAACGAGATGAGCCGTATCCTTGCTTTGACGAAATAATTCCTGACCACATATTATTAATGAACAAAGATTCTTGGGAGGATGAAGATTCTCCCAAGAATTAAAACAAGAAAGAAATGGAAGAATTGAGAATACTTTCCCCCACTGCGATTTTGGGTTACGGATTTCCGTTGGAATCGTTTGTAGAGGGAATGAAGCGCAAACCGCATGTAATCGCAGTGGATGCTGGCTCGTCTGACCCAGGCCCTTATTATCTCGGTGCAGGTAAATCATTCACCGACCGCAATTCAGTAAAAAGAGATCTCGAAATCATGATTCCGGCAGGTATTGAGGCAAAAGTTC
>JALFBL010000052.1 GCA_022773395.1 Prevotella sp.
AGGACTTGTGACACACATTGACCAGTGTGTGCGATTTACCCGAAGAGAACTTATCCACGAGGCACGTCGGGTGGAATACAAACATGGGTAGTATTGATTGCCAATTTACTTATCACCATCCTCTCAAGAAGCATCAAGAGGAACCGTGCTTTCTCGCAGGTTGTAACTATGGTGCGTCTCACACTGATGTACTACATAGATTTTATCACATTTATGGAAAATCCAGACAAAACATGGGAAGATATACTTGCCAAAGAGCAACAAAAAGCACCACCGGAACCAACACTATTTGATTAGGGGGGGGGCTTGCTTTTAGAAAAAGAAAAATCGAAGTCTGATTATAAAGGGCTTCGAACAAGATTATTATGTGATTGCGAGTTTTACCGGACAGCAATAATTTCCTTTCTCGATCACACACAACAAAAACTCCCATGCAACGTGTCACAGACGCTTTGCATGGGAGTTTCCGATTGTTTTCCGTTGTTCTCGTTACGGCAACAGCAGCACCGTGACGCTTCGCGCCGCCTGTGCGCCCATTACCAACACTTGCGCAATGTCGGCAGTCTTGGACGGTCCGCTGATAAACGTACCGTAACCGTAGTCGTTGAAACTGATTTTCTTGTAGGCATCGTGCATGTTGTTCACGATTTCGCTTTTCTTCAACAAGATGACCAGATTTTCGGAGATAAAGCAAACCACCTTCTCCACCATTTCCTGCGGAATCCAAATGCAGCCGTTCTCAGCCACTCCGAATACGCCTTTGATGACGCCCACGTCCGTACCGTTCAATTCCTGAGCCGTCTCAATGGTATCGGGATTGCGGGTGGCGATGGTCACTTCGGGCAAATTGGAGGCTATTTCCTTTGCGTTGGGATAAGCCTGCCTAATCAATTCGTTGATGTCCTGTCCCAGTTCCACTTCCACCACATTTCCTCCCACCGTCTTGCTCATGGAGATGAACTGCGCCAACGGGTCGGGAAATGTGATGCCCCTGATGTCGTCAAGGCTGGGCATGTCATACTGTTTCTTTATGTTTCTTCTGTATTTTGACAGAATTTCTTCTTTCGTACTCATAGTCTTACGTTTAAATGGTTGAGATTATTTTACCTTTCCCTTCCTCCAAAGCTCTTGGAACGAGTTCTTGGGGAACTTCATCATCTCATGTCCTTCAGCCCAAGGATTCAACCCACAGTGCATCAAACCATGAGGAACATAGTTGGCAAGCGGCGCAAATTTCATGGCTGTGTTGTACAAACCGCTGCTTCCGTACAGCATCTTCATGCCCTTGCACATGAGTTTTTTCTGTGGGTTTGCCGTGCCGAAACTATCCAATTTCTGTCGCCAAGTGTAGATTTGGTCGCCCAAATCAATCTTCACGGGGCATACGGTCTGGCAGCTCAAGCAAAGCGTACAAGCCGAAACGTTGCCACTGTGCTTTTGCTTGTCGCGCAACATGCCGAGATTAATACCGATAGGTCCGGGGATAAAGTACGAGTAAGAGTAACCGCCGGAACGACGATACACGGGGCAAGTATTCATACATGAGCCGCAACGGATGCACTTCAGCACTTCCCAGTGGTCTTCGTCGGCAATCCAATCGCTACGCCCGTTGTCCACCAGAATGATGTGCATCTTCTCAGCCTTCGGCCGAGCCTTGCGGAAATGCGATGTATAAGTGGTTGTGGGCTGACCCGTACCCGCACGGCAGAGCATGCGCTGGAACACGGCAAGACAATCGTAATTGGGCACTAATTTTTCCAAACCGATGGCTGCGATGTGCAGTTTGGGGCACGATGTGCTCATGTCGGCGTTTCCCTCGTTGGTGCAAACCACGATGTCGCCCGTATCAGCCACGCCAAAGTTGGCTCCCGTCATGCCTGCATCGGCAGTCAAGAACTCGTTTCTGAGACTCAGACGCGCCATATAAGTAAGGTATGTAGGGTCGTGATTGCCTTTCTCCGTGTTCAGCTTCTCCTCGAAAAGCTCGCCAACATCATCGTGGTTCAAGTGGATGGCAGGCATCACGATATGGCTTGGCTTCTGGTCTTTCAACTGAATGATGCGCTCGCCCAAGTCGGTTTCCACAATCTCTATGCCCCTTTTCTCCAAATACGGGTTCATGTCGCATTCTTCGGTGAGCATGCTCTTGCTCTTCACCAACTTCTTTACGTTGTGCTCTTTCAGGATGTCGAATACTATCTGATTGAACTCCTCCGCATCCTTTGCCCAGTGAACGATGCACCCGTTCTTCTCGGCATTGGTGGAAAACTGGTCTAAATACTCATCAAGATGGGTAATGGTGTGGCGTTTGATGTCAGACGCCTTGTCTCTCAACTGCTCCCATTCTTCCAGCCCAATGGCCATATTATCTCTTTTGGTACGAACCGACCAGAAAGTGGCATCGTGCCATGTTGCGTATTTTTGGTTCTTCAAGAACTCCTTCGCTGCGTTTGAATGTGGTGTACTCATAGTCCTGCTGCTAAAATTTCTACTGCGTGAACAAACTTAATCGGCATGTTTTGCTTCTTCGCAACGCCTGCCATGTGCATGAGACAAGAGCAGTCCGGACCGGTCACAAACTCGGCACCGGTGTCGATATGCCTTTTCACCTTATCTATACCCATCTGAGAAGACACGGTGGTCTCTTCCACAGAGAACATTCCTCCAAATCCGCAACATTCATCGTTGCGCTCCGGCTCCACAATCTCGATGCCCTCGACCAACTCCAACAGGTCTTTTATCTTGTTGAACTTGTCAACGTGCATTTCGCTGGGCGAACTCAAATGAAGCTCGCGCACGCCGTGACAGGAGTTGTGCAGACTCACCTTGTGGGGGAATTTTCCGTTCAACTTCTTCACCTTCACCACATCGTGGAGAAATTCAATCACGTCCATGATTTTGTTGGACGTAGTGCACTCGTGCTTCCCTTTCAACAGTCGGGGATAGTTAATCTTCACAAATGCCGTGCAGCTCACCGACGGAGCCACGACATAGTCGAAACCCTTGAATTTATCTTCAAACTTCTCAGCAAGTGGAATGGCCATCTTTTCAAATCCGGCATTCGCCATTGGCTGCCCACAGCAAGTCTGGTTGAGCGGATATTCCACATCCAGGCCAAGGCTTTTCAAAAGTTTGTATGCAGCCACGCCTACCTCTGGGTAGACGGCATCCACATAGCAGGGTATAAACAAACCGATTTTCATGTTTTACTATATAATAATGTTCACTAATATTTTTCCTATGAATAAATTGCTTGGTTTCTAGGCTTCGCAATGTTTATTTTGCAATTGCAAATATACAAAAATAAATCAAATTATCAAGAAATAACGCAAAAAAGTTTTATTTTGCATCATAAAAGAAAAACAACGGGAATAAAAACCGAATGTTCATGCAGGAGTTTGCCAGAACTCTCCTTGCTGCCGGCCACGCCTCGCTCAAAACTCGGCAGGTGGCTCTTGCTTGATACGCGGCAGACGGCTGGCCGCAAAACAGCCTTGCCCCACTTCATCTGTCCTGCCTTCATCCACATTCCATAAATGAAGTTCATCGGTTTGGCCATCCTCACCGCAGGCCAGGAAAACGTGCCCGATTTTTTTTGCGAATTATTTTGACAAAACTCATTTCCGAAAATTTTGGAACCAGGACGATTTTCCGTCTTTTTTGAGGCAAAAACCGCCTGGACAATCATTTTTGTATTCTTCTCGCTCAAAAGCCAGTCAATTGTCATCTCCTTTTTCGCACTTTACAAACAGATGGATGATGCCTTTTCTGCCATTGGATAATGCTTGGCCGGGCAAGGGATGATAACTTGCAGTGCAACGAATCATCGGTTACCCGGCAAGGGAACATCCAACGCCTGACAAGAGATTGTTCTTTGAAAAAGGCAAGACTGTGGCATAAAGTGGGAAACAGGCGGTTTTTCACTTCTGCATTTCGTGTTTCGTCATCATTTCTTGGTGGAAAATCAACGAACGGATGTTCCATTGCCATCCCTTTTTCTCTTCCTTTTCCGTCCAAATCACCACAAACAATACGCAACACACTAACAGCCAACGATTTATAAAAGCAACAAAAGATTCACATTTTCCAACATCCTGGTGCTCTGAAACGAATTTTTCGCTTCAACGCCACCTATTTCTATGAAAAGTTTTTACAAATCTCTCTTGTATCACACATAGCAAGTGCTTCGGCATTACCATTTTTTCCCGATTTGTTTGCCGTTATGGACTTTTTCGTATCTTTGCCTCGAAACAAAATTGTGGATGCCGTCTCCCAACATGATGGCACGCAGCACACAAATTATCTAAACGTTAAAATGGTTCTTATGAAAATGAAAAAACTCATGCTGATGGCTCTCTCCGTGGTAATCGCCTCGAGTGCAACGACCCAAAAACTGAAATTAGAAAAATTCATACCGAGCAGTAAAAATCCCCAATACAATCTGGGACTCACTTTTGCAAACAAGCCCAACGGCATCATTTTCAGACTGCGTGAAGAGAGAGCGGTGGATTTCCTCAAGCCAGCGCCCAAGACATGCAACATGCTTCAGATGATCACGGGAACAACGGAATTCGGATATTATGCACTCTACCGCAAAGAGTTGGGGGCTGACGACTATTCGTCCATCCTCACATTGTACAATAAGAAGGCAGGCATGTTTGACGAAATGGATCTGAACGAGGTTTCCGGCAATTTTGATTGTGAGTTGCAGGATTTGCGCTACGAAGACGGACGGGTATATTACAACTTTGCCTGTCCTTCCTATTCAAGCGAGTTGAACGGTACATGCTCATCGCTCTACTGCCTGGATATCGCCAAGAAGAAGGTGCTTTGGAAAACGCCCCATCTCATCAGCAATGGCATTTTCATCATCAGCGGCAACTGTATCGTTTGCGGACATGGGGTTACACACGGGAAGGACTACATTCACCTTATCGACAAAGCCACGGGAAAGGTGCTCTCAAAAGTACTGATAAGGTCGGCAAGCCAATATATTGAGGCGAAGGACGGACATATCTATGTGATAGATTATCAAGAGAATGGGTATGATTTCGTAATCACCCAATAGTGGAAACGCAAAAAAAGACAGGGCTGAGAACTTCTGCATGAAGTTTACAGCCCTGCCTTTTTTCGTATTCTTTTCTTTCATTTTCCTGTGCTTGTGCCGCACAAAAGCGTTTCAGGCAATCAGCGTCAGCGAGTAGATATACACCACCGAGGCGGGAAAGGCCATGAGCGACGAGTCGAAACGGTCGAGCATTCCGCCGTGGCCGGGCAGAATATTGCCGCTGTCCTTAATGCCCAACGTGCGCTTGAACAACGACTCCACAAGGTCGCCCCATGTGCCGAACACCACTACCACCAAACCCAGCCCCAGCCAAGCGGGCAGACTGAGAGGCGACTCGGGGTGCAGGTAATATACCGCTACAGCGGCGGCCAACACGAAGATGGCACCTCCAATGCTTCCTTCCCAACTTTTTCCGGGAGAAATCCGGGGGAACAGTTTGTGCTTGCCCAGCAATGATCCGCAGCAGTAAGCACCGGAATCGTTCACCCAAAGGAAGATGAACACGCTGAGGGGGAGAATGAAATTGAAATGGACGGCACCGGTGGTATCGGCATTGAATGCCAGCACGTTGATGGTGGAGAAAGGCAGGGCAATATACATTTGAGAAAGCATGGTATAGGCCCAGTCGTTCACGGGGTTGGCATTTTTCAGATACAACTCGCTGATGAAAAGATAGACCAGCGTAAGAAGGTAGGGGATAAACACTGCACCCGAGGAGGTGATGTCGCTGCAAAAACCACCCACCGCCAAGAACAGATAGACCCCGGCAACGGTGGAAATGAAACGATTGACGGAAACGCCTTCGATACCGTTGGCCAGTCCGCAGAACTCCCAGATGGTAAGCCCCGTAACGAGGGCAAACAAAGACGTCATGCCCACGGGGGTGAGAAAGCTCACCACGATGGCTGCAACGAAAAAGACGCCCGTGATGCTTCTAACAATCAGATTCTTCATGCTGTTCTTCTGTCTTGTTTCCTGATTCCGGCGAATGGGCGATGGCCTTGGGGGCAGCCGCTTCTGCCATGGCAATGGCAGTGGCCCTCATGTTCTCTTCCATGATTTCTTCCGCACGGCTCACCCACGGGCGCTTGCCAAATATCTTCTCGACATCCTCTGCAAAGATGACTTCTCTTTCAATCAGCAAGTCTGCCAACTGATTGTGGCCCTCCTTGTGCTCCATCAACAGTTGTTTGGCGCGTTCGTACTGGCCGGCAATCATGGCAACCACCTCATCGTCCATCACCTTTGCCGTGGTTTCAGAGTAAGGTTTCTGGAATCCGTTTTCCACATTGTAATAGCAGATGTTAGGCAGTTTTTCGCCCATTCCGGCGTATGCAATCATGCCGTATGCGCTCTTGGTGACACGCTCCAAATCGTTCATGGCACCGGTAGAGATATGTCCGGTGAACAGTTCTTCGGCAGCACGTCCTCCGAGAGTCGCGCACATTTCATCGAGCATCTCTTCTTTGGTGGTGATCTGTCGCTCTTCGGGCATATACCAGGCGGCACCCAATGCCCTTCCACGGGGCACGATGCTCACCTTGACAAGCGGGTTGGCGTGTTCCAAGAACCATGATATGGTGGCGTGTCCTGCCTCGTGCAGCGCAATGGTGCGCTTTTCTGCGGCTGTCATCACTTTGGTTTTCTTCTCCAATCCACCGATAATTCGATCCACAGCGTCTAAGAAATCCTGTTTCTCAACCCACTTCTTGTCATGGCGTGCAGCAATCAGAGCCGCTTCGTTGCAAACATTCGCAATGTCGGCTCCCGAGAACCCTGGGGTTTGGCGCGCCAATTGTTCCACATCCACATTCTTGTCGATCTTCACAGGCTTGAGGTGCACATCGAAGATGGCTTTGCGTTCATGAAGGTCGGGAAGATCCACGTTGATTTGGCGGTCGAAGCGACCTGCACGCAACAGGGCCGAATCGAGCATGTCGGCGCGATTGGTGGCTGCAAGGATAATCACACCACTGTTCGTACCGAAACCGTCCATCTCGGTGAGCAGGGCATTGAGCGTGTTCTCACGTTCATCGTTTCCACCCATCGAAGGATTCTTGCTGCGGGCACGCCCCACGGCATCTATCTCGTCGATAAAGATAATACAAGGAGACTTTTCTTTTGCCTGACGGAAAAGATCGCGCACGCGGCTTGCCCCTACACCCACAAACATTTCGACAAAGTCGGAACCGCTCATCGAAAAGAAGGGAACGCCCGCCTCGCCTGCAACGGCTTTTGCAAGGAGCGTCTTTCCTGTTCCAGGAGGGCCTACAAGCAAAGCGCCCTTGGGTATTTTACCGCCCAAATCGGTGTATTTCTTCGGATTTTTCAAAAACTCCACAATTTCCTGCACTTCCTGCTTGGCACCCTCTTGTCCGGCAACGTCCTTGAAAGTGATGTTCAGTTCGTTGCCCTTTTCGTACATCTTGGCCTTGCTCTTGCCCACATTGAACACGCCGCCGGCTCCTCCGGAACCGCCACTCATGCGCCTCATGATGAAAAACCAGAGTCCTAACAACAACAGGAAAGGCAGAACGCTGGAAATGAAAATGTTGAAAAGTTCGTTTTCTTTTTTGTTTTCATAACTGAACTCCCCGGAAAACTTTTTGCTCACCGACTCGGAGTTGATGAACTGCTCCACCTGATCCACACTTCCAAATTCCACATTGACGTATGGTTCTTTTCCCGTCCGGTCAGTTCCTTGACCAAAAACCTTTCGGATATATTGGGGTTTCACATACATCTTCAGTTTTTTTTCATCCGTGTTGACCACAATCTTGGAGGCATAACCGTTTGCCACCATCACCTTGAACTGATTGTAGGATGCAGGTTTGCTGATGCTTCCTGTTGCAGAATCTCCGCCAGTGAACCAAATAGCCATAAGGCCGACAATCACCATTATATAGATCCAACTCATGTTGAATCTTGGCATTTTCGGCATTTTATTGTTTTGTTCCATTTTCTCTATCAATCTAAATCAGGTATTGTCTCAATCTTTGCATCTGCCCAAAGGTTTTCCAAATTATAGTACTCTCTGGCATCTGGCACGAAGATATGAACAAGCACGTCGCTATAGTCCATAGCCACCCATAAGTCGTTTTCTCTACCGATAATGCGAACAGGTTTCTCGCTGGCATTGACGCGCACATACTCTTCAACAGCGTCTGTAATGGCTTCAACGTGCGAGGGCGATGTGCCTTGGCATATAACGAAATAGTTGCAAATGGTGCCTTCGATGTTGTTCAAGTCGGCAACAACAATGTTCTGACCTTTTTTCTCTTGAATTCCTTTGGTAATTGTCTCTACTAAATCTTTCGTTTTTATCATCTAATATCAATTGTATAAATATGCTACAAAGGTACGTTGATTTATTTGAATAACATTCAATTGAATCGTTAATTTGCGTTTTTTTTAGAAAACGGCAAAGGCAACAATCAGGAAAATACATTTTTTTGAAACTTATGGACAAAGAGAGCGCAGACTTTTTCTGAAAAGACAATGAAAAGTGGCCTTATGGATGATGATTTTAGATAAAAAAGTTTGGAAAAAAGTTTGTAGTTCAAAAAAAAGCACTACCTTTGCATCCGCAATTCGGTTGATGGAAAGTTTCCATGAAACAGGGCAATACCGGATGCAAAGTATTGGGGTATGGTGTAATGGTAACACTACAGATTCTGGTCCTGTCATTCTTGGTTCGAGTCCGAGTACCCCAACAATGAAAGAAGCCAAATGATTTTTCACAAGTCATTTGGCTTCTTTCATCATACCATTATACGGTCACGGCGGACTTGAAGCCAAGGTTGCGGATGAACCGGAACACAATCACCCCTCGGTAAAGAAAGGTCACGGCCAAGCGAGCAAAGGATTACTGTCCAAGCGAAGAAAGTTTACGCCGAAAACAGGGAGTCGTACACAAAGGCCAGTTTCCAGCCTGATGGTGTTTTGATGAAATAGAAAGCGCGCGGGCCTGTATATTCGCCATTGAAGTATTGGGGTAAGTAAGCCACCATGATTTTTGCTTTGGGATAGGGCAATTCCACAGGGCGCGTTATCAGATTTTCCATATCTACCATTTCTTCCGGTATGTCGGTGGTTGGTTTATAGTAAATGACGGGCAGCCCGGTAATGGCATCCGGTTGTTCTTCGCCAGTTATTTCCCAATCTTGTGGCATGCCTTTCACCTTCCATCCCTTACCGCCTTTCACCTTGAACGTATAGTCGGTGTATTCGTGAAAGCCGAAGTTGTCCTTGCGGGCATACAGCATAACAAGTGCTCCGGGACTGCCGTAACGGCGAACATCCATTTGGGAATCGATGTATTTTGCCAATCTTTTGTCGTTGTTGGCAAGCAGTGAGTTGAAGTTGACATCGAAAAAACAGTCTGCCAGAAACGTGCGCAGAAATACGTTAAATTCGTCTGCTGGCTTGGAGGCAAGTTTTCCATTCGCCGTTTTTGCATGCCCTATATGCCTTTGGGCATATAGAACTGAGCCACCTGCCATCATCACAGAGAGGGTTAGGGCAATCATTTTCGTTTTCATGTTTCGTTGTTTTTTGTTTACGCGTAAAATTTATGATTTTTGCTTCGATGGGTGCTTTGCGCCAAAATCATTTCCAGAGACGTTGCAAGAAACATTCTCCGGCTTGCCGATCCATGCCCGTTTTCTGCAAAATTAACCATTCATTTTTGAATGAGCAATTTTTTGTCCGTTTTTATTTTCCGATCGCTCTTCTTTTTACATGTATGCCCAACATGCACGAAACCTCGTGTACATTTAACGAGAGAAAGAAAAGATGCGTGGCGACAGTATGCCCAACATGCAGAAAGCCTCGTGCACCTTTTGGAAGGTGCACGAGGCTTTGTCCCGTCCAAGAACAGACTTCTGCTTTCAAAAGCCTGGGAAACGGTCAGTTTTCCTTGTTTTCAGCGTCGATGGCCTTTATCTTTTGGCGTATCAGTTCGTATTCATCTTTCAGTTTCTGAACCTTTCTGTTCATTTCATCGATCAAACTGCTGCCTTTCTTGCTGGCGGCATTCAAGAACCCGAGATTATTCTCGTAGGTCTGAATTTCTTGTTTCAAGCCCTCGTAGCGGCGCATCAGTTTAGAACGTTCGCTGTCCAAAACGTCGGCACCCTGTTCCACCATATTCTTGATATTGCTTTTGAAATTATCCAGACGGCGCATGGCTGACGAAAGATTCAATTCTTTATAGAGTTTGTCAAGCACTTCGTGATATTCCTTATAAAGTTTGTCTTTTTCTCTGAACGGCACATGCCCAATGCTTTGGTATTCTTCAATCAGCTGCTGAACCTTTGCCTGAAGGTTATCGCCCGTTTCTTCCAGCATCGCCTTGAGTTGCTCAATGATGCCCCGTTTCTTTTCCAAATTCTGTTTTTCTACGCTGCGGGTTCCCGCATTGGCCTGATTACGTGCTTCAAAGAACTTGTTGCAAGCCCCAAGAAAATCGTTCCACAACTGGTCGCCCTGCTTTTTGGGAACAGCGCCAATGGTCTTCCATTCCTTTTGCAAAGCGATGAGTTTGTCACTCGTTGATTTCCAGTCCGTACTGTCCTGAAGTGCCTGTGCCTGCTCCACCAGTGCTTTCTTCTTCTCTGCATTTTCGGCGAACCGGCTCTTCATCTCCTTGAAAAACTCGGTTTTCCTTCCAAAGAAATCATCGCAGGTTTTGCGGAAACGCTCGAAAATCTTCACGTTCATCTTTTGTGGAGCAAATCCGATGGTTTTCCATTCAGCCTGCAACGCAATCATTTCCTTCGTATGCCTGTCCCAGTCGCTCGATCCCTTGTTCTCTTCTTTCGCAATGGCTTCCGCCTTTTCGCACAACGCCGTCTTCCTGACCAAATTATCCTCTTCTCTGGCACGCAACTCCTCGAAATGCTGCTGATGACGCTTGTTAATGATGGCAGACGCTGCTTTCAGGCGTGCCCATATTTCTTCTCTCAGTTCTTTAGCCACCGGGCCGGTTTCACGGAAGTCGTTATGAAGTTTTTGGAGTTGGTGGAAGGCACTGATAACATCCGCTTCTTCCGTGAGTTTCTCTGCCGCTTCACAAATGCGCGTCTTTATCTCAAGATTCTTCTTGAAATCATACTCACGCGCCTCGCTGTTCAATTTCAGCAAGTCGTAATATTGTTCTACGTAGAGGTGGTAACTGCGCCAAAGTTCATTGACCTTATCCGCCGGAACCTGCTTGATGTCTTTCCACTCCTGCTGTAGTTTTTTGAATTCCTGAAAATTCTTGTTTGCCTCTTCGGGCGAAGTGGCCATTGCCTTCACCTGTTCAATGATTTCCAACTTTCTTTTCAGGTTTTCCTGCTTTTCCTCTTCTTGTTCTTGGAATGCTTTCGAGCGTTTTTCTTTGATGACAATCATTTCTGCCTTGAATGCCTCTTCATCCTCGTCTGGAACGATCTGATATGTTTCAGGGTCGCCTCCTCCATCTATGTACGCTTTCAATTGGGCTTCGCGTTCCGCAACATGTATCTTGTAGAACACAGACTTCAAGTGTTCCACTTCATCTTTTGAAGGCGTTCCATCATTGTGAGCCAATTCCTGCAGGCGTTCAACGATTTCTCTCTTGCTTTTATAGACTTTCGCCGCAAAGTCTTCAACCGGCATTTCGGATTCTTCGGACGCAGTTTCGGCATTACCCACTCCTTCGGCTGCTTCTTCCGCTACCATTTCAGGCCTTTCTTCAACTGTTTCAAGTTCTTCCGACACTTGGGCAGCCGTTTCTGCTTTGCCAGCCTCTGGCTCTGGATTTGCAACCGGGTTGTTTACATTCTGTACTTCTGACTGTGCCTCTTCATTGAGGACATTTTCTTGAGAGTCCATCATTTCTACATGATTTTTATTCGTATTCAAGGTAGTTCAATTTGGAATGACCATGCAAACAAACAGAGAAAACTTGCCAGTCTTCTCAGCGTTATTTGCCGTTGTCATAGCATATTACGCTGCAAACTTAATTAAAATAATTGTAAATCATTAACGAATCGGGAAAAATCTTTATTTTATCTGTCAAATCAGACGTTTATGCCGAAGAATCAGCCATGAAACCACGGATGTGAATATGGAAATGATCAATGCCACAATGAAGCCCACAGGACTGCTTTCCATCCCGTTAGTGAGATTCATTCCGAAAAGTGACGACACGAGCGTGGGGAACATCATGATGATTGTCACCGATGTCAATGTACGCATCACACGGTTCATGTTGTTGTTGATGATGCTCGAATAGGTGTCCATCGTGCTTTCAAGAATGTCCGAATAGATGTTCGTGGTTTCGCGCGCCTGGCTCATCTCGATGCTGACGTCCTCTATCAAGTCGGCGTCCAGTTCGTCCACCTGCAGTTTGAACTTCAGTTTTGCCAGCAGATTCTCGTTTCCGCGGATGGACGTGATGAAGTAAGTCAGCGAGTCTTGAAGCCTTGAAAGCCCCACCAGCGATTCGTTATTCACGCCGTCGTTGTCGAGATTTCGCTTGGCCTTGTCGATAAGTGTGCTGATTTGCTTCAGTCTTTTCAGATACCATACGGCAGACGAAAGGAACAGGCGGAAGATCATATCCACATAATCGACAAATCCTTCGCCCCGTTTCTGGTGATAGGAAACGAAATCAATCATCATGTTCGTTTCGTAATAGCACACGGTGATGGTGACGTCACGCTTATGGATAATGCCTAATGGAACGGTGGTATAGGGAGACCGCGAGCGTATTTCCTTGACATACGGAATACGCAAGATGATGAGCATCCAGCCATCATCATATTCGTAGCGTGCCCGCTCGTCCGTATCGCTAATATCCGAAAAAAAGTAATCGGGTATTTGAAATCTCTCTTCCAACAGTTGCTGATCCTCTTCTGTTGGACACGTCACCTGTATCCAACAATTCGGCTCCCACTCCGGGATAACCTTCAAGTTCTTGCTTGTATTCCAGTATGTTCTCATTGCTAATCCTCTAAAAATGATTTTGGCGCAGGATTAGCTCGCGGAGCGTAACCCTCAGCCTAACAATTCGTGTTATTTTCCGCGTGATAATCGTCCATCTTAATGAATAAAATTAATTTTCGAGTGCAAAGATACTCATTTTTTTTATTATTTCTGCACTTTTCATTATAATAATCAACCCCATCCGCCAACAATCTTTCTCTTTTGTTGCCGGCACCAAGAAAAACGGCTTTGTCCAAGAACGGCAATTCATTCTTGTCCAAAGCCATTTCAACAAGTGCCGACCGGCATTTTCCCCGGCCGGCTCCCCATTATCTCTTCTGCCCTTTCCTTATTTTCCTGGAACCTCTTCCAGCACCTTCTTCAACAGTGCCCAGAACGGTTCCACCGTTTCAATGAGCGCACGTTCGGTAGAAGTGTGCGGTGAACGGATGGTGGGACCTAAAGAAACCACGTCCAAGTGAGGATACTTGCCGAGGATGATGGAACATTCCAGTCCGGCATGATCCACTTGAATGATGCCTTCTTCATTGAACAGATTCTTGTAAACCTTCAGCATCATGTTCAGCACCTCACTGTCGGGATTGGGATCCCAGCCGCCATAACTGCCCGATGTTGTCATTTTCATGCCAGCCATGTTGAAACAGCTTTCCAGCGTCTTCACCATATACTCTTTCATATCCTCACGCGAACTGCGAGCCAGGATCTTGATGGATGCCTTGCCGCCCTCGATGTCAATGATGGCGAGATTGCTTGAAGTCTCCACCACTTCAGGATAAGAAGGAATCATGCGCAGCACTCCGTCGTGGCAACCGTAAATCACGTTGATGAGGTTGTCCTGGATTTCAACCGGCACCTCCATGCCCGGTGTGGTCACATCTTCTGTACCAAACTCAATACCGCTTTCAATGTTCTTGTACTCATCTGCGAACACCTCCTGCCAGTCGGCCACGCATTCCTTCAGTGCCTCTACGTTTTCTTTCGGCAATGTCAGCACCACTTCTGTCTTGAATGGAATGGCATTGCGCATGTTGCCACCATGCCATGTTGCCAGACGAGCCTCGAATCTCTCAATGGCCTCGCGCACGAAACGCACCATCAGTTTATTGGAGTTTCCGCGTCTCTCGTTAATTTCCAATCCTGAGTGACCTCCACGCAATCCTTTCAGCGTCACCTTCACGGCAGCATCAGACGGGTCGGTCTCCACTTCTTTATAGTCCAGCATTGCGGTAACATCAATACCACCGGCACTGCCGATCACGAATTTGCCCCATGTTTCCGAGTCCAGATTCAGCAGAATGTCGCCATTCAGTTCGCCCTCTGGCAGTCCGTTTGCACCGTGCATGCCGGTTTCCTCATCGGCAGTGATCAGTGCTTCGACCGGTCCGTGCTTCAAGTCCTTAGCCTCCATCACAGCCAGTATGGCAGCAACTCCCAAACCATTGTCGGCACCCAGCGTGGTGTTCTTCGCCTTCACCCATTCACCGTCGATCCAGGTTTCAATCGGGTCGGTTTCAAAATTATGATTGCTCTCGGGTGCTTTCTGCGGCACCATATCCATGTGCGACTGCAGGATCACTCCCTTTCGGTTTTCCATTCCCGGCGTTGCAGGCTTGCGCATCACGATGTTGCCTGCCGCGTCCTTGAATGCTTCCACCCCCGCCTCCTTGGCAAAGTCAAGCAGAAACTTCTCCATTCTTTCCAGATGTCCCGACGGGTGAGGTACTTGTGTCAGTGCATGGAAGTTTTTCCAGATGCATTGCGGTTTCAGATTTTTAATCTCGCTCATAGTTTTTAGTTTTAGAGAAATGACTGCAAGAAATTGCCCGGCACTTCCATTCTCCAGCCTCATGCTCCTTCCGCCTTGTCAAATCTCGGTTAATAATATAGATTGCTTTTTTTCTTTTCATCCATTCCTGTTCCGGTTCGGCTCAGAATGCCACTGCCTTTCTTCGGCGGGTAAAAGCCAAGGCCACCCATGCATAAATGCCCAGCACCACTACCAGCATGGTTTGCACCGTATGCACAATCAGCACGAAACAGAGTGCCTCGTTGTCTGCCACCCCATACAGAACCAGCATGGTTTTTACGGCAAAGTGCCAGGGGCCTGCCCCATTGGGTGTCGGCACAATCACAGCGATGCTTCCCACGACAAACGTCACCAACACACACGATCCTCCAAGATGCTCCGTGAAGTCGAAGCAGAAGAACGTCAAATAGTAGTGCAGGAAATAGCATGCCCAGATAGCCGCCGTGAAAAACACGAACAGCGGCACGTTCCTGACATTTTTCAGCGAAACCACCCCCTGCCATATCCCCTTCAGGGTGGCCTTCACCTTATTATATATAGAAAGATGCCTCAACAAGATGTGAACCAGCCACAGCGAGGCCACGGCACATACGGCAGTCACGAGATAGCCCATTGTCGAAAACTTTTGCAAGAGTCCTCCCACATTGGTGCCGGTTCTTTCAAAAAACGTTCCGAATATGCTCATTTGGAAAAGCAAGGTGAGTGCGGTTATCGCCAGAATCAGCAGCATGTCGATGGCGCGTTCCGTCACCACCGTTCCCAATGCTTTCGGGAACGAGATGCCGTCGTATCTCGACAACACACCGCAGCGTGTAAATTCCCCGATGCGCGGCACCACCAGACTGGCGGCATACGACAAGAAAACGGCGTGTATGCTTGTGGCCGTTCTCGGATGCTCGTCCATAGGTTCCAATGTCTGCTTCCATCGCCAGCCCCGAAACATCTGTGCAAAAATGCCGAAAGGAAACGACAGGAGCATCCATGTCCAGTCCATTTCCTCCAACAGCACATGCCTTATCCGGTCGAAATCCACCTCGCGGTACATCCAATAAAGAATGGCTCCCCCCAACAACAAAGGGAAAGCGATTTTCAATATGCTGCCGGATAATTTCTTTTGTTCCATAGTCTTATTTTGCAAAGATAATGCAAATCCCTTTCCTCACAAAATTATTGAAGTTTTTTTATCTTAAAAGTGCCATGCGTTCTGTGCTGCCCTTCGGCCCACCGGCTATTTCCTCAGGCAGGCAGTCACGAAAAAAGCCATATCTCCCCCCACAACATCGGGAAAAGATATGGCCTTTATGCAATTACCTACTCAGGGAGTTTATTTCACAACCACCTTTTCAGCCTTTGTTGTACCATCGGTGTAAGTAACGTTCTTCACGTAAACGCCCTTTGCAGGAGCTGCGATTTCGCGACCCGACATATCGAAGAATTTCTCAGCAGCCACAGTGCGGCCGTTGCTTTCGATGCTGCCGACAGCGGTCGGTTCAATCTTGAACGAAGAAGTCGTGTAAGCGTTCACCAAGCTCAAATCGTTGAAAGACATGCTGAGACATACATACGTTGTTTCCTGTGTGAAAGTATTTTTGCTTTCATCGTATGTGTAAACCACATCAGTCAATCCTTCTTCACCTACTCCCAAGAGATAGTAAGACACACCCTGGTTATCGTCGCCGATCAATTGACCCATAGCGAATGTAACGGTATTGCCAGACTTCACACCCTTCACATAACCTTCGGGGATATTTCTGAACAATCCCTGAACATAGATGTCGTTGCCGTTGATACCCACCTTGATAGGTGTATTCTTGACAGGATCTGCGTTTTCGTCAATCTGGTCTGCCGTAAGGAGGTAAGGTTTCATGTAAACGCCCGATTCAGGAGTCACGGCCACCTCTTCGATTTCTGAGAATGAAGAGTTCCAGTCTCCGTATCCGGTCCATGTATCGTCATCGCTGTAGTAGCAGCCCAAAATCGTTTGTTCGCTGGTTCCGTTGAGTGTAATGTTTCCACCGTCGATGGTAAGCGTCACATTCTTAACAGCATCATCCTTTTCAAATTTAGTTCCTTCGCTATTGATGTTCATCATAGACAGTTTCAAAGAACAGTCGTAATTCTTCAAGTACAGCAGATCCTGTCCGGTTTCCACTGTAATGGTGTTGCCGTTGCGTGTTCCCTTTACCCATCCTACATCAGGAAGCTGAGAAATGATACCTTTGATGTAAACGGTCTGTCCGTCGGCATCAGAAACGATTTTGATGGAGCCGGACTGTTTTTTTGCACCAATCTTTGTTTTTCCATCGTCGCCGGTGTAAAGATAGAATCCAGCACCGTCAGCAGAGCGAGCATAGCGCTTCATTTCGCCGGCAGGTGTTTCCATCATCACGTTGAAATCAGATGCAGCCTTTGCCATCTTGGCAAGTTCAAACGTTCTGTTCACCGTTAAATTACCAATGTTGTTTTGTGAGAAAGCAGACATGGCAAACATTGCCGATACTGCCAAAAGTGTAATTTTTTTCATACTTTTTAATTAGGTTATGGTATAATATGTAAATAAGATTCTGCAAAAATAGCGAATAAATCATACATGACAAAATAAAAAAGCAACTTATTTGGCCTTTTTCGGGCCGTTGGTATGTTAAAAAATGGCGAGACTCACATTTTTGTCCGATTCCCGATGCAAGATATTCCTTTCAACAGTGTTTTTCCGGCAAACTCGCAAACATGTATATGAAAAACGACACTACAAATACAGGCCGCACCCCCTTGCTGAAAGAAGCGGCGACAGCCCTGCTTGCGCTGCTTCCGGCACTTTCCGTCCCTGCTCCGGCCATGGCACAGGGAAAGGCCACCGACCTTCTTTCTTCCAAACAGGAAATATCCGTGGGCATAGGTGTGGGCCAAACGCTGGTGGACGCTCTTGCCACCCCTTTCCCTGATGGCCTCCGGAGAGACACTCCCATGGAAGAATACAACAACAGCAAATATTCACCGGGACAGTCATATACGGGCTGTGCCTACGACCTGAGCTATCGGAGAAAGTTGGGCAAACACTGGTATGCGGGAGCGTATGTGGCGTTCCGAACCCGGTTTCAAAATGCCAGAAACATACAGACGGGTCTTCCGGTCAACGGCGCCCGCACAAACATCCTGACACTGATGCCATCGCTCCGCTATTATTACCGTGACACGCCAAAGATGAGATGGTACAGCGAAATAGCCATTGGAGGAGAGGCCTTCTGGGAAAGAAAAATGCGAGAGAGCAGTTTCAAACACACTCTCCAATCCACTGCCCACATCACCTACATCGGCACCACCATCACCCTGGGCGGCCATTTTTTCATGTTCGGTGAGTTGGGAGAGGGCAACATCGGCATACTTCGCTGCGGTGCCGGCTACCGATTCTGAATTCTCTGCCAACAATGCGTCTCAAGATGAAAAAAGAAAAGAAAAACCATCCCAAACAAAAGTAAAAATGAAAAAGACAGCCTTATATATAATAATGTGCAGCATGGCAAGTCTGCTCTTGGCAAGCTGCTACAACGACGACTATGAAACGGGTACCGACAAGACGAAAGCGGGGAAAATAGCCTACGACTATACCAAAGCAGCCATTACCCCATTCATGGACATTCTCACGCTCACCTACAAATTCAACAGATACATCGGACAGGAAAACCTTGATGGACGCGACTCGGTTGACCTGCTGTATTTCCCCAACGTAAAAGTGAACAGGACGCAAGATGGCCCCGAAAAGGCAACTGTTTATCTGCTGCGAACGTTCCGGAGCGGCTACAACAGAGCCGACTATACGGTGGCCATCCACAATACCGACAGGCATAGAACATTGGACGGGAAAGGGGCTACATGGAAAATCCACGCCTTTTCAGAAATCTATGGCGACTCGATGGTTTACGAAATGTCCATCGTTTCTTGCGGACAAGACAAATGGCAAGTCACGCAAAGCCACTGCGCCCCTTGGCACATGAACCGCAAGGTGTCCAGAGAAAGCGCGCAGAAAATTTACGGCTACCGGCACTTTTTCTTTTGCCAGAACAACCATTGGACGGTGGAATGGGAGCAGCCCTCCCCCCACTCGCTGGCTTGCCAAGTAAAGGTATCGGGCGAAATGGAAAGTGTGAAAAGTCCCAAGATGAGGATGCGTTTCAAAACCATCAAACCATTGAAAATGGATTGGGCATCCAGCGTGCTGCAAAGCCATTGGAACGATGGAATCATGGACATTTGGGTGGACGACAGCATAGACAAGACCACGGAAAACGTAAGGGCTGTTGTGGACGACAGGAGAATCGTGATAGAATATATGGGGTACAGGGACGAGTGGCGAAACCCATGGGAATGACGGAAACCACCGATTTTAACATTTTCTGCCGCCAATTTTAACACGTAGAATGCGATATTTTCCAGCAGCCCGTCCTTTCCCCTCAAATTCGCGAAAAACGAGTGTCCACAACACTTTGATTATCAACACGTTAAAAAACAGCTAAAACAGAGCCATTCAAGGCATCGTCTGTTGGTCTTCAACGGACGATGCCTTGAATGGCAACCGATGACGCTTTGCATTTCCACGGATGTTTTTTTGCGCAGCCATCACCCATCCGTTGCCCAGAAAAGCATCGTTTTGTAGATGAAAAAGCAAAAGCGGCAGCCGTTTTCGCAATGGCAGAAAAGCAACGGAACATTCGTTGCTTTTCTGTTTTGAAGAAAAATCCTGCAAAAACAAGAAGCGTGGCTTTAACCATCGGCAACATCTGTTAACACATTGGGTGCATCCACGCCTTTTGGCCTGTGGGCCATGAAATATGCGGCATGGGCGCAAGCGTTCTGCGCTTTTTTTACTACCTTTGCACACCAAAGGGCTGCCCGCACCCGTCCAACGCCCCGTTTTCAGGTGTCCCCGACTGCAGCATCCTTTCAGAATTTATCCTTCAAGAATGATTGTTTGCATTGCCGAGAAACCGAGCGTGGCACGCGATATTGCCCGCATCATTGGAGCCACGAGTTCCAAGGACGGATATATGGAGGGCAACGGGTATCAGGTGACGTGGACGTTCGGACACCTGTGCACGCTGAAAGAGCCCAACGACTATACGCCCTTGTGGAAATCGTGGAGCCTCAGTGCGCTGCCCATGATTCCACAACGGTTCGGCATCAAACTGATAGACGACAAGGGAATACAAAAGCAGTTTTCGGTGATTGAACGGCTGATGCAAAATGCCGACGGCATTGTGAACTGCGGCGATGCCGGGCAGGAAGGAGAACTGATTCAGCGGTGGGTGATGCAGAAGGCGCAAGCCAAGTGCCCCGTCAAGCGGCTGTGGATTTCATCGATGACCGACGAGGCCATCCGCGAGGGCTTTCAGCAACTGAAAGACCAGCAAGACTATCAGCCTCTCTATCTGGCAGGACTGTCGAGGGCCATCGGCGACTGGATTCTCGGCATGAACGCCACACGTCTCTACACCCTGAAATACGGACAGAACCGGCAGGTGCTTTCCATCGGAAGGGTGCAAACGCCCACGCTGGCCCTCATCGTGAACCGGCAAAAGGAAATCGGCCATTTCAAGCCCGAACCCTACTGGGTACTGTCCACCCTCTACCGCAACACGCTCTTCACGGCCACCAAAGGAAAATTCACCGACAAGGAAGAGGGCGAAAAGGCCTTTGCCACCATTGCCGAAAAGCCGTTTACCGTTACAGACGTACAGAGGAGAAAGGGAACGGAAGCCCCACCTCACCTCTACGACCTCACGTCGCTGCAGGTAGATTGCAACAAGAAATTCGGCATGAGTGCCGAATTGGCCCTCAACGTGATACAAACCCTCTACGAGCGCAAACTCACCACCTATCCCCGTGTAGATACCCAATACCTGAGCGACGACATTTATCCCAAGTGTCCGGGCATACTGCAAGGCCTGCGGGGCTACGAAACGCTCACGGCTCCTCTGTCAGCAGCCAGGCTGCCCAAAAGCAAGAAAGTGTTCGACACGTCCAAGGTGACTGATCACCACGCCATCATTCCCACAGGCGTTCCTGCCGGAAGCATGACCGACATGGAACGCCATGTCTATGACTTGATTGTGCGCCGGTTCATCAGCGTGTTCTATCCCGACTGCAAATTCTCCACCACCACCGTGATGGGAGCAGTCGATGAAGTGGAACTGAAGGCCACGGGCAAGCAAATTCTGGAACCGGGATGGCACGTGGTGTATGCCGCCGACACAGCGCAAAGCGCACAGCATCCAATGGCAACGGGCGACAGCGGCGACGAAAAAAAGGAAGACGAGGAGCACACATTGCCCGTTTTCGCAAAAGGAGAAAGCGGACCGCACACACCTACACTGACCGAAAAATGGACTACACCGCCCAAATACTACACCGAGGCCACGCTGCTGCGCGCCATGGAAACGGCAGGAAAATTCGTGGACGACGAGGAACTGAGAGCCGCGCTGAAAGAAAACGGCATAGGCCGCCCGTCATCGCGGGCAGGCATCATCGAGACGCTGTTCAAACGCCGCTACATCCGGCGCGAGCGCAAGAACCTCGTGGCCACCCCCACCGGCATCGAACTGATTGACATCATTCGCGAGGAACTGCTGAAAAGCTGCGAACTGACAGGCATCTGGGAAAAGAAACTGCGCGACATAGAGCACAAGAAATACGACCCGGCCCAATTCATCGCTGAACTGAAAGAGCAAATCACCGCCATTGTGAACCAGGTGCTGGCCGACGGTTCCAACCGCAGAGTGACCATGACAACAGAAGAGGAACTGAAGAAGAAACCACCCCCAAAACGGCAGGTTTCCCCCCAAAAAGCGAAAACGAAAAGTAGAACTGCCGCCACCGGACCGGCTGCCGATGACAGCATTGTGGGCAATCCCTGCCCCGTATGCGGGAAAGGCCACATCATAAAGGGGACAAACGCATACGGATGCAGCGAGTGGAAGAGCGGCTGCACCTACCGTTTGCCGTTCAAGCCATAGATGCCTGTCTGGCCGCCAACCTGCAAAACAATCCCGTCATACAAACAATAAAACAGCCGGTTTGCAGTTATATTAATCAAATGAAGCACGTCAAGATATTCACAATATGGATGGCCGCACTGCTACTGGCATCGTGCGGAGCGGAACAGAACATGAAAAAGGGCGAGAAATTTCTCGCCATCGGAGAATATTATGACGCGGCAGAGCAGTTCAAACAGGCTTACGGCAAGACACCCGCAAAAGAGAGGACGCTGAGGGGAAAACGCGCCGCACGGCTGGCTTTGTGCTACGACAAAATCAACGCCACGCCAAAAGCCATCGCGGCCTACCACAACGTGATACGCTACAAGCAAGACAATGCGGACACGCACCTTGCCCTGGCCCGCATGCTGCTGAAGAACGCCAACTACAAAGAGGCGGCCAAAGAGTTTCAAACGGTGCTCGACTCCATGCCCGACAACGAGTTGGCACGCAACGGCCTGAAAGCGGCCAGAGAAGCGCCCGACATCAAGCAGACGGGATCGCGCTACACGGTGAAGAAGATGGACGTGTTCAACTCGCGCAGAGCCGACTACAGTCCGATGCTTTTCGGCGACGAGCACGACCGCCTTTACTTCACTTCCACCCGCAACGAGGCGCAAGGAAACACGCTGAGCGGAATCACGGGGATGAAGGCCGGCGACATTTTCTACTCGCAAAAAGACGACAGGGGGAAATGGACAAAGCCTCAAACCATCGAATCGGGACTGAACACCGAATACGATGAGGGAGCCTGCTGCTTTTCGGCCGACCAGAGCACCATGTATCTCACGCAGTGCCTGGCCGACCCGTTGTATCCCAGATATGCCAACATCATGACCTCCAACCGTTCGGATGCAGCATGGAGCAAGCCCGTGAAGCTGGAACTGACCAAAGACACGCTCTCCAGTCTGGCACATCCGGCCGTATCGCCCGACGGCGAATGGCTCTATTTCGTTTCCGACATGCCCGGTGGCGAAGGAGGGATGGACGTGTGGCGAGTGCGCCTGACAACGCATGGGGTTGGCGGTGTGGAAAATCTCGGAAAGCCCATCAATACGGCAGGCAACGAAATGTTCCCGACATTCCGCCCCAACGGCGACCTCTATTTTTCGTCGGACGGGCATCCTGGATTGGGCGGACTCGACATTTTCATTGCCAAGGTGGACAAGAACGAAAAATACCGACTGGAACATCCGGGATATCCCCTCAATTCGCAAGGAGATGATTTCGGCTGCACATTTGAAGGCCAGCACAACCGGGGCTTCTTTTCTTCCAACAGAGGAAACGGAAAGGGATGGGACCATATCTACAGCTTTGAGAATCCGGAAATCGTGCAAACCGTCAAAGGATGGGTCTATGAGATGGACGGCTACGAATTGCCGGCAGCCCAGGTGCAGATTGTGGGCAACGACGGCACTAATCTGAAGGTGAACGTGAAAGGCGACGGCTCGTTCGAACAGGTAATAGAACCGGGCGTGGACTACATTCTGATGGCCTCGTGCAAGGGATTTCTGAACCATCTCGAAGAAATAAAGGTGGAGGCAACGAAAGAATCGAAAGAGCATGTGCTGCAGTTTCCGCTTGCCTCAATCCGTGTTCCGGTGCTGATAGACAATATTTTCTACGACTTCGACAAGGCCACGCTTCGGCCGGAATCGGCCGCCGCCTTGGATAAATTGGGGAAACTGCTGGAGGAGAACCCGAACATCACCATCGAATTGAGTGCCCATGCCGACTATCGGGGAAGTGCGGAGTACAACAAGCGTTTGTCGCAGCAAAGGGCGGAAACGGTGGTGAAATACCTCATAGACCATGGCACAGACAAGGAGCGCCTGACACCCAAAGGCTATGGAAAAGAAAAACCGAAGACAATCAGGAAAAAATTGACGGAAAAGTATTCATGGCTGAAAGAGGATGATGTGCTGTCGGAAGAATACATCAAGAAACTGAATGACAAGGAGAAAGAGGAAATATGCAACCAACTGAACCGAAGAACAGAGTTCGTGGTGCTGCGCACCACCTACGGACTGTTTGACGAGAAAGGACAATTGAAACAAAAGCCCAAGAGCAAGCCAAAGGTGGAAAATACTGCGGAAGACGACGGTATCTTCATCTTTCAATAAGGCAGAAAGTTCCGCCCGCAACCTTTCTTCAAAGGTGCTGCCCCGGCTTTGCAACAGGCAACGATGCCAGAGCTGACTTATTTTTCCGCCATCACCCACTGATATCCGCCCATGAAAGCCAATACCAGCAGCGAGCAATAAATCATGATGGGATTGTTGTTGAACAGTGAATCGCTGGTGATGATGTCTGTCCAAATGCCGCGCATGTTTCCGGAGAGCATGGTCCAGGCCTTGGAGTAAACCAAGAAAGCTACCCCCATGGCAATGCAGAACACCGTCCAGATGCGATTCAGTTTGTTCGCACTTCGAGGCAAACGCGACATGACACGACGGGAAAAGCCGTTGTCTTTTATGTCCTGCCGGTTTTCTTCAAAGAACCGTGCCACAAAATCGTCCGTGGCCAAGAACTCTGAAACATCCTCAAGTTCTTCCCATTTTCCTTTTTTCATTTCGTTCATCTTATCTTCCATAACCGTTCTCCTTTAAATAAATAGCCAATACTTTTTTCCCTCTCGACAAGTGCGACTTGACGGTTCCCTGGGCAATGCCCGTTATTTCGGCAATCTTGTCGATGGACAGGCCGTCCATCAGTTGCAGGGTGATGCAGGTCCGTTCATCGGGTTTCAGGATGCGAAGGGCATTGTAAATGTCCATTTTCAATTCCTGGTCGGCATGGCTGCATGCACGGTTTTGCATGGCAGTGGTATCTACATCTTCTGTCATTTTATGGCTGCGTGCATAATCGTACAGCACATTGTATGCAATGCGGTACAGCCATGTGGAAAATCCCGACAAACCCTTGAAACTCGCAATGCTGGTATATGCTTTGATAAAAGTGTCTTGCGCCAAATCGTCGCTCAACTGTACATCCCCCAAAGTCTGGTTCAAGAAAAACCTCCTGACAGGCGACTGGTATTTCTTGACAAGCTGGTCGAATGCCCGTTTGTTGTGAAACACAGCCACCTGCGTTACGAGAGAGATGTCGTTGATACTGCTCATTGATATTTTTCAGGCATGATGACCCAAAGAATCAGATAAACGAAGAATCCGCTGAAAATAGTGCAAAAGGTGAGAATCAGATAGGCTGCACGCACTACCGTAGGATCCACATTCATGTATTCTGCAATACCTCCGCACACACCGCCCAATACCCGGTTGTTTGAACGCATTAATCTTTTAGGCTGTTCCATATTTCCCATTTATTTCATCAATTCGTTGTTGTTGTCTGTTTGTTCTCTGTCCATCTCGCGTTCGCGCCGTTCGCGGCGCTCGCGCTTCGATGCCGAGGTCTTTGAGATCACTGCCTGCCCGATGCCGTAGAAACATACCAGCCAACCAATGCCTGAAAATTCGCCCATGTGCATGTAAGAGAAGAAAATGGTAAGACCGATGCCCAAGAAAATGTTCTTGATGCCCTTTCGCCACAAATATTCGTCGCTTTGCTGTTCGGTCCGGAGCAGTTGTTCGGGAATTTGCTGTCCGCTTTCCATCGCCTTTTCAGCCAACTTGTATTTCTGGTTGCGGTTTTTGGCAATCAAGTAGATAATCAAACCGATGATAAAGAAGGGGGCAAGGATGATGACGACAAAGACAATGATGGCTATTGTGCCCAGCACCGTGCCTCCGATGCCGATTCCCACCATATCTTTTATATCATCCCATGGGGTGGAAACGTCGTAGTTTTCATCGTCGTCCCACGAATCGTTGCCGCTTGCTGCTGCGGTGCGGCTGCTGTCGAAGGATGTGGTGTCTGAATAAGCCTCAACACCTGCCGTGTCGGCTGTAGTGGTGGCCTGGACAAGATTCGGATTGTGCCGATGTTTCTGTGCATCCATGCGGGTCGGTGCGGTGAGCGCACAAGCCAATGCTATGGCTATGAATAATCTCTTCATATTTCTGTTTTTTTTTGTTTCTTTTGATGGTTAGACGTAATGGATGGGCAAAAAGTTGCAAGACATGTTGATTTTTCTCAAAATTCTTGATTTCTTTCTTCCGTTTCCTGGGACATTGGGATTCCGCTCCATACCGATACAGTTTCTACTCCTTATAATATATTTGCGCTGTTTCCCCATACATATCAGCACTGTTTCATTATTGTACATTCCCGCTTCCTCCGCTACATATCAGCGTTGTTTCCGTTACATTTTTATGGGATGGGACAACGTGCATGATGGTGGCGAAAGGTAATGAAAGAGAAAAGAGCGTTACGCCATTTTGTTGCGGCGAACGCTCTTTTCTTATGTTTTTGAAATTTTCACCGACAGTTTTCGCCGATAAAATCCCACCATTCACACCACCATTCAAGGGTTTCAGAACAAACGCCTCGTGATTCTGAGATTGATGACAGGAAACACCTTGAAAGCTTTGATGAAATCGATGTCTCGTCCTACTTTTCCTTTCACATGTTGTGTGGCCAAGTCGGTGCCGTAGCACATCACCTTGGGCGTGCCTCCCCAAAGCATGAATCCGCATTCGAGCATATAGGCATATTTCTGTCCCGTCCTGGGAACGGCATTGCCATAGCCGAATCCAAGATAAGGTTTGAAATGATCCACTTCCACCGTTGCCTTCACCATCGAGTTTTCATCGGGCACCAGGAAATAGTCTCCCAGATGAATGCCCATGCGCCCATATTTCTTCATCTTTTGCGCCAGATCGTCTGGCATGATGATTTCGCCCTGGCTGGTTGTGATCAGCGCCTCGTCTTTCAACACTTTTTCATAAATGCTGTTGTAAACCTTTACAGCGAAAAGAGCCGGCATATCTTCATAAGTGTTGTATGATTTGGCAATGGTGGCAGGGCCGTAATACACACCGGCGGTGAAAAACCACTTCTTGTTGTGGAAAGGGAAAACATCGAAAAGCAGTTTCCCGTTGCTGTAAACAGGACGTCCGATCATATCTATTTCATTATCCACCTCTTGTCCGGTAATCTCTTTGAACCTTGCTGCCAAACGGTCGAACTTGGTTTGAATCTTATTGCCGTTCTTGTCATACTGCGTCTCTGGCTTGTCGCCCACTTGCAGTTTAAAATTCATGGTGTGCTTGAACGAAGGCATGAAAGCATAGCCGGCCCTTACTTGCAGATAATTGCCGATGGGCGAAGCCACATCGAAACCGATGCCGGTCGTTCCCAATGTCAAGGCAACGTCCAAGCGGTTGAAAATATTTTTCTCTTTCTTCTTTCCCCGAAAGCCTTTTTGAAACAGGTTGTCGGTCGGCAGCATGGCGGCCGAGTCTTCGCTGACAACGGTAAAATCGGAAGACACTTGCGCTCTGAGCATTGACGGTGCAACAAACAAGAATGCTAACAGTATCAATGGTTTTACCGCTGGCCGACAATGGAACATAGAAGAAATCATTTTCATAAAACTTATGTTGGAATTTCGTTACGTAAACTTTTGTCCGCAAAATTAGTTTAAAAAACTCAATGTACAAAGTTTTTTGGGAAATCTTTGAATTATATTTCATAACTTTGTGGTCTTAATGCTTTAAACCAAAAATCATGCTGCCAGAGGATTTTATACGATATACGCACAACTTGATGGGGGACGAACTGTGGGGGGATCTGCAACGGGGACTGCTGGAAGACCCTCCCACCAGCATCCGTATGAATCCTTTCAAGAGCATGAAGGATGTGGATTCAAGACTGTTTCAAGGCAGTGTTCCATGGTGTTCCTTAGGCCAATACCTCCGGCAAAGACCCACTTTCACATTCGACCCACTGATGCACGCCGGAGCATACTATGTGCAGGAGGCATCTTCCATGTTTCTGTTTTCCATTTTGAAACAATTCCTCGGTGAAAGGAAACAATGGGGCAATGAAAGGAAACAAGACGAGACCCACCCCATTATCATGTTGGACTTATGCGCTGCGCCCGGCGGAAAATCCATGATTGCCCGCTCGGTTCTTCCGGAAGGAAGTTTGTTGGTGTGCAACGAACCAATGAAAACGAGGGCACAGATTCTGAAAGAAAACATCCAGAAATTCGGCCACAAGGACGTGATAGTGACCCATAACCTGCCTGCCGATTATCTGCGGTCGGGGCTGCAATTTGACATCATCCTTGCAGATGTGCCCTGCTCGGGAGAAGGCATGTTCAGGAAAGACGCAGGGGCAATTGGCGAATGGAGCCTTCAGAACGTTGAAAAATGCAGAAAACTTCAGCGCGAAATCATAGAAGACGCATGGCAATGCCTTCTTCCGGGCGGAATCCTGATTTATTCTACCTGCACTTTCAACACCAAAGAAAACGAGGAAAATGTCCGTTTCCTCATCGAAAAGTTTGGTGCGGACATTGTATCTGTCCAAACAGAAGATTCCTGGAACATCACAGGTTCGCTGCTTCAAGGCTTTCAGGAGCCCGTCTATCGCTTTATTCCCGGCAGAAGCAAGGGAGAGGGACTGTTTGCTGCCGTGCTCAGGAAACCGGATGACAACGCGTCCCAACAGCAAAAGCCCGCGCGTTCCTCTAAAAATAAAAAGGGAAAGCACTGCCCCTCTCTGGAAAAATGCCGTTCCTATCTGGGAAAAGTGCCACTCCTCGTCCCCTATTCGTTTGAAATCTTGCAGGAGAAAGAGCACATCATCGCCATTCCCAAGGCATGGTTCGACACCTATTGGGCGGCCTCAAAACAGCTGAACGTCATTCACGCAGGAATCGTTTTAGGCGAAATGAAAGGGAAAAGCATGGTTCCAGACCAATCGCTGGCACTATCCACAACCTTGGACACGGCATCGTATCCACACTGCGAACTCAACTATCAACAGGCCATCCAATATTTGCGGAAAGAAGCCATCGTGTTGCCGGAAACATATCCAACGGGATTTGTCATCGTCTCCTACCGTAGCCTGCCACTCGGTTTCGTGAAGAATCTCGGCAACCGGGCCAACAATTTGTATCCCACGGAATGGAAAATCAAGAGCACGCATATTCCCGAAAATCCCATCATCTTATAACGTTGAGAAAGGATCGATGGTGAATAAAAAAACAGTATCCTGAACGTTGAGAAAAGACCGATGGTGGGTAATTTGACAGTAAAAACACGTTTTGTGCGCAACAAATGAATGGAGATTCCATTTTTTTCGTATATTTGTGGCGTGCTTGCGCATAATGAAAACGACGAAAGACCGATGAAACAATATTTAGACCTGCTCAACCGCATATTGACGGAAGGAGTGGAAAAAGGCGACCGAACGGGCACGGGGACGAAAAGCGTTTTCGGGCATCAGATGCGCTTTGATTTGAAAGATGGATTTCCGTTGCTCACCACCAAGAAACTGCATTTGAAATCCATTATCCACGAACTGCTGTGGTT